>CANOCU010000053.1 GCA_947564645.1 uncultured Lachnospiraceae bacterium
TGCATTTCGCCAAAAGTGATATAGTATGCCATGTTCGCTCCTTCTTTTGTGGTTTACATTTACGCTTTACACTATGCATTTTATTATAAAAGATGGGATGCGGGAACACAACCGGATTGTGTTAATATTACACTTCAATGTGCATTATTTTTGGAGTAGGAACTGTTAAAATGATAACCGGATCAGCAAAAATTTTCGGGAGGACAAAAGAGGGGTGTAAGTTTGGAAGTTAAAACTTCCATTACGCATTCAGGAATATTGCAGGCACAGCCAGCAATATCCACGTAGAGGTAAAAATGGAAAAAATGGCATGTAAGAACAGGTTGCGTAGAGGAAAGGAGAAACCTATTTATGATGGAACGATTGAGAATTTCTGAAAACGGACGGTATTTTGTAAAGGCGGACGGCACACCGTTTGTCTGGCTGGCGGATACCACATGGACCATGCCCCAGCGGATGAAATGGGATGACGTGGAGTATCTGATGCAGAAGCGCAAGAGCCAGGGCTTTACGGTATTGCAGATCGTGGCGCTGGATCCGGAACGGGATGTGCAGATGCGGACGCCCGCCGGGGATGCGGCGTTATCGGACGGTGATCTGAGCAGGCCGGTTGAAAAATATTTTGCCTATCTGGACTGGATTTTGGATAAGGCGGAGGAATACGGTTTCTATGTGCTGCTCCTGCCGGTCTGGGGCCAATTGGTGGTCGGGGACGACTGGGCAGGCGGCGTATTTCCGAAGATTGTGACGGAGGAGAACGCTTACGGTTACGGCGAATGGATCGGCAAAAGATACCGGGACAGAAATCATATCCTGTGGTGTCTCGGCGGCGACCGCCAGCCCATTCACAAGGGCGTGGATTATAAGAATGTCTGGCGGCGGATGGCTGAGGGACTGGCGAAAGGGCTGCTTGATAAAGACCTGAAATACAACGAGAAGGATCCGGCCTGGGAGGAACTGCTGCTCACCTATCACGCCTGCCATGAGGCGCAGACCGGCGAGTGCTCTACCCTGTCTTATTGGGACGGGGAAGAAGAGGCCTGGATCCGGTTTGTGATGTTACAGTCCGGACATGGATTGTTGCCGAAGAACTATGAGATCGTGGCGAAGGAGTATGCGAATCCTCATGTACGCCCGGTATGGGACGGGGAACCTGCTTATGAGATGATGATCACCACTTTCCCGCCCGTAGACGAGTCTTATCACGGCACCTGGATGGTGCGCAGGCGGGCATACTGGAGTCTGCTGTCCGGTTCCTTCGGGCACACTTATGGTCATGCGTCAGTCTGGTGCTCGATCGGGGAAAAAGAGAGAAATATCATGACCAAATGCTCCTGGTATGAGGCGCTGCAGTCGGAAGGTTCCATGCAGATGAAATATCTGCGGGAGATTCTGGAAGACCTGCAGTTGATGACCTGCCTGCCGGCATCCGATGCGGTGGCCGGGCAGGACGGCAGTGAGGAGATGAACCGCCATGTGGCGGTCAGCGAGAACGCGGAAGGCAGATTCCTGTGCGCCTACCTGCCAAGCGGCGGCAGCGCGGCGTTTGCGTTCGAGAAGCTTCCGGTACCGCTTGCCCTGCAGGGAGACTGTCTGTACGGCTAGTGGTGGAATCCTTCCAACGGTAAGTTCTATGACCGGAAGAATCAGCCGACAGAGTCCGCACAGGAAATTTCCGTGACGGACGGCAGCGTGTCCGTGGCGGCGCCCACGGAGGGCGAAGAGAAGGACTGGGTGCTGATCCTGATGACAGAAAAGGGCGGATGCCCGGTGCAGGATAAGGTGTATTACACGATGGAACAGGAAGAAGGCAGGAAAGTATTTGCGTGGTAGCAAAGATTTTTATTACTTTATTCTTTGCAATCATCCGTCTCTTGGCCCGTTCCCTGGCTCTGCACGGATTTATGCTGGTCTGTATCGTGGAGATACCGGGTTGATGCAGGCCGCTCCCGTCGTACTGCGGACGGCGTGCATCCGTACAATTCCTTAAAAGAAGCATTAAATAATTTCTGGTTCGTAAAACCGTTTGCCTCCATGACTTCGGAAATGGGGGCATTCGTATTTAACAGGTCTTCGTAGGTATGGGCAAGCCGTACCTCGCTTAAGTAGTTCAAGAAGGTCATCCCCATATTTTTCCGGAAAAAGCGGCAGAAATATTCCTTACCGAGCCCCAACAGGCCGGCCACATCGTCCAATGCGACAGGCTCCCTGAAATGACTTTCCACATAGGTGATTACATCCCGGACGCGTTCCATGGCAAGCGTGTCTTCGGCGGGCTCCGGCAGCGGGCGCCTGACGGAGAAGAAACGAATCAGGCGGGACAGGATCTGCAGCACCAGGCCGTTTGCTTCCATTCGATAGGTAAGCGGTTCTTCCATATATAAGCGGGTTAGCGCTTCCAACAGCTCGCAGGTAGACCGATAGATCGGAAACTGTTCTTCGGAAGCATCTTCCGGTGTACAGCGGATCTGATAAGCGTCTATTTCCGGAAAATACTGCCGCATATGTTTTCTGGATATATGAATGCAGACGAACATGGACAGATCGTCGTAGGTATAAGTGCTGTGGACCTTGCGGGATTCGATCACCAGCATATGTTTCTTTACAAGACTGAATTTTTTCCCTTCTATGATGATATCCGCGATGCCGTTCAGCGGATACAGGATCTCCAGTTCCTCATGCCAGTGCAGCGGGAAGTAACCGCCGGGTGTGGTCTCGTAGGCGATCGTGATGCCGGTGTATTGGATGTTAGGGATGATTTCGTGCTGGGAAGTTGTTTCCATAAAGGGGATCTCCTTGCGTAAAGTTTCCTTCTTCACTCTATTAAATTTACTATAGCAAAAACCATCTTCGGAAGTCAATATCGACTTAAAAAGAGTCAAAATCAAACCTATCATTCCTCGGATTTTCACTGTATGATACAACATGTAAAGCAAAAAAAACGTTGCCAAAGCCAATGATAGCTTAAGAAAGACAGAACAGAAGGTGGACGCCCGTGAACGGGAAGCAGAGAGGAAACAGATAAGAAACTGCATACAGCGCCGGGCGGCAGAGCAGCGGGAATGAAAGGAGATTTACAGATATGACAACAGTAGCATTAAAAGGAAGAAATTACACAGAAGGCATGAAGAGAGTATCCTTGAAGGAAAGGATCGCAGATAGTATCCGCGCTTATTTTGAGGAGTTCGGCGCAGAGATCGCGTGCGGTATGCTTGCACTGTCAGGCAACACGAATGCAGTTTACGCTTATCAGATGCTGAGGAAATAGGCTGATGGGTGAAGAAGGACAAACGAATAACGGACAGGAATAGGAGAGCCGATAAGGTGCACGTGGATGCAGGTTATCGGCTCTCTTGTAATATATATTTTTTAAAGTATAACCGAAGATAAATTTTATATTGATGCAAAAAATAGGGTTGTATGGTAGAATGTAAAGCAGTAAATCGTTAATTGGAGGAAACTTACATGGTAGATTTCGCTTTGAATGTGTTTGTGGAGATTGCCGATAGTTTCATTCATGTCCGGGTAGACAAGGTTATTGATAAGTTCGCAGAAATGAAACAAGTCAAAGAGTATTAGTTTATGGAGCGTGTAACATGGAGAACGAAATATTTATAGCTGAAACGGAAAGGCTGATTTTAAGAAGATACAAAAAAGAAGATGTTCAGGATTTATTTGAATATTTATCTGATCAGGAGGTTGTAAGGTACGAACCATATAAACCGCAAACCTTTGACGAAACAGAAAAAAATCTTGAATGGCGCATTGGTACAGAGGAAATGATTGCTGTTGAATTGAAAAATTCCCATAAAATGATCGGAAATGTATATATGGGTAAACGCGACTTTGAAGCACTGGAAATAGGGTATGTATTTAATCAAAAATATTGGGGATATGGTTATGCTGCCGAAAGTTGCAAAGCGTTAATCGAACAGGCATTTTACAATGGCGTACATAGGATCTATGCAGAGTGTGACCCCGATAATGAAAGTTCGTGGAAATTACTTGAAGCGTTAGGATTTCAACGCGAAGCCCATTTTAGAAAAAATGTGTATTTCTGGAAAGATGAAACCGAAAAACCAATTTGGAAAGATACCTATGTATATGCTAAACTGAATGATAACATTTAAATAGTTTCCGGTATGTCAGCAATCAAGTAAGAGGGAGTGATTCACTCCCTTATGATTTAGATACCCATGGCATAATGCAGTCATCCATAGCTGATAAACGGCTGACTGCGCTGAAGGGGCAATATCTGCGATCAGAGGATACCGTATTGTCGATATAAGGTATTCCTGTATATAGGATTGGCGAGAGCCTCTGCCAGATCATCCATGTGATTGGATTGCATCAGAATATGGGTTAATTTGGCGAGACGCGCTTCGCCCTCGGCAAGCCCTTCCGCGTGACCTTCCGCAAGCCCTTTCGCGTGACCTTCTGCAAGCCCTTTGGCAAGACCCTCAGCAAGACCCTCAGCAAGACCGGCGTTTTGCCCTTCGCTGTGTCCCGCGGCGTACCCGGCGCTGCGGCCTTCTTTCCATCCCTGCTCACGTGCCTTTTTTCGGGCGGCGGGCAAATCGATATCTTTGAAATTTTCAAACAATTCTGCCATTTTGCGCTCCTTTACCCGTCCGGTGAATTCAGACACTTCATCTTCCGGCAGATTTAAGTGTCTTAACATGGATGCGGTTACTTTTGCAATGATATCCAGTAATTCATCAGTGGAATGTTCCGACAGGTTTTTAAGATAGTTTTCCGGTAGGTTTAATTCGCGGAATGCTTTTGTACTTTGTAGCCGGTTGATCAGCATAAGAAGGGAAAGTTCATCGTTTTTTCTGACAAGCTGATCGATGCTGTAAGCATTTAACTGAATCAGTTTGTAGAAAAATTGAGGGGTAAAAGGTTCAAAAGCTTCGTGAAACAGGATTCTGTCCTGGATATTCCGGGATGCAGTCCATTTTCCGGTTCCCTCATAATATACGATCGGCAGGATCGGAGGATATTTGAATCCTTTGGTTCTGCTGATTCCTTTCTTTTGCCGTTCCATTTCGTGTTCGTAGTCTTCCCAGATATAAACCATATAACGAAGCAGCTGCATACTCACATTATAATCTACTTTCGTCTTATGTTCAATAAGAGACACGAAAAAGAGTATATTCTTTTCTGATATTTTTATGCGTTTTACGGTGTCGGAATTCCTTTCTTCCGTAAACATTGGTATGTACCTATCGGTCACATCTTCGATATCCTCGGGCCTGATATTCTTAAGGATGGGTATGTCCATGTAATTTCTTAAAAATTGAGAACATAGTTCGGCATTTCCGAAAATAATCTTACTGCTGCTGTCGTGTGGTTTGCTGTTTGAAATCTGTTGTTTTTTTGTCATGTGATTTCTCCTTTTAATTTGGATTATGACAGCAGAGAAGCTTAAGAGACGGATAAAAAGATGAAGAGTAGATAGGAGTCTGCACTGGTACTTTTCTGCCTGCCGGTTTGCGTTTCTGTGGATGGTACAGCCTGTATCAGAAAATACAGCTGTTATTCCGGATGGAATATTATTAAGATACCCTTAGAAAACTGTTATTTCGTGTGAGGTTATTATATATGATATTCTTTATCTTTGCAAGATACAAATATAGAAATATAAGGCACACTCCCGGGGATACTTCTTGAAATCATAAATAATATCGGATAGAAGATAAATTGTGTCGTACCAATCTTCGATAGTCTGTATTAAAATGATGGTAAACGAAATTTCTAATGTCGTTAATGATAGGATAGTATGTCAGGAAACAGTTGCCCTGTGGGAAAAGCCGGGCGGACGAAAACGGAGAGGTACGGATATGGAACGAATCAATTTTAACGAAAACTGGAAGGTGTGGAAAGATTCAGATCCCTTTGAACTGGTATTTCATGTGCCGGAGGATGCGATAGACGTTGATCTGCCTTACGACGCTATGTTCCATGAGGAGCAGAGACAGGGAGCCGTAAACGGCGGCTATACGGGAAGCATCGATGCGGGGGAGTATAAATATTACAAGAAATTTTTCGTGCCGGAAAAATACCGGGGCGGCCATGTGCTGCTGCAGTTTGAGGGGATCTATCGGAACGCTAGCGTGTTCGTAAATCAGTCGAAGGTGGGCGGCAGCGCCTATGGCTATACGGATTTTACGGTGGAAGCGGGAGATTATCTGCGTTACGGTGAGGAAAATGAGGTGTTGGTCACCGTCAAATGCGGCACCAGGAGCAGCCGCTGGTACAGCGGGGCAGGGATCTACAAGGATGTATGGCTGATTCACGGCGGGGATGTTTATGTGAAGCCAGCAGACCTGCGGTTTGCCACCCTGGAGGTTGACGAGGACGGTGCGCTTACCGGTGTCCTGGCGAAAATACACAATGACAGTCTGATTGCGAGGACTCTGCAGGTGACGGTGGAGATCCGGGAGGCGGATACAGGGACAGTGGAAACGGCAGCAGACAGAACGAAAGCGGGTGACAGACAGACAGCGTGTGCAACCGTCGCTGCCATGGGAGAAGGCAGCGCGGCGGTGCGCAACACTTACCCGGTGCGCATCAACAGCCGCTCCGTCGTGGAACTGCGCAAGAATATTTATATCGATCGGGCGAAGCTGTGGGATGAATTTACACCTTCTCTCTATACGGTCACAGTGACGATCTCCGAAGAAGAGAAGATTCTGGACAGTGTTACGGTCACTTCCGGTATCCGCAAACTTACCGTGGACAGCCGTCACGGCCTGCGTGTAAACGGCAGGACGGTGAAGCTGCGGGGCGCCTGCATCCATCACGATCAGGGGATCCTGGGGGCGGCTACTTATGACGACTATGAGTACCGTCGGGTGAGACGGCTGAAGGAGGCCGGCTTCAACGCGGTGCGTTCGGCCCACAATCCTGCCTCCCAGGCGCTTCTCAGGGCCTGCGATCAGCTCGGTGTCTACGTGATGGACGAACTGGTGGACGTGTGGAACAAGAGCAAGGTCAGCTACGACTATGCCATTGATTTTACGAGGAGCTGGGAGAGCGATATCGAACATATGGTGGCGGCGGATTACAACCATCCCAGCGTGATCCTGTACTCCACCGGTAACGAGATCTTCGAGATCTGTACGGAAAAGGGATTCGAGACGAGCCGGATGCTGGGCGACAAATTCCATGCACTCGACCCGACCCGCTTTACCACCAACGGCATCAACGGCGCTTTTGCGGCGGGAGACGGGCTGGCGAAGATCGTGGACGATATCACGGAGGGGAAGGCCGACACCGGCAAGGGTGACGTGAATGTCTTTATGATGGCCATGGAGACGAATATGCCAGGTATCGTATCCCATCCGATCATCGGCGGCATTCTGGAGAAGCTGGAAACGACCATGGATATCATCGGCTATAATTATATGACGTCCCGCTATCTGATGGATGCGGCGGAGTATGCGGACCGCGTGATGGTGGGGACGGAAACCTATCCGAAGCAGATCGCGGAGAACTGGGACGCGATCACCCGCTGTCCGGCGGCAGTGGGAGACTTTACCTGGACGGGTTGGGATTATCTGGGCGAGGTAAGCCCGGTCTGTCCGGATCTGATGAATGTGGGCGGAGACATTTCCGTAACCGGAAACCGCCGGCCGGTTTCTTTCTACAGGGAGATCGTATACGGTCTGACGAAACAGCCCTGTATCGCCGTGCAGGATCCGGGCAGTTATGGCATCCCGCGTAACTTCGGTCCCTGGTGCTTTACGGACTGTACCTTCTGCTATTCCTATGAGGGACAGGAGGGCAGGCCCATTATGATCCAGGTATACGGCGGCGGCGACAGCGTGGAACTTCTGGTGAACGGCAGATCCCTGGGCGTACAGCCCTGCGGCAGGCAGACCCGCTATGAGACGCAGTTCAACACGGTCTACGAGCCGGGAGAACTGACGGCGGTGGCCTACGAGAACGGGAAGGAGATCGGCAGGACGACCCTGCGGACGGCAGGGAAACCGGAGACTACGGTTCTGACAGCGGAGAAATACGACACGCTGGCCTTCGTCAATATCGATGTGGTGGACGAAAACGGGCTTCTTAGGGCAGATGCGCAGACGCCGCTTTCCATTAGGATAGAAGGGGATGCGAAGCTGCTGGCCTTCGGCGGCGTTAAGGCTTTGCACCATAAAGGCTACGAACTGCCGGATACCACGGCCGGGGAAGGACATGCACTGGCGATCCTGAAACTGGAGAAGGAGATTGAGAACAGAGGAAAGATTTGTGTGACGGTGACAGGCGAGGGCCTGAGAGCGCAGACGATTATTTTGTAAACGGAGGTTATTGTTCAGAATGAAAAAAGATTACGAATCCAGAATACAGGAATTGCTTTCCAAGATGACGATCGAGGAAAAGATCGGACAGCTGCAGCAATGCGGTCCGTCGTTGGTGGGCGCTTTCGACGTCAGCTTTGACGAACTATTGAATATGATGTTTGACGGCCGCATTTCCCAGGAGGAATTCGGGCGGCTGATGAGCACGGCCGAGCAGGATTTTCATGAGGAGGATCTGCGCGCCGGCAGGATCAGTTCCTACAACGGCGTCGGGGATGCGGGCACGGCCGACAGGCTGCAGAGAATCGCGGTGGAGGAGACAAGACTGGGGATCCCGCTGTTGTTCGGTTATGACGTGATCCATGGCTTCCGCACGGTGACGCCGATTCCGCTAGCGGAAAGCTGCGCCTGGGAGCCGGAATTGTGGGAGAAGACCGGCCGGGTGGCGGCGGAAGAAGCTACGGCTGCGGGAGTACATATGACCTTTGCACCCATGGTGGATGTGGCGAAGGACGCCCGCTGGGGCCGGATCAGCGAAGGCGCGGGCGAGGATGTGCTTCTAAACAGCGCTTACGGTGCGGCCAAGGTGCGGGGATTCCAGGGGGATGACCTGTCGAAGGAAAATGCCATGGCGGCGTGTGTGAAGCACTTTGCGGCTTACGGAGCAGGCGAGGCCGGACGGGACTACAACCGTGTGGACATGTCCCCGCAGCGGCTGTGGGAAGAATATATGCCTTCCTATCAAGCCTGTGTGGATGCGGGAGCAAGGGCTGTCATGCCGGCCTTTAACGATATCAACGGCGTTCCCTGCAGCGTCAACAGCTGGCTTCTGCGGGATATCCTACGGGAGCGCTGGGGCTTCAACGGCCTGGTGATCAGTGATTCCAATGCCATCGCGGAGTGCGTCATCCATGGGATCGCGGCGGACAGGAAGGATGCTGCCAGACAGGCGATTCTGGCCGGTATGGACATGGATATGGCCTCCAATACTTACATAGAATGCCTGAAGGAACTGGTGGAGAGCGGCGAGGTACCGGAAAGCGTGCTGGATGAGGCGGCCGGGGATGTACTGCGGATCAAGTTTGAACTGGGGCTGTTTGACCACCCCTATCGGACGACCCAAAAGCGAGAGCAGGAGACATTGCTGCGGCCGGAATACCGGACGATCGCCAGAGAGGCGGCGGTAAAGTCGATCGTGCTTTTGAAAAATAAGGATCGTGTGCTGCCCCTTAAGCCGGAGACGAAGGCGGCGCTGTTCGGTGCGCTGGCGGCGGACAAGGGACAGATGACCGGCTCCTGGGCTATCGGCGCGAAAGAGAAGGACTGCGTCAGTATGGCGGAGGCCTGTGCGGCACGGGGACTTGACTGGCAGTACTGCGGACCGGATGCGGATGAGGCGGTGCTGCAGGCGGCAGCGGAAGGCGCGGACGTCCTGATCGCGGCGGTGGGAGAGACGAAGGAAGAGAGCGGCGAGGCGGCAAGCCGGGCGGACATTACGGTGAGTGAGGAACAGATGAGGCTCATCCGGCAATTGGCGGATACCGGCAAACCGGTGATCGTGGTCCTCTTTAACGGCCGGCCGTTAGCGATACCGGAACTGCATGAACTGGCGGCGGCTGTCGTGGAAGCGTGGCATCCCGGCGTGGAGGCCGGACCGGCCATCCTGGATATCCTCTGCGGAGACGTGAATCCTTCGGGGAAGCTGACCACCACATTCCCGGCAGTGACCGGCCAGTGTCCGATGTACTATGCCCATATCAACACCGGCCGTCCGGGCGGTAAGTCCAAGTTTACCTCCAAGTATCTGGATGCACCCTTAGAGCCGCTTTATCCTTTTGGATACGGCCTGTCTTACACGACTTACGCCTACACCGGTCAGAAAGTCGAGAAGAAGGAGGACGGCATCCATGTGTCCGTGGCGGTGACCAACACCGGCGGGCGGGACGGCGACGAGATCGTGCAGTGCTATGTACAGCAGATGACCGGCAGACGGGTGCGTCCCGTGCGGCAGCTGAAAGATTTCGCGAAGATCAGCTTAAAGACCGGGGAAACGAAGACAGTGACGTTCGTGATCCCTTATGCAGGGTTACGCTATTATGACTGGGAGATGAAAGAGACGCCCGGCGAAGGCATCCTTAAAGTATATGTGGGAGGAGATTCGCAGGCAGAACTGGCGGGACAGGTGGTGTTGTAGGTACTGTAGATTTGTTTCCTATCGGATAAGGGGCTGGTGGCAGCCCCTTTTTTGATGCTCTGGTGAATACTTTTATAGTTTCTATTATGGAAATTGTCTTATATTTGGATAGCATTCAACAGCCAATCTGCAGCATCGACAATCTGGATACCTTCATATTGGTATTTTTCGTGACGGGTACGTGCTATAACTATTTTGGGATAAGCATTCTTAATCTGTAATAAAGGCGATACTTCTCGTTCAAATGTTTTTTCATCATTCAATATTTTTTCAAAAACGGTAAACAGTGCATAACAGATCCGGGTTAAAATATCTAAGTCTATTTTTTTCTATATTTCCCTTACACCACTTGTCGATGACTTCGAAACGAGTATCTATCACCCGTACGGGAGCACTTCCTGACCTTTCGTAAGAATTTATAACATTTTGGAGAAAATATTGATATTTCAAAAAAAGCAGATTCCGGTACAATAAGATCATAACAAATGAACGTGCACGCATTCATTATAAAACAAAGAAAGGTGTGGGGTATATGAAAAAGAATACTGGAAAATGGACAGCGTTATGTATGGCGGCAGTACTGGCAGCGGGCCTAAGCGGATGCGGCGATGCGGGGGCAGAGACGCAGAATGCGGCACAGCCCGACGCAGCGCAGACGGAAGCGACGGAGAATGACGCGCAGCAGGAGCAGACGGACGAAGCGTCAAAGGCAGATAGTGCAGGAGTGTCCGGTGAGAAGGTTTCTGTCGTGCTGGCCACCAACTGGGGAGAGGGAGATGCGAAATACGATTACTTCTATCCTCTGTTTGAGCAGTTTCAGGAAGAGCATAAGGATACACTGGATATCACACTGCAGACCTACAGTACCGAAGATTATAAGACCAAGATCAAGACGCAGACGGCTTCGGGTGATCTGCCGGACGTGTTTACCTATTGGGGCGGCGGCATGATGAAGGATATGGTGGATGCCGGACTGCTGTTGAATGTTGACGATTACTTTGCGGTCAGTTCCAAGGTGAGCAAAGAACAATTCGAGGACGGAGCATTTGAGTATTATGTGTCGGGAGACGGCAATGCCTATGGTATTCCGCTGGAGTCCACGAGGGGCATTTTCATTGCCAACAAAGCGTTATTTGAGCAGTACGGCCTGGAATATCCGAAGACTTATGAGGATCTGGTAGAGGTATCCGAAGTCTTTAAGGCAAACGATATCATCCCGCTGGCGATCGGCAGCAACGGCGGCACGCCTTCCGAATTCTTCTTCAGTGAACTGTATAACCAGTATGAAGGAGCGGCGGATGAGATCAAGGCGTTGGCAGCAGGCGGCAGTTTCCATACGGAAAATGCAGTCAAGGTGGCCGAAGTGATCGTAGATATGATCGACCAGGGTATGCTTCCGGCAGATACCATGGCCAACGGCGGCTGGACAGGCAGTCTGCAGCTGTATACGGATCAGAAAGCGGCAATGACCTATACTTATCCCTGGAACTTTGAATTTATCTCTGATGAGATGCAGGAAAACAGTGAGATCATCCCCATTCCCCAGCTTCCCGGATCTACGGTGGATCCTTCTACCATGATCAGCGGATTTACGGTGTATGGATTCGTGATCAACAAACAGTCCTTTGAGGATCCGGCGAAACAGGATGCGGTCCTGGCGCTGTGTGATTTCCTGGCTTCCGATGAACTCACACAGGAATTGACGAAGAGCGGTATGATTCCCTGCAAGAAAGTGGAAGTCAATGTGGAGGAACAGAAGCCGATCATGCGAAAGACCATCGAGTATGCAAAGGATAAGGCACTGGTCCAGGTGCACTATACGACCATGCCGAGCGCAGACGCCATCACCATGATGGATTCCAGTCTGGACGAGCTGTTTATCAAAGCGATCACACCGGAGGAATTTGCGCAGAAGGTACAGGCGGTGCTGGACAAGAACAACGGATCATAAGGCGAGTAGAGCTCGCTTGGAAAGGGGCTTCGGCCCCTTTTTTGTAAAGAGAGACCAGGAGGATATGATATGAGCAGTAAAAGAAAAGAAACGCTGCTGGCGGTGGGATTTCTATCACCCGTCTTCATCTTATATACCATATTCCTGTTTGTTCCGCTGGTGAATACGGGATTTTACAGCCTCACGAAATGGAACGGCGTAACAGAGAGGGTTTTTATCGGTATCAGGAATTATCAGGAACTGTTTCAAAACTCGGACTATTGGATCACATTCCGGAATACCATCAAGCTGGTGGTGGTCACACTGCTCATACAGATTCCGGTGGGACTGCTTTTGGCTTATCTGCTATATCTTAAGACAAAGGGGGCGAAGTTGTTCCGCACGATCCTGTTCCTGCCGGTGGTCATCGCCCCGGTAGCGATCTCGCTGATGTTTTCGCTCTTTTATAACAGTGAGATCGGTGTCTTCAACAAGATACTGGAAACGATCGGTCTGGGGAGATTCCAGACCAACTGGCTGTCCAACACCAGAACGCTGCTGTATGCCGTGATGGCGCCGCAGGTATGGCAGTATATCGGACTGTATGTGACGATCTTTCTCGGCGCCCTGCAGTCCGTACCGGAGGAACTGGTGGAAAGCGCAGAGATTGACGGGGCCGGTAAGGTCAGGACCTTTTTCTTTGTGGTGCTTCCGCAGATCGCCAATTTTACCAATATATGCGTGATCTTATGTGTTACCGGTTCCCTGAAGGCTTTCGAGCATTCCTGGATCATGACGGGAGGCGGTCCGGGTGTACGCTCCGCCTATCTGGGAGTTTACATGTACAAGACGGCCTTTGTGAATTCGGATTTCGGGACGGGCAGTGCGGTCACCATGACGATCGTTGCGCTGTCACTGGTCATCACGGGATTGTTAAACGGTATAGGAAGATTCAGGGAAAGGGAGTGAGGTAACTATGAAATTTTTCAGGAAATCCTGGCAGAGCCAGTTGGCTTCCATAGGGAAGTATCTTGTGTTAACGCTGGCGTCGGTGATCTGTCTGTATCCCTTCTTGTGGGTGGTGTTGTCTTCGCTGAAAGACAACAGCAGCATCTACGGTGATCCTTTCGGCTTTCCGTCGTCTCCCATGTTTGAGAATTATGCCGAAGCCTGGAAAGGGGCGGATGTGGGCAGAAATTTTCTTAACAGTATGACAGTCTGTCTTGCGACGCTGCTCATCCTGATCGTGATCACGGCCATGGGAAGTTATATTTTAACGAGGGTGAAGAGAAGCGTTCTTCTGGACACTTATTTTTCACTGGGGATCATGATCCCGATCCATGCGCTGCTGATCCCGTCCGTGCTGATCTTCAAGAACCTTCATCTGACGGACAATCTGCTTGGCCTTGTCATAATGTATACGGCAGTCAATATTTCTTTCAGCATGTTTATCATGAACGGTTTTATGAAAGGAATCCCGAAGGAGTTAGACGAGGCGGCAACGATCGACGGCTGCGGCAAAGGGCAGATTTTTTTCCGGATCATTCTTCCGGTGGCGAAGCCGGGGATCGCGACGGTTGCGACACTGGCCTTCTTAAACTGCTGGAATGATCTGCTGATGGGGCTTGTGCTGATCTCTTCGCCGCACAAAAAGACGCTGGCGCTGGCGATCTCTGCCTTAAAAGGCTCCTATGCGACACAGTATGGGCTTTTGTGCGCCGGATTTGTGATCTCCATCGTGCCGGTGATGCTTATGTATCTATTGTTTCAGAAACAGGTGATAGCAGGAATGACTGCGGGAGCAGTGAAAGGGTAGGATATGGACATGGTTAGATTTGGAGAAAACGGGATCATCATCGATGGCAGGGAAATTCCGCTTTACAGCGGCGCCATCCATTACTGGAGGATAGAGAGAAAGGATTGGAGCGGGATACTGGAGCAGAGCAAACAGATGGGATTCGACCTGATCGAGACCTACATTCCCTGGAGTGTACACGAGACGGAGCCGGGCGTCTACGATTTCGGTGAGCAGGATGAGAGAAAGGATCTGGAAGCGTTTCTTACCCTGTGTGAACAGAAGGGACTGTGGGTCATTGTCAGGCCGGGACCGCACATCAATGCGGAGATGACGCTGTTTGGCTATCCGGAGTGGATCCTGGCGGATGAGGAGATCCAGGCTAAAACGGCGCAGGGAACATCAGTGGTCTATCCTTATGTGACAAAGCAGTTTGCCATACCCTCTTACGCCAGTCGGAAGCTGTATCGGGAGACGGAAGCCTATTTTCAGGTTCTGCAGCCCATTCTCAGGCGGCACAGTTATCCAGCCGGTAATATTGTGGCGGTACAGGCCGATAATGAAACCTGTTATTTTTTCAGGGAGAGGCCCTATGTCATGGATTATGCCGGGGATTCGCTGGCGCTCTACAGACAGATGCTGCGGGAGAAATATCATTCCGCCGACAGGGTATCGGCTGTATACGGGAAAGATTTTCCGGATTTTGAGCACATCCAGCCGCCTGTGGGATATGATGAAAAAGCGGGGTACTCCATGGAGTACTATCTTGACTGGACGGAATATAAAGAATACCAGATCCTGTATGCACTGGAACGTATGGTCCGCATGATCGAAAAGATGGATCTTGGTCTTCCCGTCTTTCATAATTGTGCCTATCAGGATTATACGCCCATCTCCGTACAGAGGATCGAAAGGATTCCGGGCCTTTCCGTGGCCGGGATCGACGCCTATCCCGAGCCCTGCGATACGAAGATGCTGAAGCAGCGGATCCGCTATCTGGCGGGAAGCAGCAGGCTGCCTTTTGTGCCGGAGTTTGGTTCGGGATCCTGGTTTGACAGGGGAGAGGTGCTAAACGCCGGGGAAGAGGAATTTGGTTATCTGTATGCTTTTATGAACGGCATGAAGGCGGTGAATTTCTACATGCTTGCGGAGCGTGACAGATGGACAGGCGCGCCGCTTACCTGTGACGGCAGGAGCAGGGAAAGCTATCGCCGGCTTTTTGAACGGATGCTTCGTATGTTAAAAGAACAGGAGGTCTGCCGGTACAGACGCCGCCCCGAGGTGCTGCTGCTTAAGAACTATGATATGGGCAGACTGAAGGCCTGCACCGCGCGGATGGATCCAAACACCCTGTCATCCAATCTCTTCATACAGGGGCCGGATATTCCGGCGGCGCTTTTTGCAAAGGAGAACGCCGCGGAGATGGAGCAGGATACCTGTGCGGAGACCTTTGAGGAAGACTGGCTGATACAGGTTATGGGTACGCTGGATGCCTTGCACATCGACTATGATCTGTCAGACTGCTATATCGATGAGGACAGGCTGTATGAATACCGTTACGTGTTTGCCGCTTCCTACAGACAGATGTCGGAGACTGATCAGCGGCTGCTGCGGGGATTTGCCGAGGCGGGCGGCGGGAGGAGATTGATCCTGGGACCCTCCATGCCTGTGGAAGACAGGAGGAAGAATCCCTGCCTGCTGTTAGATTCTCTGTACCGGGAAGGCGGGAAGATCAGTCTGCTGAAGGAGGTGACACAAGAGAGTCTGGCGGACATGAGCTTTGCGGCCGAATATAGCGTTACGGACAGAAGAGTGGAGCTGACGGTACATACCCGTAGGGAGAGCAGCGGGAAGCTGCTCTGGCTGGCAAATGGATCGGAGGATGCGCTTACCTGCAGGGTGACGTTCCGGGGGAAAAGACGTTTACAGGGAATCTGGAACAGCAAGGATGTGGAAGGTGAGAATGCGTTCATGGTGGATTTGGAACCTTATTCGGTATCCGTATGGAAGGAAGTATAAAAAGAGATGATTCACACATCGTTTGTGCCGCGGATGGCGGCATGGTTAACAAGTATGAAAATAAGGGATTGAAAGAATGTATAGGGAGGGTTTGATTTGATAGACAGAAATCTTGTAGTGGAATATCTGGAACCGACTTTGTGGGGGAGACTGGGACATGTCCTGAGGATTCTGGAGCCCGTAAGAGAGGTGGCGCATGTGCTGATCGAAGAAGAGGGATACCGTGCCTTTTTCCGGGGAAGGCTCTACAACCGGAAGGGAGCGGATATTCCGGAAGGAGCGGTCGGGCAGCAGATGGAAGCACAATTTCCGGAGGCGGATGAGATCAGGATCTATACCCGTGACACCATAGCCGGATTCTTCACGGCGGTGCAGGGCAGGGAAATTTATGATATGGACATCGATACGTATCTGCAGTTTATGTATGAAACGCTGGATGCACGGATACAGATCCTGCCCTTACGGAAGCGGCGTGGGAATCTGTGGGAACTTCTGGAAACGTTTGGCAGACAGGACGGCGTTTACAATATAGGGGTCATGCAGGGGGAAGCCTTGTATTTTCAGTGTATGCTGGAGTTCAGGGCGGGGAAACTGGTAAGGGTCACCACCGCCGACCGGTATGGACAGGATGTCTTTGACTGGGAGAAAATCTGTGAAAATGTCAGAAAAGAGTTTTCTACGGAGGCTGTTTCGATTATGATAACGTTGGAACAGCTGCAGGAGAAATATGCGGTCTGACCTGTGGATGTTTGAGACCGCAGCCTTACCGGAGGATACTGCGTGCGCAATGTATGCGCGGAGGCGGGCAAGGCGCTGTGAACGGCAGCAGGAGGGGGCCTATGATCGGAGCATGGAAATTCGAAAGACTGTCCGTGAAGACACAGGTGATGATCGGAGCCATGATCGTGCCTGTATTGTCCAGTTTTGTTCTGCTCGTATTTTTCTACAGGAATATCAGAGGATTCTATGTGGAGAGGGTGCAGGATATGCAGCGGCATACGGTCGATACCGTGGCGGGGGATCTGGAAGACTTCGTAAAGCAGTGTGAGACCGTGTCGGAACAGGTGCTGGGGATGGTGGTATTTCAGGAGGACCTGGAAGGATATGCCGGAAAAACAGCCTATGAGAGACTATTGCTTGCGCGCAGCATCAATGCACAGCTTCTGAATATCAAGCTTGCCAACAGAGTGGTCGATCATATTTACCTTCTTACGTTTGACGGACAGGGTTTTTCGACGAACAGCGCATGGAACAAGAACGCCTTTCTGGAAGAGCTTCCGGAGAGGCCGGTCTTTGGCCAGCCGGGCCAGAAGATGGTGATACCGCCAAGACCGGTGACGTATGCCTGTATCGATCATGCGAAAAACGTGCCGCTGCGGATCAGCTATGTGATGTATTTAAACCAGTATACCAGGAGCGGAACGATCGGTCTGGTGCAGGTGGACGTTAAGTATTCCCAGCTGGAACCTATCATGAAGAATGCCGTGCTGGGGGAGGAGGATTTTTCTTTTATCGTAGATGAGGAAGGAAGACTGCTCTATGCGCCGGAAAAGGAGCTGGCGGGGCAGTTCCTTGAGGACGCCGTCTATCGGGGCCGGAAGCTTTGCCTGTTTGCCGACAGGCAGGACGGAGAGCGGACGGGAAGCGATACGGTCAGGGTCAGGAATATCCCGGGAAGCAAGTGGAAGCTGGTACAGGTGAACAGCGATACCCTGCTGAATCAGGAGCTGCAGAAGGCAATGAAGACGTGGATTGCCGTGCTGGCAGTCTATATCATCTGTGCGACCGCGGTCTCGGTCAGCATTGCCAGAGGCATCACCACACCGATCATGGCTATGATCGACAGCATGAAAGCGGCGGGAAGCGGTGACTTCAAGGTGCGGATCTCCGGATCCTATAACAAAGAGCTGGCGGATCTGTCAGAGAACTTTGGGCAGATGGTCTCCAGGATCGATCTGCTGATGCGGGAGAATATCCAGAAGGAACATGAGAAAACGGCGCTGCAGATGCAGGCACTGAATGCAAGGATCAATTCTCACTTTCTGTACAACACCTTAAACGGCATCAAATGGCAGGCGATCAAGACAGGGCAGACGGCGATCGCCGAATCGATCGTGGCCTTGACCAGAATTCTGGAGTATAGTTATAAGGATACGGACAATATGGTTTCCATGAAGGAAGAATTCTCCTTTATCAACGACTATGCCTGTGTACAGAATATGCGTTATGACAGCCACGTCCGGATACATTACGATATCGACCCGGAGACGGAGGAATGCAGGATATTGAAGATGCTGCTGCAGCCGATCGTGGAGAACGCGTTTATGTATGCGTTTGACAGGGAGCGGCCGGAAAATATCGTGTGGATCAAATGTGTCAGGCAGGAGGAGAAGCTGGTCATTACGGTGAAGGATAACGGAAAGGGATTTGCTTTTCAGGGAATGGATAAGCTGACAGGAATAGGACTGAACAATATTCTCCAGCGCATGAGACTTCATTTCGGGGAGGCGTGCGGGCTGGAGATCAACAGCGTTAGCCAGGCGGGAACCAGCGTTATCGTGACCGTTCCGGCCAACCTATGAGGATAAGAGCGATGTGGATGCTGATCGTGGATGACGAAGCCTTTGCGAGAGAGGCAGTGATCGAGAGCGTGGACTGGCGGCAGTATGATCTGGAGGTAAAAGGGGTA
The DNA here is from genome assembly GCA_947564645.1 of uncultured Lachnospiraceae bacterium. Lineage (GTDB taxonomy): Bacteria > Bacillota > Clostridia > Lachnospirales > Lachnospiraceae > UBA3282. The sequence goes on from CANOCU010000053.1 coordinate 18,937, forward strand.
TCTTCTGCGGCGGAGGCGCTTGCGTTTATGCGCACGCAGAAAGTGGATATCCTGATGACGGATATCCGGATGCCGCAGATGGACGGACTTAGGTTGATCGAGGCAGTACATGAGAGCGGATGGAAACCGAGTATCATTGTCCTGAGCAGCTTCAATGAATTCGATCTGGTACGCAGCGCCATGAGGCTGGGTGCGGAGGATTATCTGTTCAAACCGTCCATGATGCCAAGAGACATCCAGGATGCCGTAGGGAAAGTGGTAGACAGAAGGCGGCAGCACCTGCAGGCGCCGGGGCAGAGCGGACAGGAAGTGTGCAAGAGAGAGATGCAGAAGGCGGTCGATCATATCAGAGAGCATCTGGGGGATAAAGACCTGTCCTTGTCGATGGTCGCGGACCATGTCGGTATGAGCAAAAATTATTTCAGCAAGATATTTAAGGAGAGCATGGGGGAAAACTTTGTCAACTATGTGACCAGACTGCGGATGGAATACGCGCGGGAACTGTACCTTGGCAGTGACAGGAAGATCTATGAGATCGCGGAAATGGTAGGGTATGCAGACTGGCATTATTTCTATAATCTTTACCGGAAAACGTTCGGACATTCGCTCTCTTACGAGAAAAGAAGTGACGGAGAGCAAAAGGCTAAAAAATGATAGCCGGAATGCAAATAATTCTTCCCTCTGCGGTTGTGGAATCCCCCTCGGATGTTATATACTATATTTTAAAGAAATATCCTGTAGCAGGAAAGGAGTAGGGGATGGAGAACAAGATTTTTGACACGAAATTATATGCTGCTTCGGCCAGGGCCGTGGCGGCGGAAGGTATTGTCATGCTGCGCAATGAGGGGCATGTGCTGCCGCTTAGAAAGGGCGAGAAGATCGCGCTTTTTGGCAGAGGACAATTCAACTATTATAAGAGCGGCACGGGTTCCGGCGGCCTGGTCAATACGAGCTATGTGACCGGGATCAGAGAGGCGCTTTCGGAGAGCGAATTTGTGCTGAATGAGAAGCTGCAGGCGGTCTATGAGGCGTGGCTTAAGGAGAATCCCTATGATGCAGGCGCGGGCTGGGCAGGAGAGCCCTGGTTCCAGAAGGAGATGCCGCTGACGAAGGAGTTGGTGGAGGATGCCAGGAAGGAATCCGACACGGCGGTGATCGTGATCGGCAGGACTGCCGGGGAGGACCAGGACAATAAGGCGGAAGCGGGCAGCTATCTGCTGACGGAAGCGGAAGAAGAGATGCTTGCACTGGTGTGTGCTTCTTTTGACCGTACGGTGGTGCTTCTGAATGTGGGCAATATCATCGATATGAAGTGGGTGGAGCGCTATCAGCCGGCGTCGGTTCTGTATGTATGGCAGGGCGGCCAGGAGGGCGGCAACGGTGTTCTGGATGTGCTGGAGGGACGGGTGACGCCTTCCGGTAAGCTGACGGACACCATCGCCAGGGATATCGCGGACTATCCGTCCACGGGCAATTACGGGGATGAGAAGCGGAACGTCTATCAGGAGGATATCTATGTAGGATACCGTTATTTTGAGACATTTGCGAAGGACAAGGTTCTGTATCCCTTTGGTTTCGGTCTTTCCTATACGACCTTTGCAGTGGAAGCGAAACTGGCAGAGGCCGACGGCGCGGATGCACACAATGCGGTTACGGTCAGCGCGCAGGTGACCAATACAGGAGACTATGCCGGTAAGGAAGTGGTACAGGTTTACTGTGAGGCGCCCCAGGGAGCGATGGGTAAGCCGGCCAGATCGCTGTGCGGTTTTGCCAAGACGAAGGAGCTTGCGCCGGGCGAATCCGTGACGCTGCAGATCCCGGTTTCCTGGTATACGCTCGCATCCTATGATGACGGCGGCGTGACGGGCCATAGATCCTGCTGGGTTCTGGAAGCGGGAGAGTACCTGTTCCATGCGGGTACCGATGTGCGGAGCGCTTCGCCCGTGGGCAGCGTGACGCTGCAGGAGACCAGGGTGGTGAGACAGGCGGAGGAAGCCTGTGCTCCGGTGACGGCTTTCGAGCGGATGAAACCCCAGGCGGACGACCGGGGCGGCTATCAGGCAGGCTATGAGGCGACGCCTCTGCGCACGGTGGATCCCGGTAAGCGGCGCGCGGACAGGCTGCCGGAGAATACTGCCTGCACGGGCGATCAGGGCTATAAGCTCTCCGATGTGGAGAAGGGCGCCGTATCTATGGAGACCTTCCTGGCGCAGCTGTCGGACGAGGATCTGTGCTGTATGGTAAGAGGAGAGGGCATGTGTTCCCCGAAGGTGACGCCGGGTACGGCAGGAGCTTTCGGCGGCGTGACGGAGCGGCTGCAGGCTTTTGGCATTCCGGTTGCCTGCTGTGCGGACGGTCCCAGCGGTATCCGTATGGACTGCGGCAGCATCGCCTTCGCCATGCCAAACGGCGCATGTCTTGGCAGCACCTTCAACGAGGCGCTTTCGGAAGAGCTGTTCGAGTGGGAAGCGTTAGAGCTTCGCAAGAATAAGGTAGACACGCTGCTTGGACCGGGCATCAACCTGCACCGGAATCCTCTGAACGGAAGAAACTTCGAGTATTTCAGTGAAGATCCCCTGGTAACGGGACGGATGGCGGCGGCACAGCTGCGGGCGATGGGACGCTATAACGTGACCGGCACGATCAAGCATTTTGCCTGCAACAGCCAGGAGTATAAGCGCAACATGGTGGAAGCGGTGGTATCGGAACGTGCGCTCAGGGAACTGTATCTGAAGTGCTTCGAGATCGCGGTGACGGAGGGCGGCGCTTATTCCATTATGACCTCCTACAACCCGATCAACGGCTTCTGGTCTGCCAGCAACTACGACATGCTGACCACGATCCTGCGGGGCGAGTGGAACTATGACGGTATCGTGATGACGGACTGGTGGGCGAAGGGCAACGACGAGAACGAGACCGGCAAGGTGGAGAATATAGCGGCCATGGTGCGCGCCCAGAACGATCTGTTCATGGTGACGGCCGATTCCTCGAAGAATACCCAGAATGACAATTCCGCGGAAAGCCTGGAGAAGGGAACGATCACGAGAGGAGAGTATCTGCGCAGTGCAGCCAATATCTGCCGTTATCTGCTGCGCACGCCTGCTTATGCGCGCATGATGGGCAGGGAGAGCGAGCTGGACAGACAGCTGGCGGCCGTTGCGGCGCAGGAGACGGAATCCTTCGGCGAGCTGGTAAGGATCGCGGTGCCGGGGAAAGAGGCGGCGCTGCCTGCGGAGCAGATTCCGACAGCCAAGGGAAGCAGCATCAACTTCGAATTGAACCTCAGCGAGAGAGGCGTTTACAAGCTGGAACTGGTGTGCAGGATCGTGGGACAGAGCAGTCTGGCGCAGGTACCGCTCACTGTTTCACAGGATAAGCAGATCGTGAAGACCATCTCCTTAACCGGCGAGGACACGGAGTGGAGGACCGAGGCCGTCATGCTGCATCCTTCCTTCCACAATACCACCTTCCTCAAATTCTTCTTCGGCCAGGGCGGCATGGAGATCAGGGAGGCGCGGCTTGTGCTGGAGGAATCCTGGGAGGAGAAGTTCCGGGCCATGAGACAGGTGCATGAGGAAGAGACTGATAAAGAGTAGGGCATAAAAGACAAAAGACAACAAAAGAACTAGAAATACAAAAAGATAAAAGGCAACTGCCGTGGACGGTGACCGCGGCAGTTGCCTTTTTACATTCTGTTTATCGTCTACGGCATCGGAGCTTCTTCCTTCTTCTCCGCATATTGGTTTCTGTACTGGGAGGGCGTCATCCGGTGCCTTTTCTTGAAGGCGCGCATGAAGTTCTCCGGGTTCTCGTAGCCGATCATCTTGCTGATCTGGTTGACCGTCAGCGTGGAGTTCTGTAAGAGCAGGTCCGCCTTCTGGAATCGGATCTGCTTCAGCAGCTGGGAAAAGGTGCAGCCGAAGAGTTTATTAATGTACCGGGAACAGTAGGGCACGGTATAGTGCAGATGGGCGGCCAGCTTCTCTAACGTGATGGTGGAATAGTTCTCCTGTACGTACAGCATGATCTCATGGTCGCTGTTGCCAAGCGGAATGATCTGGGTAGTCGCCTGCCAGTGCTTGGAAAGGCGCAGCAGCAGGACCATCAGCATACCGGTCAGAATGCGGTCCGTATAGTTGTCCGGAGAGAGCATCTCACCGAACATGCCGAAGATATGTTCCCGTATCTCCGCATTGTCTCCGGTGCGGAAGAGCAGAAACTGTTCGCTGTTCTCATTATAGATACTGCCAAGCAGGAAGCGGCTCAACATGTCCTGCCCCTTGAGAAGGCCCGTGCAGATCTCCGTGAAAGCGGAGGGGCGCGCCAGGATCCTGACCGTATCACAGTCGATGCAGGCGGTCTGGGCGTGTCTGGCCGCCGGCGGCAGGATGCAGAAGTCGCCTGCGGTGAAGGTCTGGACGGTCTGGTTGATCACATGGGAGCTGCTGCCGGACAACACATAGATGATCTCGAAATAGGTATGGGTGTGCTCCGGGATCTCCATGGCGGCGGGCTTAAACAGGACCACGGTCCGCTCCACATCGGTGGGAACGTCATATACATCATAGATAATATTCAGAATATGATTCCAGGTGATGAGCGGAACATTGTGGGAATCATGATCCACAGGCAGCTTGGACAACAACGTAAAGAAATCGCCAAAATCCGAGTGGGGGGGGGTAAAATTGCCCAGACGGGAATTTATTATCTTTTCCCTGCCTGATTCCGTATAAAGATAATCGTAAATATGTGTTCTGTCCATGGCCGTTTCCTGCCTCCCGTCTTCTTTCGTTTCTGCCTCTGCGCTGCATGTATCCCTGCGATCAATTTGCCCATTTCATTTTATAAGGTGGAAAGAACAATGCACTATAGATAAATTATCCTTTTTATGTGTATTTTTTGACCAGTCTTTATGGAAATGACAGTTGGAGAAGGATGGAAAAACCGGATAAATATTGATTTTATGTGGGTTTTAGGGGCAGATCAGGGCAAAAAGCCGTAAATGGCACAAATTGTACAAGTTGACGAAAAAAGTTAAGAAATGATAGTCAAAATAGACAAGTAATACAACTGTAAAACGTTAGAGTTATTGCTATAATTATTAACGAATTATTCATGAATTATTCACGAATTGTTCGTGTGCAATTCGTGTGCACGCGGAACTGTGTAGAAATCTTACAAAAAAAGAATAAAGATTCAGGGGGTAAGAGTATGGTTGCTAAAGGCAAGGGAGGGGCCAAGAAGAAAGAGAAGATCACTTTGGCTCTGGTATGGAAACAGAGGTATTTGCTGATGATGTCGCTGCCGTTTGTCATCTGGCTCATCATCTTCAAGTACATTCCGCTCTGGGGATGGACGATGGCGTTTCAGGAGGTGAAACCGGCGACGTTTGCGCTGCCGATCTGGGAGAGGCCATTTGCCGGTTTTGCGAATTTCATCAAGGCGTTCGAGGACAGACTGTTCAAGCAGACGATGATCAATACCATCGGCATCAGTATCCTGCAGATCGCGGTGGGCACTCTGGTCGCGATCCTCTTTGCAGTACTGCTCAATGAACTGATGTTCACGAGATTTAAGAAAGTGACGCAGACCATTTCCTATCTGCCGCACTTTGTATCCTGGGTTATCATCGCCAGTATCGCGAAGAATATCTTCAACGACGGCGGCGTGATCGATTCCCTGGTTGGCTCCAATCTCCACTTGATGAGTACCAATTCTCCATTGATCTGGATGGTCATCGTCATCATCGACTGCTGGAAGGAGATGGGTTGGAATGCCATCATCTATCTGTCCTCCATGGCGGGTATCGATCCGGGCCTGTATGAGGCGGCGCAGATCGACGGTGCGAACCGTTTCCAGAGAATGTGGCATATCACTCTGCCGGGTATCCGGCCCACGATCGTCGTATTGCTGATCATGAGTATCGGCGGCGCGCTCAATGTAGGTATGGAGAGACAGATGCTCCTCAGCAATGCACTGGTACAGGATCACACGATGGTTCTTTCCTGGTTCTCCTATACAAGAGGTATTAAGAGCAGCGATTACGGTCTTGGTACCGCGCTTGGCGTATTCCAGTCCGTAGTGGGCGTTACGCTTCTGATGATCGCGAATAAGATCGCCAGTCTGGTCGGCGAAGACAAATTGGTATAGAGTGAGGTGGCGAGATGAAAAATTTACATAAAACATGGTTCGACTATTTCCTTTTGGTATTTTTTGCGATCATCCTGATCGTGACGTTGTATCCGTTTATGAATGTGCTTGCGATCTCCTTGAACGACGCCACGGATACGATCAAGAACATTAACTTTATCATTCCGCGTCATTTTACGCTGGCCAACTACAAATACGTATTTAAAGAAGGCGGGATCGTACAGCCGCTGTTTATCTCCATCGCCAAGACCGTGATCGGCACACTGGCGGGCGTGATCTGTACGGCGATGCTGGCTTATACCTTAAGCCGCCGGGATTTCGTGTTCCATAAGTTCTTCACACTGCTTTTCGTCATTACGATGTACGTGGGCGGCGGTATGATCCCGGAATACCTGTTGATCATCCGTACGCTGCATCTGGGTGACAACTTCCTGGTATACATCATTCCCGGCCTGATCTGGGTCTACAATATGATTCTTGTCCGTTCCTTTATCGACGGACTGCCAGGCGCCCTGCAGGAAGCGGCGAAGTTAGACGGCGCCAACGACTTCCAGATCTGGTATAAGGTCGTTATGCCGCTGTGTACGCCGGTAATCGCGACCATCGCCCTGTACTACGCGGTAGGACAGTGGAACTCCTTCATGGATACATATCTGTATGCGAAGAAGCTGCCCACCCTGCAGTATAAGCTGTATAAGATCATGTCCCAGGCGACCATGCAGTTGGATACGCACACGACCACCAATGCCACACAGGCAGTAACGCCCATGGCGATCCGTATGGCGGTCACGGTAGTGGCGACAGTGCCGATCATCATCGTATATCCTTTCGTGCAGAAGTATTTCGTAGGCGGTATGACGCTTGGTTCCGTGAAAGACTGATGCAGGGGGATGTGTATAAAGAAAAAAAGGAGGACTGAAACATGAAAAGGAAGAAGATCTTAGCCCTGCTCGCAGTGGGTGCATTGCTGGCAGGTACGCTGACCGGATGCGGCGGCGGTGACACGGCATCTACAGATGGCGGGAGTGATGGAGGAGCGGCAGATTCCGGTGCGGCAGCAGGAGACAGCGGCGACGCCCAAGCAGACAGTGGGGATGACACTTCACCCATTACCTTTGAGTATTACAATGCGGACGGTAAGAACGGCAACTGGAGCGAGACGCCGGTTGGCGCGGCGATCACGGAGGCGACCGGCGTGACGCTGGAGATTACGTACCCGGTATCCAGCACCGGCGATGCCAGCGAGGATGTGGCGCTGATGATCGCCAACGACGATTATCCGGATATGATCTACTCCAAGGCAGCCGTAACGAACCTTTATGAAGCGGGCGCACTGATCGATATGACGGATCTGATCGAACAGTATGGTCCCAATATCAAGAAGATGTACGGCGACGAGTTCGAGAAGCTGAAATGGGGCGCTGACGATCCCGGTATCTATCAGCTCTCTTATGCAGGCGTGCGCGGCAAGATCCTGACGACCGGCGGAACCTGCCAGATCCAGTATGCGGTACTGGCGGAGAACGATTATAAATATCCTACCACACTGGAAGAATATGAGGCGATGATCAAATCCTACCTGGCGGCGCATCCGACCACGGAGGACGGCCTGGAGACCATCGGTATCTCCATGAGCGCATCCGACTGGCACTGGATGATCACCCTGGGCAATCCGGCGGGCTTTATCGCAGATGCACAGCCGGATAACGGACAGTGGCTGATCGACGAGAACTATAATTGTACTTACAAGCATTCCAGTAATGATGAGAAGGAATATTTCAGATGGCTGAGCCGCATGTATGACGAGGGCATTCTGGATCAGAACTTCGCGACACAGACAGACGACGACTATATCGCGAAGCTTTCCAGCGGCCGTGTGATCGCGATCACGGATGCAAACTGGCATTATATGCAGGCGCATGCAACCCTGACGGCAGAGGGGATGCTGGATAAGACATACTGTGGTCTGCCGGTTGTTATGGATCCCAGCAAGAAGGCACCCACGCTGATGTATCAGGGTCTGCAGGTTGGATACGGCCTGGCGATCACCAAGAGCTGCGAAGATCCCGTGCGTGCGATCAAGTTCCTGGATTTCCTGTGTTCCGATGAAGGCGCAATCCTTTACAGATGGGGTGTGGAAGGAGAACACTACCTGGTAGATGAGAACGGTATGAGATATCGTATCGAGGAAGAGATCGCCAAGGCAAAATCGGATCCGGATTACAGCAAGAATACCGGTATCGGTAACTATGTGGGATTCCCGATCTACGGCGACGGCGTGCAGGATGAGACCGGCAATTACTATACGCCTGTCAGCAAGGAATCCGTTATGGCAGAATACAACGAGGTGGAGAAGGCTGCCTGTGAGGCGTGGGGTGTAGATATGCTGATCGATATCTTCCCGCAGACCGAGGAATTCGAGACGCCTCCGTACTCTCCACTGTGGGCTTACGCAATCCCGCAGGAGCTGAGCAACAACGTGTCGATCCTGGATGAGATCGCTTTCCCGGCGCTTGTTAAATGTGTAACGGAGCCTGAGTCCTCCTTTGACGCCAACTGGGATGCGATGATCGCTGAACTGGAAGCGAACGGCCTCGAAGAGACCAATGCGATGATGACAGAATTCCTGGCAACCAAGGTGCAGTAATTGCCTTATCGGTGAAGCAGAATGGCATGTATGTGGTTAATCTGTAACGATTTAAATTAGGTACGCTATGATCGAAAGATAATAGGTATGA
>CANOCU010000054.1 GCA_947564645.1 uncultured Lachnospiraceae bacterium
TGTTCAGAAGTAATAATCATATGTATGCTCAAATTATTGACGATACAGTTGGAAATACTTTAGTTTCGGCGTCTACTCTTGAAAAGGATGTAAAGTCTGAACTGGAAAAAACCAATAACGTTGATGCGGCAGCATATTTGGGAACAGTAATCGCTAAGAGAGCAATTGAGAAAGGCATTAAGACGGTTGTCTTTGACAGAGGCGGCTTTATATACCAGGGTAAGATTGCAGCATTAGCTGAAGCGGCCAGAGAAGCTGGCTTAGAATTCTAGGAAGGGGGAAGATAGTCACATGAGACGTACGATCATAGATGTAAGTCAGTTGGAACTGACTGAAAAAGTAGTAACGATCAAGCGCGTTACGAAGGTTGTTAAAGGTGGCCGTAACATGCGTTTTACGGCGCTGGTAGTAGTCGGTGACGGCAACGGTTATGTCGGCGCAGGCTTAGGTAAGGCAACTGAGATCCCTGAAGCAATTCGTAAAGGTAAGGAAGATGCGATCAAGAATCTGGTTCCGGTCGCACTGGATGAGAAGAACAGTATCACACATGATTTTATCGGCAGATTCGGTTCCGCTTCCGTTCTTTTGAAGAGGGCTCCGGAAGGTACCGGTATCATCGCAGGTGGTCCTGCCCGTATTGTATGTGAGCTTGCAGGCATCAAGAATATCCGTACGAAATCTTTGGGTTCCAATAATAAACAGAACGTTGTGCTTGCTACAATCGCAGGTTTAAGCCAGTTAAAGACTCCTGAAGAAGTAGCTAAGAACCGCGGCAAAGCTGTGGAAGAAGTCCGCGCTTAGGCTGCCTGAAGTTTTTTGAAGATTTAGGAGGAAGAAGAGATGGCAGAGAATAAAGAAACAGGTAAGAAGTTAAAGATTACTTTGATCAGATCTACCATTGGCCAGGTTCCCAAGAACCGGGCGACGGTTGCGGCTATGGGACTGCGCAAGATCAACCAGTCGGTGATACTGCCTGACAATGCGTCAACCAGAGGCCAGATCCAGAATGTAAGACACATGGTTAAAGTAGAGGAAGTATAGATAAAGGAGGTGTCACAATGGAATTATCAAATTTAAGACCTGCAGCAGGGTCTGTTCACAGTGATAATTTTAGAAGAGGCCGTGGACATGGTTCAGGCAACGGAAAGACAGCCGGCAAGGGACACAAAGGTCAGAAGGCTCGTTCCGGAGCGCCGAGACCGGGCTTCGAAGGTGGACAGATGCCATTATACAGACGTCTTCCCAAGAGAGGATTTAAATGCAGAAATTCTAAGGAGATCGTTGCGATCAATTTAAGTGCACTGGAAGTATTTGACAATGGCGCGACCGTTGACGTCGATGCATTGATCGAAAAGGGAATCGTGAAACATCCGCGCGATGGCGTTAAGATTCTTGGAAACGGAGAACTTACCAAGAAACTCGATGTGAAGGTAGGTGCCTTCAGTGCATCCGCTAAGGAAAAAATCGAGGCGCTTGGTGGAACAGCAGAGGTGATTTAATGTTAACAACCTTAAAGAATGCGTTTAAAATCAAGGAGATCAGGAAGAAACTGCTGTTTACTTTTTTGATGTTAGTTGTGATCCGTTTCGGATCACAGCTCCCGGTTCCGGGTATTAATACGGATTTCTTTGCGAACTGGTTTGAACAGCAGACGCAGAACGGAGATGCTTTCAATTTCCTTGATGCTTTTACAGGGGGATCATTCCTACGGATGTCTGTCCTGGCATTGAATATAACACCATATATCACATCTTCCATTATCATGCAGCTGATGACGATCGCAATTCCGAAATTAGAGGAGATGCAGCGTGACGGCGCCGACGGCAGGAAGAAGATCGCATCCATTACAAGATATGTTACGGTTGTTCTTGCAGTGATCGAAGCCAGTGCCATGGCGATCGGTTTTGGACGGCAGGGGCTTCTGCTGACTTATAATGTGTTCAATGTTATTACGGTGATCGCGGCTCTGACGGCGGGAAGTGCATTCCTGATGTGGATCGGTGAGCGGATCACGGAAAACGGTGTGGGCAATGGTATTTCCATTGTGCTGACGATCAATATCCTGTCCCGCGTACCGCAGGACATCACGCAGCTGTTCCAGCAGTTCGTCATCGGCAGATCGATTGCCAAGGGTGTGGTGGCTGCGATCATCATTATTGCCGTGATTTTGCTGATGGTAGTTTTAGTCATCATTTTGAATGACGGTGTGCGCAGGATTCCGGTACAGTATGCCAAGAAGGTGCAGGGCAGAAAGATGGTTGGCGGACAGACGACCAACCTTCCTCTGAAGGTCAATACGGCAGGCGTTATTCCGGTGATCTTTGCATCATCGCTGCTGCAGCTTCCGAGTATTGTATGTTCGCTGTTCAGTATCAATGGTTCCGGTATATGGGGACATATCCTGATGGGAATGAATTCCAATTACTGGTGTAACCCGGAAAGGCCGGTTTACTCCATTGGTCTGGTTGTATATATTGCGCTTGTTATTCTCTTCGCATATTTTTATACATCCATTACCTTCAATCCGATAGAGATTGCAGAGAATATGAAGAAGCAGGGCGGCTTTATTCCGGGGATCAGACCTGGTAAACCTACCAGTGAATATCTCACGAGAGTGCTCAACTACATTGTCTTCATTGGTGCAGTCGGACTTACGATCGTATGTATTGTGCCGTATTTCTTCAATGGTATTTTCGGCGCAAGCGTATCCTTCAGTGGAACAAGCCTGATCATTATCGTCAGTGTTGTTCTTGAGACGATCAAACAGATTGAATCTCAGATGCTGGTTCGTAATTATAAAGGATTCTTAAACGACTAATGAATATGGGAATGGAAGGGACGGCAGGATGACTGAGACGTCCCTTTCTCGCTCAAGATACAAAGATCTGTGTCCGGCGCACTGAACACAGATCTGTCAAAGGCATTGTTTCGACCAGGTTGAAACAGGAACGTGCGCAGAAATGGGGATTTGTATGAAAATAATAATGTTAGGAGCTCCCGGTGCCGGCAAGGGAACACAGGCTAAACTGATTGCGGATAAATACGGTATCCCTCATATTTCCACGGGGGATATTTTCAGGGCCAATATTAAGAACGGGACGGCGCTCGGCATGGAAGCCAAAAGTTATATGGATCAGGGCCTGTTGGTACCCGATGAACTGACGGTGAAGATCCTGCTTGACAGGGTGGCGCAGGAGGACTGTAAGAAGGGGTATGTTCTGGACGGATTTCCGAGAACGATTCCGCAGGCGGAAGTGTTGGATAAAGAACTGGACAAACTGCACGATCAGATCGATCATGCGATCGATGTGGATGTACCGGATGAGAATATCATCAAAAGGATGAGCGGCAGGAGAGCCTGTGTTTCCTGTGGAGCTACTTACCATATCGAATACATCAAACCTCAAAGAGAAGGGGTTTGTGACGAATGCGGACAGGAACTCGTGCTTCGGGATGACGACAGACCGGAGACGGTTGGCAGGCGTCTGGACGTGTATCATGAGCAGACACAGCCGTTGATCGATTTTTACGGACAAAAGGGAATCTTAAAGACGGTGGACGGCACGCAGGATATGCAGGATGTCTTTCATGCCATTGTTAAGATACTGGAATAGTGAGGCTTCGGGAATAGAAAATGGCGGTAACAATTAAATCTCCAAGAGAAATAGCGTGTATGCGGGAAGCCGGCAGGCTGCTTGCGGAAGTACATGAGGAGCTCGCCGGGATCATCAGACCGGGTATCTCCACAAAGGATATTGACAGAGCCTGTGAGAGGCTGATCAGAGAGAGGGGCTGTACGCCTAACTTTCTGCATTATCAGGGATATCCGGCATCTGTGTGCGTTTCCGTGAATGAGGAAGTCGTGCATGGGATTCCCAGGGATTCCCATATCATACAGGAAGGCGATATCGTCAGCCTGGATACCGGACTGATCTATAAGGGATATCATTCTGATGCGGCAAGAACCCACGCCGTGGGCCGGATCAGCGCAGATGTGCAGAGACTGATGGATGTGACAAAGCAGAGCTTTTTTGAGGGTATTAAGGCGGCCAGGGCGGGAAACCGGCTGTTCGATATTTCCAATGCCATCGACGCTTATGTCAGCCCGTTCGGTTATGGAATCGTCAGGGCGCTGGTGGGACATGGGATTGGAACAAGACTGCATGAGGATCCGCAGATCCCGAATTTTGCGCAGAGGAGAAGGGGTATGAAGCTGCGGCCCGGTATGACGCTGGCGATCGAGCCGATGATCAATATGGGGACGGCAGAGGTAGAGTGGCTGAGCGATGACTGGACGGTCATTTCCAAGGATCATTCTTTCTCGGCTCATTATGAGAATACGATACTGATCACAGATGGCGAACCGGAGATTCTGACACTTCCTGGCGCATGAAGGGTGTCGTGAAACTTCACGGGTATGGATTTTGGATTCCGGCAGACGGAATCATGGAGGTTAGAATGACGGGAATGCTTGCCGAGTCCAGGGCTGGACATGACAGAAAGAAGCTTTATGTCATAATCGGGGAAGATAATGAATATGTATATTTAGCCGACGGCGAAAAAAGAACTGTAAACGGACCAAAGAAGAAAAATAAGAAGCATATTCAGGTAATCAAGAGAGTACGGATGGAGCAGCCGGCAGGCGGCTACTCGGATCTGGAAATAAAGAAAACAATTAAAATGTATCAGGAGGAAGCAAATGTCAAAGGCTGATGTAATTGAAATCGAAGGAACAGTAATTGAGAAGTTACCCAATACCATGTTTCAGGTTGAACTGGAGAACGGACATGTGGTATTGGCACATATAAGCGGAAAACTGCGCCAGAATTTTATCCGTATCCTGCCGGGCGACCGGGTAACTTTGGAATTATCACCTTACGACCTTTCCAAGGGCAGGATCATCTGGCGTGATAAATAAATGTCAGGTATAATTCTTTACAAATAGCCTTGCCAAATACAGGGTTTGGTGATATAATGTAAAACGGTCTTTTTTGAAAGGAGGGTTTGAGATGAAAGTCAGATCATCAGTAAAACCGATTTGCGAAAAATGCAAGATCATTAAAAGAAAAGGAAAGATCAGAGTGATCTGTGAGAATCCGAAGCACAAACAGGTACAAGGTTAATCCCGAATATTCAGAGATCCAAGCGGGGTTCTTTATCGAAAGAATTTTATTATGAGCGGCTGCAGCGTCAGGATCTTTTCTGTTCCTAAGAGAGAGAATGGCACTGATTATCATATAGATGGAAGAGCCTTTCGGAGATTACTTTTTGATACCAACAATTGTGTTTGGATAGATCGGAGCGCCTGATCCGATTGGGTAGAACCTACCCCAGTCAATTAGTATCATGCACACTGTCTGGTGTGCATAGAATACAGCTGTTTCTTCTCAAGTAGCTGTATTCGCGAATGGACCTGTCGGCGTAGTTCGTTGACGGGCAGATTCGATTGCAAGATTATGGGTATGCCTATGATAAGATCATAGGAAGACTCGAAGAAAATGGAGGAAACGTAAATGGCTCGTATTGCAGGTGTTGACTTACCCAGAGAGAAACGTGTGGAGATTGGTTTGACTTATATCTACGGGATCGGTAGAGTAAGCGCGAACAAGATTCTGGAGGCTGCTAATGTGAATCCGGATACCCGTGTCAGGGAGTTGACTGATGATGAGGTTAAGAGACTTGCAGAAGTGATCGACAGAGATTACATGGTGGAAGGTGACCTGAGAAGAGAGATCGCCCTGAACATCAAGCGTCTTCAGGAAATTGGATGCTATAGAGGCATCCGTCACAGGAAGGGACTTCCGGTTCGCGGACAGAAGACCAAGACAAATGCGAGAACAAGAAAAGGTCCTAAGAGAACAGTGGCAAATAAGAAGAAGTAAGATGATTTCGGGATCGGAGATCATGAAACCGAGTGATGTAACACTTTATGTAGAAAGAGAGAAAGTAGGTTAGTTTATTATGGCTAAAAAAGTTACCAAAAAAGTGACAAAAAAGCGTGTAAAGAAAAACGTTGAACGTGGACAGGCACATATTCAGTCTTCTTTTAACAATACGATCGTTACTCTGACGGATACGGAGGGTAATGCGTTGAGTTGGGCAAGCGCTGGTGGGCTTGGCTTTAGAGGTTCAAGGAAATCTACTCCCTATGCAGCACAGATGGCTGCAGAGACAGCGGCAAAAGCCGCTTTGATCCATGGTTTGAAGACAGTGGATGTTATGGTGAAGGGTCCGGGCTCAGGACGTGAAGCTGCGATCCGTGCACTTCAGGCATGCGGCCTGGAAGTGACGAGTATCCGCGACGTGACCCCCGTGCCGCACAATGGATGCCGTCCGCCTAAGCGTCGTCGCGTCTAGAACGAAAAGAAAATCGTTATGAAAAGAGTTTGGAAGAAGGCGTCGTTATATGCAGTGATATAGATGCTGTAAACAAAATTATTTTGAGAGGAGCCGAAGAAAATGGCAGTAAACAGAGTTCCTGTATTGAAAAGATGCAGATCCCTTGACTTAGATCCTGTTTTTTTAGGATATGATAAGAAATCTAACAGAACATCAGCAAGAGCCGGTAAGAAGATCAGTGAGTATGGACTTCAGCTGAGAGAGAAACAGAAAGCAAAATTCATCTATGGCGTACTTGAGAAACCTTTCAGAAACTACTATAAGAAAGCCGAGAGAATGAAGGGAATGACCGGTGAGAATCTTATGATCATGCTGGAGAGCAGGCTTGACAGCGTAGTTTTCAGAATGGGATTTGCAAGAACAAGAAGAGAGGCAAGACAGGTCGTAGGCCATAAGCATTTCCTGGTGAATGGCAAGCCGGTCCAGATTCCGTCTTATCTGATCAAAGCAGGTGATGTGATCGAGGTAAGAGAGAAGGCCAGATCATTACAGAGATACAAGGATATCCTTGAAGTAACAGGTGGAAGACTTGTTCCGGAGTGGATCGAGGTGGACCAGGAAGCATTGAAAGGAACTGTAAAATACCTTCCGACAAGAGAGATGATCGACGTTCCGGTTAATGAGATGCTTATTGTCGAGTTGTACTCCAAGTAATAAGACGTAAACAATGGTTTTCCAACATGTTCGCAAAGGAGGGTATTTGCGTGTTTGATTTTGAGAGACCGAATATTGAGGTTGCAGAGATCTCAGAAGATAAGAAGTACGGCAAGTTCGTAGTTGAGCCCTTAGAGAGAGGCTACGGAATTACTCTCGGTAATTCTCTTAGAAGAATCATGCTTTCTTCTTTACCGGGTGCTGCAGTCAGCCAGGTGAAAATCGAAGGTGTTTTACATGAATTTAGTTCTATTCCCGGTGTGAAGGAAGATGTCACTGAGATCATCATGAACATCAAGAGCCTTGCAATAAAGAATAGCAGCGATACCAATGAGCCGAAAACCGCATACATTGAGTATGAGGGCGAAGGAATTGTCAGAGCATCGGATATCCAGGTCGATCAGGACGTTGAAATACTGAATCCGGATTTAGTGATCGCAACATTGAGCGGTAAAGATACCAAGTTATATATGGAACTGACGATCACGAAGGGAAGAGGATATGTAAGCTCCGACCGAAACAAAACAGAAGATCTGCCGATCGGTGTGATCGCAGTCGATTCTATCTATACACCTGTAGAGAGAGTCAATGTGACCGTGGAAAATACTCGTGTCGGACAGATCACGGACTATGATAAACTGACGTTGGATGTCTATACGAATGGAACATTAGAGCCTGATGAGGCAGTCAGCCTTGCCGCGAAGGTACTGAGTGAACATTTAAGTCTTTTCATCGATCTGTCTGAGAATGCCAAGACGGCTGAAGTGATGATAGAGAAAGAGGACGATGAGAAAGAAAAAGTTTTGGAAATGAGCATTGATGAATTAGAACTGTCGGTTCGCTCTTATAACTGCTTAAAGAGAGCCGGTATCAATACGGTAGAGGAATTGACAAATAAGACTTCCGAGGATATGATGAAGGTCCGTAATCTCGGACGTAAATCCCTTGAAGAAGTTCTTGCTAAGCTGAAGGAGTTAGGTTTACAGTTGAATCCCAGCGATGAGGTTTAGGAGCCGTCCTGATGCATGATAAGAGGGCATGGAAGATAAGACCAAGGAGCGCCGATATGCCTGCTCATAAATGGAAATAATAACTGCATTCGGTAAGTAAGTCCAAAGTGCGTGGCCGGATGTAACCATGATGTGGGAGAAGACTGACTCCCCGATGAGAAAGGAGCCTGTTATGGCAAAATACAGAAAACTGGGCAGAACATCTGACCAGAGAAAAGCTTTACTTAGGAATCAGGTTACAGCACTTCTGTACAACGGAAAGATCGTTACAACAGAGGCGAGAGCGAAGGAAGTGCGTAAGATCGCAGAAGGTCTGATCGCACTGGCTGTAAAAGAAAAAGATAATTTTGAGAATGTTAAAGTAACCGCCAAGGTACCTCGTAAGGATAAGGATGGCAAGAGAGTAAAAGAAGTCGTAGACGGCAAGAAGGTTACCGTGTTTGACACGGTGGAGAAGGAGATCAAAAAGGATCTTCCGTCCAGATTACATGCCAGAAGACAGATGCTTAAGGTTCTCTATCCGGTAACGGAAGTGCCTGCGACACCGGCAGGGAGAAAGAAAGGTACCAAAGAAGTTGATCTGGTTGCTAAGCTTTTTGACGAATATGGCGCTAAATATGCAAGCCGTAACGGCGGTTATACAAGAATCGTCAAGATTGGTCCCCGTAAGGGCGATGCAGCCATGGAAGTTGTTCTCGAGCTTGTATAGACAAGTGAATATGGAAGTAAACCCTGTCATGCCGTACAGGGTTTATTTTTTTAAAAATTAGGGATGGATTTTCTTTATAAATATGCTACAATAGATATAGCATTTTGACTAAAAAGGGGCATGGAGGAACAAAAGGATGAAATTAAAACAAAAAATCTTATTGATTGCACTATTGCCGTTGCTGGTGCTTGGAATAGCGATCACAGTAGTCAGCAATAAGAAGATTAACGATGCAATGAAAGTGACTATCTCAGATGGTCTGCGTGGTACCGCGATCGCAGTGCGTACTACATTCAGGAAGATGAACAGCGAGTCATACAGACTGAATGAGAACAATGAGTTGGTGAAGGGTGATTTCAACATTTCTCAGCAGCTTGATCTGGCGGATGACATCAAGGAAGCAGCTAATATTGATGTTTCCATCTATTATGGGGATACCAGATATATGACGTCTGCTAAGGATGCGAGCGGGCAGCGCGTTTTGGGTACTCTGACAGATAATGAAGTCAAAGATAAGGTGCTTGGACGCGGTGAAGAATATTTTACCGACAATGTGGAAGTGTCGGGTCAGAAATATTTCGGATATTATATTCCGTTGTTTGATTTTGAGACAGGCGAGACAGTCGGTATGGTATTTGCCGGCATGCAGAAGGAGATCGTTGATTCTCAGATCAGACAGATCACGATGATCATAGTTGCACTGGCAGCTGTACTTATGATCGTGTGTACAATTCTCACGATTATTATTGTCGGTAAGATGTCGAAGAGACTGAATATCGGTGTGAGTGCACTGGATGAGGTTGCACGCGGCAAACTGAACTTCAAGTTTGATGATGAGTCCCTGCGTCAGTCGGACGAAGTCGGCGAGATCTGCAGAGCGATCAAGAAGCTGGAGGAGAACCTTTCAGATATCATCAAGAATGTTATTCAGGGCAGTAAGGAGCTGTTAGAGGCATCCGACAATATGCGTAACAGAACAAGCATCACGAGCGAGCATGTTGAGCAGATGGAGAAGGCGGTCAACGAGATTGCGATCGGTGCAGGTTCTCAGGCTGAGGAGACACAGAGTGCGACAGAGAATATCATCCTGATGGGTAATATGATCGAAGAGATGGCTGGTGAACTGGATAATCTGAATCACAAGGCACAGCAGATGAAGGAAGGCGGCCAGACCGTTATGGAAGCGATCCGCGAACTGCAGGAGAGCAATGCCAAGACGAGTCAGTCTATCGATATCATCTATGAGCAGACCAATGTTACGAACGAATCGGCGCAGAAGATCAAAGAGGCGACAGCACTTATCACCAACATTGCAGAAGAGACCAATCTGTTGTCCCTGAATGCATCGATCGAGGCAGCGCGTGCAGGCGAGCAGGGCAGAGGCTTCGCAGTGGTTGCGGCGCAGATCCAGAAGCTTGCTGAACAGTCTAATGAGTCTGCAAGACAGATTGAGAGAATCATCCTGTCCCTGATCGAGGATTCCGATAAATCTGTTGTTACCATGAATGAAGTGAAAGAGATGATGGAGCAGCAGAGTCAGAATGTTACGAATACGAATGAGCAGGTTGCACAGCTGATCCAGAATGTTGAACAGTCGATCGGCGTGATCGATGAAGTATCCAACAGGACTTCGAAGGTCAACGAAGCGAGAAGCAGTGTCGTGGATACGGTGCAGAACCTGTCAGCGATCGCGGAGGAGAATGCGGCAAGTACGGAGGAGACATCGGCTTCCGTTACTGAGATAAGCGGCATCATCAATGAGATTGCAGATGAGGCTTATGAGCTGAAGAACATATCTAATCAGATGGATGAGACAATGTCCATGTTTGAGTTATAAAGAGTCCGGGTTATAAGGAATTGATAACCGGGTGAGATTACCAGGTAAATGACAGAGGAGTACACATTTTCCGAATGTGTACTCCTCCGTTTATGTGAGGGGATAGGAATTATCAGTCTAAAACGATCTGAAAATGCTGGTAGTCTTTCGAAGAGTTCCAGTTTCCGCCCCAGGTGAAGCCATGGGAAATAAAAAGTTTATAGCACAGATCGTTTTCATCGATCTTATAAGGGAAATCCTGTGAGCGGTCGGCATAGATCTCGCTGCCCTTGGGAGAGATATAAGTTTCACCGCTTCCATCTTTATTAAATACGACGTATGGATTATAGAAGGGGTTGATATCGATAGCACAGCCATAGGCATGTTTGGAGAGGCTGGTCGTTCCGTCCACAACCCTGTAATTGAAGCAGGAAGTGTTGTTATCCAACATGGAACTGGTATCGTCTCCGTTATATTCGTCGATCAGGCGGACACGCTCAAGGCGGTAATCGTTTTTGTACAGTTCATAGAAGATCTCCACAATGCCCGGAGCGATCTTTTTATGGCAGATGAGTTCTCCGTTCTGCGTTTCTCCGTTAAAGTCAACATAAAGAAGACCTACATAGTTTAAATCTTCATAGGGTACGGTACACCCCTCTTCCGGGTATGAGATACCGGTTATCCTTTGCTTTACGGTATCACTTAAGGGTTCATAGTAAAAGCCGTCCTGATAGGTGGTGCGTTCGGAATTTATGATCATTTCGATGTCTTCCTCCTCTGATTCAACAGAATCTGCCGCGGTTATGTCCGGGGGATCCGATCCGGATTCTTCTGGATTATTGTATGCGGGAGGCCTGGCAGAGGTTTCGTCAGAGGAGCTGCCATAGGCAAGATCCGGGTTGTTCTCCGCGTAGTCCTGCAGTGTCTCAGAACCGGTCAGGTACTGTGCAAGAAATGCACATATCATGATAAAAACGAGCAGAACACCGAAGGGTTTGGCGGCCTTTAGCAGAATTTCCTTATTCTTTTTATTTTGAGACATATTTTACAAGGCTCCTTTGTTATTTATAGGTAACAATATCAGGTATTGTGCTTTCGATCCTGCGAATGCTTTCGTATTATCAAGTATATCATAAATGAAACTCTTGTGCTTTAGAATATTTTTTAGTATGATAAAGTCTGGAAGTCAAAATGTTGCAGACAGGGAGACGGGTAGCAGATGGGAATCATAAAGACAAAAGGACTGGTGTTTGAATATATCAGGCGCGACGAAGAGGGAAATGTAGAGGGGATCACCCGTGCTGTGGATGAAGTGGATCTGGATGTAAAGAAGGGCGATTTCGTTGCGATCCTGGGGCATAACGGTTCCGGTAAATCAACGCTTGCCAAACATATCAATGCGATCCTGTATCCTACGGAAGGGTCTGTCTGGGTAGACGGAATGGATACGACAGACGAAAAGGAATTGTGGAATATCCGACAGGAAGCCGGTATGGTCTTCCAGAATCCGGATAATCAGATCATCGGTCAGGTAGTAGAGGAGGACGTCGGGTTCGGGCCGGAAAATATGGGGGTACCGACGGAAGAGATCTGGGAAAGAGTGGAGGAGAGTCTGAAAGCGGTGGGGATGTATAAGTACCGCAAATTCTCTCCCAATAAATTATCGGGTGGACAGAAGCAGAGAGTTTCGATCGCCGGGGTGATCGCCATGCATCCGAAATGCATCATTCTCGATGAGCCGACGGCAATGCTGGATCCGAATGGGCGCAGGGAAGTGGTGCGCGCAGTGCGGGCCTTGAATGATGTGGAAGGGATAACCGTGCTCCTGATCACACATTATATGGAGGAGATCATTCATGCGGATAAGGTTTTCGTGATGGATAAGGGTAAAGTCGCAATGCAGGGAACACCGCGTGAGATCTTCTCACAGGTCGAGATGTTGAGACAGCTGCGGCTGGATGTGCCGCAGGTAACGTTATTGGCTCATGAATTGAAGAAGAGCGGGATCGACCTTCCCGAAGGTATTCTGACGGTGGAGGAATTGACGCAGGAGTTGAAGCGCATCTATCGACAAGGGGAAAAGGCACAGGTGCAATGAAAACCGATCATGAAAGGGTGAAGTAATGTCGATCATATTAGATCATGTCAATTATGTATATGGCGCTGATACGGCGATGGCGGTACACGCGCTGCGGGATATCAATCTGGTGATCCCTGACGGACAGTTTATCGGTCTGATCGGACATACCGGATCAGGCAAGTCTACGCTGGTGCAGCATCTGAACGGGCTGTTGAGACCGACGGATGGCAGCATTTACTTTAATGGCGAGGACATTCACGCGCAGGATTATGATAAGAAAAAGCTCCGCAGTAAGGTGGGTCTGGTATTTCAATACCCGGAGCATCAGCTGTTTGAGGTCGATGTGTTCTCGGATGTCTGTTTCGGACCCAGGAATCTGGGATTATCCAGGCAGGAGACGGAGCTGCGGGCCTATGCGGCGTTAAAGCAGGTTGGACTGGAGGATGATTATTTCTATCAATCGCCTTTTGATCTGTCGGGCGGACAGAAGCGAAGAGTGGCGATTGCAGGCGTGTTGGCCATGAAACCGGATATACTGATACTGGACGAGCCGACAGCCGGTCTGGATCCCAAGGGCAGGGATGAGATACTGGATCAGATCGCAAAACTAAAGGCAGAGACAGGGATCACGGTCATTCTGGTATCGCATAGCATGGAGGATGTGGCGAAATATGTGGAGCGGATCATTGTCATGAACCAGGGCGCCGTTATGTATGATGATACGCCGAGAGAAGTTTTTCAGCACTATAAAGAGTTGGAAGCGGTAGGACTGGCCGCACCGCAGGTCACATATATCATGCAGGCGCTTCATGAGAGCGGGATACCGGTTCGGACGGATGCCACAACGATCACGGAAGCAAGTCAGGAGATCCTGCGAGTCATGTCGGATCACCGAACGTGAAACGGACGCGTGAAGCGGCCGGTCACACAGCAGTCCGGTGTGTGACAAGAATAAGATACCGAAAGGAAATAAGAAACCATTATGTTACGAGACATTACATTGGGCCAGTATTATCAGACAGAATCTGTCATTCATAAATTGGACCCGCGTGTGAAACTGATAGCAACAGTCTGTTTTATTATTTCGCTCTTTGTTGTGAAGAGCTGGATTGGTTATGCGGTAGCGGCAGTCTTTCTGGCAGTGGTGATCAGGCTGTCGAAGGTCCCTTTCAAATTCATGGTAAAAGGCATGAAGGCGATCGTGTTTATCATGTTGATCACGGTAGTATTTAATCTGTTTCTGACACCGGGTGAGGTGCTGTTCTCCGTCTGGAAACTGAGGATCACCAGGGAAGGACTACAGCAGGCGGTGACGATGGCCGTGCGTCTGTCGTTTCTGATCGTGGGATCCTCGGTCATGACCTTGACGACAACACCGAACAGCCTGACAGATGCCATGGAGAAACTGATGAAGCCGTTGAAAGTATTTAAGGTGCCGGTACACGAGGTTGCCATGATGATGTCGATCGCACTGCGCTTTATACCGATTTTGCTGGAAGAGACGGATAAGATCATGAAGGCGCAGATCGCGCGAGGGGCTGATTTCGAGAGTGGAAATCTGATCAGGAAGGCGAAGGCTATGGTACCTCTGCTGGTACCGCTGTTTATCTCGGCATTTCGCAGGGCGAATGATCTGGCGATGGCGATGGAAGCAAGGTGCTATCGGGGTGGCGAGCACAGGACGAAGATGAAGCCGCTTCGGTATGCAGGCAGGGACCGGATCGCTTATGTCGTGTTGACCGCTTATTTTGCGGCATGTATCGGGATCAGGATCTGGTTATAGTAGTAGGAGCTGGCTGTTATGGCGAAAAGGTTCGGTGTAAGCATATGAAGAGAATCATGTTAACGGTAGCCTATGACGGAACAAGATATCATGGGTGGCAGATCCAGAAGAACGGTGAGACGATAGAAGGCATCTTGAACAGATGCCTTTCTGAACTTCTGGGAGAATCTGTGGAGGTGATCGGGGCGAGCCGTACCGATTCCGGGGTCCATGCGATGGGAAATGTTGCCGTTTTTGATACGGAGAGTCCGATCCCGGCGGAAAAAATAGCGTATGCCTTAAACCGCAGGCTTCCGGAAGATATTGCGGTGCAGGGATCTAAGCAGGTGGACCCGGCGTTTCATCCCCGTCATGCCGTAAGTCATAAGACTTACGAATACCGGATCTACTGTGCACCGTTTCCCATGCCGGTACGAAGGCTCTATTCCCATTTTACCTACGTGCCTATGGATATTGAGCTGATGCAGCGTGCGGCAAAGTATCTTGTAGGAACGCATGATTTCAAGAGTTTCTGCAGCGCGCAGGCAAAGGTCGAGTCAACGATACGCCGGATCGATTCTCTGGATCTGTTCAGGGAGGGAAGGGAACTCGTGATCCGTGTGACAGGGAGAGGGTTTCTCTACAATATGGTCAGGATCATAGCCGGAACGCTGATGGAAGTGGGCAGGGGCTATCTTGCGCCGGAAGAGGTAGAAAGAATATTGGAGGCCAGGGACCGGCAGGCAGCGGGGCCGACGGCCCCCGCCTGTGGGCTCACCCTGGTACAGATCGTCTACGAGCAGTGAAAGTGTAAGAAACGTGCATCGATCGTGATACTGTAGCTTAGCGGCAGGGACTGCTATGACTGACAAGGAAAACCTTGCAGAAATTCCTGCACCTCGGCATAGAGAGGAATAGAGGGGGCGGCGCTGGGGCGGGAGACAGTGATCGCAGAAGCAGCGGAGGCCTCTTTGAGGGCCGTATCTACGGATGCATCTTTGCAGACTGCCGCCAGGAAATAGCCACAGAAGGTATCTCCGGCTGCGGTAGTGTCTACCGCAGTGACTTTGAAGACAGGGTGGCTGTGGCGTTCTCCATCCTTTGCAAATAATACGCCATTGTGTCCTAAAGTCATAATGACTGCGGCCCGAGGATATTTTGCCGTCAGACAGTCGAGTATTCTTTCGTAGGAGTCATCGGGCTGCATACCTACAAGCTGCGCGGCTTCCAGCTCATTTACGATAAAGTAATCGACCAGATCAAGCGGAATGGATGTAAGATCATCCGGCATGGGAGACGGGTTGAATGCAACCAGCATCCCTTTTTCATGGGATTTGACGATAATGGACGCGATCAGGTTCGTTTCATTCTGAAGCAGCGTCAGATCTCCCGGCATTCCGCAGGCAAGTACTTCATCGATATAAGCATCGGTGAGCATCTGATTCGTGCCGCCGTAGACGATGATACGATTCTGGCCTTCTGCGTTTACTTCAATGACGGTATGACCGCTGGGAGCGTCCAGCGTGTGGATCCGGGAAGTGTCAACACCGGCGTCCGACAGGATATCCGTAAGGAAGCGCCCACCGCTTCCGATCATACCGGCGTGGAGTACCCGGGCGCCGGCTCTTGCAGCAGCAATGGACTGATTAAGACCCTTGCCGCCGGCAGCTACGTGATAGTCCCTTGCATGGATGGTCTGTCCGGGTTTTACAAATTCACGGACATTATAGACGTTGTCGATATTAAGAGAGCCAAAATTAATGATTTTCATAAGAAAATTCCTTTCTGCATGTTCGAAATACTGCCTTGATAACGCGGCCATGGATTTGTCAGTGAAAGTTGCCAGGCATTCGCCGTTGCAGCGCCGCCAGAGAGTATTCGATGTCTTCAACCGCTTCCTGTTCGGTAAAACAGCCGACGGCGACCATGTCCTGATCGCGGATCGTATTCCAGACAAAGTTTAACCCGACAAAGGGCGATATGCGGCCCGCGGCCATGGACTTAATAGTCAGGACCGGTTTTTTGGCGTTATGGATCAGTCTTGCCGTCGCCTCCACATCCCGCTGCATTAAGAATCCCTGGCAGTTATAGATCTGGATATAGGTTTGAACATCATAGTCATTTTCGTCGCAGTATTCTACGATCTCAGGCATATGGGCCGATGCACCGGGTATCATGCCTGCTTCGCGGATCATATAGAGATAATCTTCGATCCGGTCGATCCTATGGGTATTCTTATTGAGAAGCTGTTCGAAGACAGAGTGCAGTGGCATACAGATCTTCGTTCCCCTGGCGGCAGATCCGCGGATGATCCGCAAAGCTTCCCTGCGGCCTTCCGGCGTGTCGTCGACCGGAAAGACAGGCTCGTCGATGATGACCATGTTCTTGCCGGCTGACCTCTCGGCCTGCCTGACGGCGTCGGTCAGATGTCCGTCATAGTCAAACAGGCCCAGAATGCAGTTGATATCATAGGATAAAAAAGTTTCCAGTATTTTCACGGTGAGGTCTGTCTCATAGTGCCGTTCTTTGATCATTTGATCCTGTGAGAAAGTGCGGTGACTGAATCCGGAGATCCAGTTGCAGCCAATGATCAGTCTGGATACCTCTGTCTCTTCAATGGTTGTTCTGGGAAAGATCGGTTGCATGGGAATGGTCCGCTCCTTTCTAAATCTTAACCTTAAGATTACGCTTAAAATGTAATGACACCCTTAACATAACCGTCCTCTTTATCCACGGAGCGGCAGAAGATATCGTAGCAGTCACGATAGTCCGCAACATGTGTAACGAGTTCGCCTGGTGTATAGACGCCCTTCTTGAGCAGTTCACCGGTCCTGCGGATGATATCAGGATAGTAACGGTTGCTCATGGGAGAACAGTTATATACATAGATGCCGGACATATGCCAGAGAGTGCCGTCAAATTCCATCGGCTGACGATGCCAGGAACCGATCACGAGCTTGCCGCCGAGATTGGGACCGTCAGGACGGCTGGTCAGTTCGTTCGCCAATGCGAAACCGCTCTTGGAGGCGGAAAATTCGATCACGATGTCGGCGCCTCCGGCATCCTGAATCTCCTTGATCTTTGCTTTTCCGGCAGCAGTGTCAGGATTATACAGTTCCGAACAGTAATTTCGTGCGATGTCCAGACGGTCTTCGCGGATGTCGAATGCGGTAACGCTGCCGGCCTGTGTTCCTCTGGTGAGTCCCTGCAGTGTCAGATTACCCATATACCCTGCGCCGACCAGGACAACATTGTCGCCGGCATCGATCCGGATATTATTCAGGAGATTGACTACACAGTTGGTCGGCTCTGCAACCCACTTCGCATAGTCGGTAACATCGTCCGGGATCCGGGCAATATTGTTTGCAGGTACATTATAGTATTCAGCAAACATACCACGGTCATTGCCGCAGCAGAATACTTTGTCGCCGGGCTTGAAATTGTGTACGTCTTGGCCGACTTCCTTTACAATACCGCAGCCCTCATGCCCGAACATGAACGGGAGCGGTCCTGTTGTGGATTGATTTCTGAAGAGATAAGAGTCCCAGCAGCACACGCCCGTCGCTTTATTCTCGATGAGTACCTCATCTGCCTTCAACGGCTCCAATTCATATTCACGAATCTCAATCTTTCTTTCTTCCACAACCCATAGAGCTTTTGCCTTCATTTCGCGATCCTCCTTTTTGATCTTTGCGCATTAATCACATTAATCATCAGATTAACATGGTTAATTACATAAACGTTTTACTAGTGTAAAAGAAAATAAAAAAGCTGTTATACAAAAACTATAAGTGGTCTGTGTCATTTTGTAAATTGTCATAAATCAACAAAAAATAAAATGGAGATATGTGATAAATATACAAAAATAAACTTTGTGCTTGACAAACCATATGCTAAAACCTACAATGAACTCACAGCAGTACAACAGAAACGGATCGATACAAGGCAAATGCAGTGCAGAATGACTTACATAAACGTTTTTCTTTATGCGGCTGATGTGCAATTATGATCAATCATTATGTATTTCGTATTTGTTATGGATTATGATCAATATTGTTAATTTGTAAATGTGGGTGGGAGATTTTACTTTTGGGTAGGACAACGATCAGGGATGTAGCGAATCAGGTTGGCGTTTCCACGACAACTGTTTCCGTGGTGATGAATCAGAAGAAACATCATATTTCGAAGGAGACACAGGAAGCGATCTTCAAGGCTGCCAAGAAGTTGAATTACAGGCCGAATCAGCTGGCCGTCAGTATGGTGACCAAGAAATCCAATACGATAGCGCTGGTGGTTCCGGATATTTTGAATCCTTTCTTCGCGGAACTGGTAAACTGTATCGGTAATGAAGCAGCCAAGCACAATTATACCACGATCTTCTACTGCACGAATGATCAGCCGCTTGATGTGGAATGTGTGAAGTCGGCCATAGACAGGAATGTGGAAGCGATCATTTTGGCTTTGTCTAACAATGTTCAGAAGAGTAACATTGATGAGTGCTACAGTCTTGCCGATGAAGCGCATGTGCCGATCATACTGGTAGACCGTTATGTTGACAGCTGTGATGTCGTCTGCGTGCGTGTGGACCATGAGTTGGGCGGGTATCTGGCCACGAAGCATCTTCTTGAGCTTGGCCACAGACAGATCGCCTGCATCACGGGACCGATGAACAGCGACGTTTCGAAGCAGAGATTGTTTGGCTATATCCGTGCATTGCAGGAATATCGTGTGCTTTTCGACCCGACGCTTGTCGGCGAGGGCATGTTCCAGGTAGAGACGGGTTACAATCTGTTCGAGGACCTGTATGCAAGGAACATATCAGCGATCTTTGCCAGCAGTGATACGATCGCTTACGGAATCTATAAGAAGGCATATGAGATGGGGTTGTCGATCCCGAAGGATATTTCGGTGGTGGGATATGATAACAATACCTATAACGATTTTCTGCCCGCTCCTTTGACTTCCGTCAGTCAGAATGTGAAGATGATCGGCGCGAACGTAGTCAAGGTAGCCCTGAATTATGAGGAAGTCTATAAGACGGATTCCCATCAGATCCTTTTAAAGCCGGAATTGGTGGTCAGGAAGAGCGTGATGGCAACTGAACAGGAGAAGGAGTAAGTTCCTGGATCAGAGAAAAAAGGGATTTTCGCACCATGATAAAACGTTTATTCAAGAGCAAAGTATATAAGAGTGTTTGCATATGCGATTTTATCGGAAATTATAGTTTGAAATTTTTTTAATATAGTAAAACGTTTATCCATCCGACATCAGAACAGGAAAGACGGAAAATAGAAAATACGGATTCAAGATTCAAAAAATATAGGAATAGATTCAAAAAGTAGATAAGAATAAATAGAGAATACAGTTTCCATGAGGGGATGAGGAGGTAAAGATGAAGAGAACAGGAATACAAAACGGAGAATTGATCAAAATATTGGCGTCGATCGGCCATACGCAGACGCTGGTGATCTCGGATGTGGGTCTTCCCGTTCCTAAAGAAGTGCAATGTATTGATCTGGCGTTGGTTGCGGGGGTTCCCTCCTTCCTGGATGTACTGGATGCGGTCTGTGGTGAATTTGTTTTTGAAGCCGCTGTCCTGGCCGAGGAGCTTAAAGAAGCGAATGTGGAAATGTGCCGGCTTCTGGAGGATAAGTTCAGAGAGATCCCGGTGTCATTTGTCCCGCATGAAACGCTGAAAACGATGAGTAAGGATTCCATGGTGGTCATTCGGACCGGAGAAACGAGATCCTACTGTAATATTATCCTGCAGGCCGGTGTAAACTTCTAAGGTCTGCAAAATGGAGCTGCAAAGATTTCAGCATTCGTGCGTAAAACAGACTGGAAATAGAACAGTAACAGAAAAGTGAGATGAGGATACCCAATGGCTAACGATATTTTTTCGGGAAATAAGATCGGAACGATTGAGCTGTCCAGGCTGCTTACCGGTTATTACAGCATCCGGGATCTGGGTAACAGGATGAAGTATGACAAAGCGCAGACAGAAAGGGAACTGGCGGCGTTTCTCTTAGGAGGCATAAACGGTGTGATCGGTGCATTTACTGTAGATCCGGCTAGGTTCGAGCAGTTGAAGCAGGCGGAGGAGGCAGCAGGCCATAATTTCATCAGGCTTGATCTGATGAATCTGGCGGTGGGAGACGGGGCAGCACAGTACCGGGCTGCCGAGAAGAAGATTGCTAAGGCAGCGTCAGAAGGTGTCAGGATCTGTATTCTTGATACGATGACGACGGAGAAAATGGTCAATAAGCATAAGCGCACGATCGAAGGGGTGGAAACCTATCTGACCATGATCCGCAGCGCCGGAATGGGTACGGGTCTGCAGGCAAATATGCCGGAGATCATTACCTATGGCAACGATAACGGGTATGACGTGGATGTGTATGTACAAAACTATAATTGTGCCGGCTATTTGATGCAGGTCGAGATCGAACAATGCATTCAGGTCATTCATGATTCCGGGAAACCGGTTATCGCGCTCGATCCGGTGGCAGGCGGCAAGGTAACGCCCTATGTGGGGCTGACATTTGTCTGGAACTGCATTCGTGAGCAGGATTTTGTTGCATTCGAATCACTGTATGGTTTTACGGCAGAGGAGATCATGGAAATCTCGAATGCCGCATTGGAGCACAGACTTCCCTGGTGTATCGGCAGAGATAC
Source organism: uncultured Lachnospiraceae bacterium (assembly GCA_947564645.1). Taxonomy (GTDB): domain Bacteria; phylum Bacillota; class Clostridia; order Lachnospirales; family Lachnospiraceae; genus UBA3282. The sequence goes on from CANOCU010000054.1 coordinate 21,106, forward strand.
ACCATCGAAAAATAAAGACATTTTCAAAAAATAAGTTCTTTTACACAGAAAGGAGACAGAAAAATGCAGATAGCGTATACGGGTTGGACATGGCTGGTCAATCATGAGGATAACTATCAGTGGGAGTTTGAACAGTCATTGAAGGCATCCGCGGATCTTGGGTATGACTCGGTGGAGAATTTCGCCTTTATCACGAAGTATTTTGATGACGATGCGGATAAGGTAAAGGCGCTTCTGGAGAAATATGGCCTTAAGCTAGTCAATATGTATCTCCATTTTACGGAGGATCCGGAGGCGGATTGGGAGAATGCGGTGGCTTATGTAGATTTCATGAAGCGGCTTGGCGGTGTTCCTTATATGAACATGCAGGCGGTCATGTGGACGGACGAGCCTTACGATCGTCCCATGGATAAGAAGGCCATCGAGGGTTTTGCGAAGCTGTCCAACAGAGTCGGTAAATTGTGCAGGGAAAATGGGGTGACGGCATGTTTTCATCCGCATTTCTCGACAGCGGTCTATAAGGAGGATGAGATCGACTATTATGATTCCCTGGTCGACCATGATCTGGTTAAGCTGTGTCTGGATACCGCGCATACTTTTGTCGCGGGCATGGATGTGGAGAAAGCATTTGACAAGTACGGAGACAGGATCGGTTACGTTCATTTGAAGGACGTAGATCCGGATACGGAGAAATACCCTTACGCCATTGACAGGTTCCGTGCTTTGGGCCTGGGAGTCGTAGACTTCGGCGGAGTATTGAAATCCCTTAAGAAGCATGATTTTGACGGAGTGCTCTGTGTGGAGCTGGATAATCCGCCTGTATGCAATTACAGGTCGGCGCAGATATCCAGGGAGTATATCCATAATGTACTCGGATATTAAGTTAAGATCTCAAGCTTTTCATGTTGATCAGGATTGATGTGGGAAGTGAAAGATAGTGCGCACTTGTTATAGCAGAAAGAACTGAAAATGACAGCTGAAGTTTTCAGGCAAAGAAGGAGAAGACCTGCGCGGCAGTCTGGCGCAGGTCCGGACAGAAAGGGGGAATGCCAGGCAAGTTGGAAGTGAAACTGATTTCTGTCAAAACATCAATGTAAAGAATATAAAACGGAGGTATTTCATTATGAAAAAACGAACCTTAAGTATCATACTGAGCCTTGGCATGGTAATGGGCATGCTGCAGGGCTGCGGAAATGACGCGGCAACAGAGAATGCACCGGCAGCGGAGCAGACACAAGAGACGGAACCGGCAGAGGAAACCGATACGGCTACAGAGCCGGAGGCCGGACAGGAAGACGCAGGGCAGGGCGAAGAAGCTGTGGCTGGAGGAACTTTCCTGGATGAGATTGAGCCGGATGCCACTTTAACATATTGGGAGATGCAGTGGGCAAGCGGTGAATACCAGAATCATGTGCAGGCCATGGTCGATCAGTTCAACGAAGAGAATGAGTACGGTATCACGGTCAATCTGGAGATGATCCCCTGGGACGGTTATTATGAGACCTTCCTGACGGCGGTTACCAGCGGCACGGCGCCGGATGTCTATACAGGTGCGAGTACAGCGCCTACACAGTATGCACAGATGGGAGAGAGCCTTGACCTGGATCCGATCATCGATGCCTGGAAAGCGGAGAATAACCCGATTTTAGACGATATCGCAGAGCAGTACTGGGGTTTCTTTAAATACGAAGGTGTGACTTATGGACTTCCTTACGGCGTGGATCCGAAGCAGATCACTTACAGAAAGGACTTCTTCGAGGAAGCAGGTATTGACAAGCTGCCGACTAACTATGATGAGTTCCTGGAAGCGTGTGCGAAGCTGAAAGAGAAATTCCCGGACAAGATTCCTTGTCTTCTGACTGCAGGCGGCAATGAACCTTCCTCCAACCATATGGCAGAGGTATTAAACGGCCTGAACGCTGCCGGTATGTTTGACGCGAATAAGAATGCGACCATGCTGACCGATGCGCAGAGGGAGAACTATGAATTTGTAAAGACCATGATGGATGAAGGCTATATGTCCGAGGGTTCCGGCGGGTATGGTGATGCGGATGTAGAGAAGATCTGGCTGTCCGGTGGAGCATGTATTCTCTTTGGACGTTCCGGAAACATCATGATAAACACTGATATTGAAGAAAATGTAGCGGTGCTGCCGCCTTTTACCGGCCCTAGTACATCGGAAGGTAAGTACTGTGCAAACGTAAACGGCGTGGCCGGTTTCAGCCAGACAGAGTATCCGAATGCATCGCGCTATTTCCTGAAATGGTGGATGGAGAACAATATTCAGATCCTGGCAGGCACAGGCAACGGTAACCTGCCGCTTCGCGAAAGCTACTATACGCATGAAGCTTATAAAGAGCACGCCTGGTATCAGGAGACACTGGACAACTGTATCAAGACCGGTATCACCCAGGCTTATCCGATGGATTCCATGTTCCCGGAGTTCGCAACGATGGAAGGTGAAAAAGTGTTGGCTGTTGCACTTGCGGAAGTAATTGAAGGAACGGATGTGGAGACTGCATTGCAGGATTGTAACGATGCGATCCAGACCGTATTCGACGATGCGAGAGAAGCCGCCGAATAAGTAGGGAAGATCGATCGTCCCGCCGCTTGCGGCGGGACGGATGATTTAAACAGTGAATAAATGTCCGCCAAGGCGGATAAGGGGTGAATGAATGAAAAAGAAAAAGAACAAGATTGAAAATAATCGTCTCGGATATCTGATGACAATTCCGGCCACTCTGCTGATCCTGCTGGTAGATATCTATCCGCTGTTTAACGGCATTTCGCTCAGCCTGCAGAAGTACAATTTGCAGCATCCGGACAAGAGAAGATTTATCGGTCTGGATAATTATGTGGATCTGTTTCAGGATGTGGAGTTTCTTGGAGTGCTTGGTTATACATTTTTCTATACGATCGTCACGGTAGTGACTTCCTACCTGTTTGGACTGATCCTGGCGCTCATTATGAACCGGAAGATGCCGGGCAAAGGTATCTACCGTACGCTGGCGCTTTTGCCGTGGGCAGTGGCTCCTTCGGTGGCAAATGTATGTTGGCGGCTGCTTTTCAATGACCGGGTAGGTATCATCAATATTTTCCTGATGAAGATCGGGGCGATCGACAGTCCGATCCTGTTTCTGGCCAAGGGGGATATCGCCCGTTATACGGTCATCTTCACGGATTTCTGGAGGGACTTCCCGTTTATGATGATTGTTCTTCTGGCATCGATGAGCTCGATCCCCAGGGATCTGTATGAATCGGCGTATATGGATGGAGCAGGCTTCTGGAGTTCCTTCCGCTATATTACGATGCCGATGATCAAGGGTGTCAGCGCGATCAGCACGATCCTGATGTTTATCTGGGTTTTCAACCGATTTGACAATATCTATCTGTTGACCGGAGGCGGTCCCAATAAAGCGACGTACACGCTGCCGATCATGTCCTATTTTACTTCCTTTATGAGAGGTAATATGGGCAAGGCAACGGCGATGGCTGTCGTGATGCTGATGGTCATGACAGTGGTAGCGATCATATATTTACGGGTGATGAAAAGCGAGGAGAATGAATGAAAAGTAAGAATACGCAGAAAAATATAATCAATATAGTAATCTATGTTATCTTTGCGATTCTGTTGTTTTTGCTGCTGCTTCCATTGATCTCCATGTTTGGAACAGCCATCAAAACACATGACGCAGCCCTGATGACTACATCCCTGTTCCCGGAGAAATGGGCAGACTTAAGCCTGGAGAACTTCGGTTATGTCATGATCAAGATGAAATTCGGCAAGAATCTGTTAAACAGCGCCATTGTCAGCATAGTAGTAACCCTGGCCTGTATTTTTTGTGCAGCGCCGGCAGGATATGCCATTTCCAGATTTAAGGGGCCCTATTTCAAGTTCTATTCTGTCCTGCTGCTCTTGTTGCAGATGTTTCCGATCATGCTGATGCTGATGCCGCAGTACCTGATCTTTACCAAACTGCATATCACCAACAGCCTGTTATCGATCATCATCAGCTATACAACGGGTAACCTGGCATTTTCGATCTGGCTGTTAAAAGGGTTCTATGATTCCATTCCCATGGAGCTGGAGCAGGCGGCCATGGTAGATGGGTGTACGAAGTTCCGTGCCTTTCTGACGGTCGTATTTCCGCTGACGCTGCCGGGTATTGCCACAGTGTCCGTATTTACGATGCTGAATGCCTGGAATGAATATACGGTGGCCAGCGTATTTTTGAAGAAAGATGCGATCATGACCATGACATTGGGACTGCAGAAGTTCGTGCAGCAAAACGGAGCTGACTGGCCGTCTCTGATGGCGGCGGCATGTATTGCCACAGTGCCGGCGATCGTGTTCGTTATCTTCTCCCAGAAGTATCTGATCGAGGGTATGACGGCAGGGGCCGTGAAGGGCTGAACGAATATCGGAAGACCTGCCGGACGTATGATGAGCTGTTGGAATTGTTTCTGACGGAGCAATATGATAAACTAAGAAGTACATGGGGCTTTGATGATCCCTGTGAGAGAGGTTTATAGGGAAGAACCGGCCGCAGGGAAGGCAGGAAAGAGCGAATCGGCACAGAGAAGGAAAGGGGGAGAGCCGGATGGTAAAAGAGATTGTATCACGCGGAGTGGAGATCGATATAGAGCCGAAGATGGGAATGGATGGCACGTGGCAGATGTGGGTTCACGATCCGGACGGTAATAAGATCGAATGTATGCAGTACACGGATAAGAGTGCACAGCTGCGTTATGGCATTTGAAGCAATTTGATATGCGGTGATCCCCTTTTTGGTTTCGATTGTGAAACAGGAAGGGGATTTCGGGCGTTTGGCGAAGAATTGGGGCGCATTTATGGGAAAAGATGAATTGGGAGGGGAAGAGAATGGATAGCAATAAGATAACAAGGGATTATTTCGACAGTCTTCTGTTAGAGACGAGATATATGGAGGCAGCGGTTCCTTCTATTATGATGGAGCTGTATGGAGAACGGTTTTCTTCTCCGATTATGACGGCGGCGTTATCTCATCTGAAAACACTGTATCAGATGGAAGAGGAGCCGATGGTCAGTTATGCCAGGTGTGCCGCCAGGACAAACAGCGTTCACTGGATCGGGATGATGGAGGAGGAAGAAGTTGACCAGGTGATCGCGACAGGCGCCAGGACGATACGGATCGTGAAGCCGTTTGCCGATGAGGATAAGATCATAAGACAGCTGCGCCATGCGGAAGAAAAGGGCGCGTTGGCGGTAGGAATGGACATCGACCATATTTTCGACAAGTATGGAAATCCGGATGTGGTCATGGGTGAGCAGATGGAACCGAAATCGTTCAAGCAGATGAGGGCTTATGTACAGGCGACGGGACTTCCTTTTATTGTAAAAGGCGTGCTGAGCGTTCATGATGCCGTGAAGTGTGCGGAAATGGGGGCAAAGGGAATCGTAGTCTCCCATCACGGCGGAAGAATAAAGGATGCGGTTCCTCCCCTGATGGCGCTGCCCGAGATCAGAAAAGAACTGGTAAAAGACATGCCGGTCTTCGTTGACTGTGGCATCTGTTCCGGGCTGGATGCTTATAAGGCAATGGCGTTGGGGGCTACGGCGGTCAGTGTCGGCAGACATCTGATTCCATTCTTAAAGGAAGGAACAGACAGGGCGGCAGAGCGGATCGAGGAGATGGGCCGTGAGCTAAGAGGAATCATGGCATGTACCGGTGTCAAAGATGGGAATCATTTTGATACGTCGGTCATTCATCATGGGGGAAGGTTATAGCAGTTTGGCCACATATCAGCTTGTCTTGTCTGGATTTATTTGGTATAATCGTGTTGATATCCGGTAAATACCGGATAGGAACAACGAAGAACACTATATAAAGGAGAGAGACGATGAAAGGAAATATTGTTGTTGGTCAGTCCGGCGGCCCTACAGCCGTAATCAATTCTTCCGTGGCAGGCGTATATGCCGCTGCCAAGAAGCTGGGTGTGAAGAAGATCTATGGTATGGTTCACGGTATCGAGGGATTCCTGGAAGATAAGATGATCGATCTCGGTGAGTATCTGAATGATGAGACCGGAATAGAGCTGTTGAAGAGAACTCCTTCCGCATTCCTGGGTTCCTGCCGTTTTAAAATGCCGAAGATCGAGGGACATGAGGATGTATACGAGAAGGTGTTCGAGATTATGGAGAAACATGATATCGAATGTCTGTTCTATGCGGGCGGTAATGATTCCATGGATACGGTCAAGATGCTGTCCGATTATGCAGCAGCACATAATAAACCGCAGAGATTCATGGGCGTTCCGAAGACCATCGATAACGATCTGCCTGTGACGGATCACTGCCCGGGCTATGGTTCCGCTGCGAAGTATATCGCAACTTCGATCAAAGAGATCATTCGTGACAACGAGTCTTTCGGTGCGAAGAAACCTACCGTATGTATCGTGGAGATCATGGGACGTAACGCAGGATGGCTTACTGCAGCAGCAGCTCTGGCGAAGGGTGATGACTGCCAGGGATGTGATGCGATCTACCTTCCGGA
>CANOCU010000055.1 GCA_947564645.1 uncultured Lachnospiraceae bacterium
TGTCATGCGGAAAATCCGATCTGGTGTAAAGCACGATCTTATCGATCTCCACCTCCCGTCCGAAATCCACCGTCATCTCGGCGTCATCCTGCATGTTGATCCCCCAGGACTCATAGGGCCACTCCCCGTGGGAACGGTTCTCGCATACCCCGTCGATCGCATTGCGGGCCGCAAAGACGGACTCCCCTCTTGTCTCCACATTGGCGAAAGCGTGCGGGTAGCAATGGGTATCCCCATGCTGGTCACACACATTCAGCGCCAGATTCCTGTAGGCATGGATCTCATCTTCCCGCGCGCATCGCGCACACAGATAATGCCTGCTCCCCGAGAAAACTTTCGGGGAATAGCAGATCCTCTTTTCTCCGAACGGAATATCGTAGGAAACATTATCCGTCACATAGCACAGGGCGCTGCCTAACGCGTCATCCACCTGCAGCCACACATGGATATTCTTCTCGGAAGTCTCCAGAACTACCCGGTCTCCCTCCTGATACTGCGTCGTACATACCAGGCTTACCTGGTTTTCTCCCGAGCTTACGCAGCGTGTGTTCCCGTCTTTGTCCAATACTTTAAGCGCCAATACAGCCATCGCTATTTCCTCCTCTTTTTCTTTTCCAGATATACACATATACATAATTTACAAATGCTGCCAGTACAGCTGCCAATCCTTATGCAGTCTCGTCAAGGCCTCCGTCTGCGCACGCAGCTCTTTCCTTAATAGATACGGATCTCCGCCTCCGTCCCGTCAACCGCAATGAGCGTCCGATAAATCGCATGTTTCCAGGCCGTCTTAAGCCGCTCATCGATGACCGGAATCTCCTCCGTCTTCACCACTCTGCCGCCTGAAATACACATCACGCCTTTTTCCCCGATTTCCAACAGTGCTCCGTCTTCCGCATCCTGCCCCTGCCGCGCCGGAACGACTTTCTCATAAGTCATAAGGCTTAATATCACTTTCGCTGCTTTTTCCGCATCATCGGCCGTTTTTGCCATATTGCAAGCCGTTTTTCCCGTATCGCAGGCTGTTTTTCCCGTATCGCAGGTCGTTCTGGCCGTAAACCGGAACGTATCCCGGATCCGGATCTCCTTCCCTTTCATCAGCACGGCGTGTCGGATATAGTGATTCAGCCCGGCCTCTGCGGGATAAGCCGGCGCGATATCCATCCTAATCTCACAGCTTTCTTCTCCGAACCTGGTCTGCGTGTCCGCCGCGCCATACTCCTTCCCGTCCTTCTGCATACAGCCGTTAACCGTCGGCAGGTTGTGATAGGCGGACTGCATGGTCCAGATCTCATACCGCTGCGGCGAAAAGGTCTTCTTCGTATAGCTTTCCACGCCCACGTCGATCAGTAACGGAAAACCGTTCTTATAGACCGTAAAACTGCCCGTATCGTTGTGATTGTGGCTGTCGCCGTTGCATCCTGCCTTCACCGCCAGGAAATAGATGTCGTCCCTGGCGATAAAAAGCCCCGTGCTCGGATAGAAAATATCGGCATAACCGACCGGCTTTTCCGCAACGCTATCGGTATAGGCGAAGATTTCTTTCACCGTAAAGGCATTCTGCAGCCTGTAGTACAGGTTATTCTCCGCCGGCAGAAGAAGCGTCTGCGGCAAGCCGTTCATGAAATCCCGGGCGGCAAATGTCATCATATCCCGGTTCCCGGTGCGTCTGGCAAACAGAAATTCCCTCGCACTGCACCTGCCCGGCACGGGAGAGCAATCCGCGAAATTCACATAATATTCCCCCTGCACATGCACATTCATCAGATAGGCGGCAATGTTGCGCACCTTCGGCTCCCGGTACAGATCCGCAAAATGGTCATACGTAACCGCATTCAATATCTCCAATGCATTGAAAAGGCACAGCCCCGCATGACGGTAGTACAGCGCCCCCTCGTCACAGCATCCGTCCTCTCCATACTCCGCAAGAAAGTAGTCGATGCTGCGGCCGGCCTTCGCGATCACACGCCGTCTATAATTCTCCTCCGTCTCTATAAGGAAAACCGCCAGCAGGACGTTCTGTGTACACCAGACCGTCCAGTTATTCATCGGCTCTTCCCCGTTCCCCATCCACCAGAAGTGCCTGGACAGATACGGCCCGAAAATTCTCGTCTCCAACTCATGCCTGATTCGCTTACGGATCAAAGGACTGAACCGGTCCAACTGTTCCCCCAGCAGATAGCTGACCGTGGCCAGAATGGCCGCCGTCTCGCAGGCAAACAGATCCAATACCGGTTCCGTGGCGTCCGGCAGAAATTCCCCCGTATTCTCCACGCACTCCGCCAGCACAAGCGCATCCAGCGCATGCCGTCTGGCAAAATATTTGTCCTCATAGCGGACCCGGTTCCCGGTGCGCGTAAAATCCAGAAAATCGGTGGCTGACAGCTGCGAATAGGCATACTCAAGATAAGAGCGCCCCAATTCCACGGCTCCCTTTTTCCACGTCTCGTCAAGCGCCTCCCATGCCTGCCTGTCTCTAGAGGGCGGATATAGGGAAAGTTCATTAAGAGGCATATGATAAGTCAGTGCATATTCGTAAAACATAGCTGTCATTCTCCTTCCGGAAGGTCTCCCGCTTTAAAATAACATTCCCAGATCCTAAGATTCCCTGTGGATCTGAGATAGAATATAGGAAGAATCCCCCGCGAAAAGATGGCAGCTAAACACAGGGGATCTTCCATATCTATCTAACAAAATAAGGGAGGGCTAAAAGTTTCGCCATAGTAAGAATTTACTGCGGCTGCTTACCGATATAAGCCAAAATACCGCCGTCCACATAAAGCACATGACCGTTGACGAAATCCGACGCCTCGGATGCCAGGAATACTGCCGGACCCTGCAGATCCGCCGTCTCACCCCAACGCGCCGCCGGTGTCTTGGCAATGATAAACTGATCGAAAGGATGTCTGGAACCGTCCGGCTGGATCTCACGAAGCGGAGCCGTCTGCGGTGTCGCAATATAGCCGGGCCCGATACCGTTACACTGAATGTTGTGCTCACCGTACTCGGACGCAATGTTTCTGGTCAGCATCTTCAGACCGCCCTTGGCTGCCGCATAAGCGGAGACAGTCTCACGTCCCAGTTCGCTCATCATGGAGCAGATGTTGATGATCTTGCCATGGCCCTTCCTGATCATACTCGGAATCACCGCCTTAGACACGATGAAAGGTGCGTTCAAGTCCACGTCAATGACCTGACGGAACTGTTCCGCCGTCATGTCGCACATGGGAATCCGCTTAATGATACCCGCATTGTTCACGAGAATATCGATCACCCCCACCTCTTCTTCGACTTTTGCTACCAGTGCCTGTACCTGCTCTTCATCGGTCACGTCGCATACATATCCGTGCGCTTTGATTCCTTTTTCCTCATAAGCCGCCAGACCCTTGTCCACCAGTTCCTGCTTAATATCGTTGAAAACGATCGTCGCTCCTGCTTCCGCATAAGCCGTCGCGATTGCAAAGCCGATTCCGTAAGATGCCCCCGTGATCAGCGCCACCTTACCTTCCAGAGAAAATTTCTTCATAAAATCATTCATGATACTACCTTCCTTTCTTCCTGTATAACAGTTCTGCTCTCTGCTTTTCCGCTGCCGATATCCGTCTGCCCAAACCGCCTCCTGCAGCATTTCTACAGCAGATCCTTCATTGCCACGTCGTCCATATCATTAAATGCCTGATTCTCACCTACCATGCCCCAGATAAAAGTATAAGCCTGGGAACCGCATCCCGCATGGATTGACCAGCTGGGGGAGATGACGGCTTCCTCATTTCTCATCACGATATGCCTTGTCTCCTGGGGCTCGCCCATGTAGTGCATCACGATCGCATCGTCCGGCATCTCGAAATACAGATAAACTTCCATCCGTCTGTCATGCGTATGACAAGGCATGGTATTCCACACACTGCCCGGCATCAGCTTCGTCATACCCATCACCAGCTGACAGCTCTCCACCTGTCCGGGAAGGATATATTTACAGATGACCCTGTGGTTTGCCTCCTCCAGAGAGCCTAACTCCACCTTATTCTCATCCTTTACGATCACGACGCCATCCTCCGGTGTCCCTTCCGGTTTGATCAGCACGGTCGGATAAGTCTTATGTGCCGGCGCGCTGTTTAAATAGAACCTGGCCGGATTCTTCGCATCCACGCTGTCGAAGACGATATCCTGTGCCCCCATGCCGATATACATAGCTTCCTTGTATCCTACCGCATATTCTTTTCCATCGATCGCGATCCTGCCGTCGCCGCCGATGTTGATGACGCCCATCTCTCTTCTCTGCAGGAAATACTCTGCTCTCAGTTCATCCCCTGCCGTGAGCTTCAATGCCTTCGTCGGCACCGCCGCCCCCGTGATGATCCTGTCGATATGGCTGTACACCAGCTTGATCTCTCCCGGCACAAACAAATCCTGGATCAGAAATTCCTCTCTCAGTCTCTCGGTCGTGTAATGCTTCACATCTCTCGGTGAAGACGCTGTTCTCAGTTCCATTGTACCCTCCATTCCGAAGCGACCCTCGCTTCCTGTTCTGTTTTTGTCTGATATAATTATAGCTGAATAAATGACTATTTTCTTTTCAAATCCCCTTGTAAACCTTGCAAATATTGAACAAGTCCCGTACAATAATAAAAGATAATTTGCAAAGCAAATTATCTTTGCGAGATTTGCCTGCTTCGCTGCGGCAAACTCGAATAAGCGATAGGATTGTGTAACTTTTATGAAAGGACTCTTATTATGAAAGAACTCTCCTCCTGTCAGCAGGCCATCGAAAACTGCGCTGCCACCCAGACATTCGCCATAGCCCATTTATATAAGGAAGAAAAGACTATGGACATGCACATCCACGACTGTTACGAGATCTATTATTCCATCTCGGGCGGCCGGCAGTTTCTGATCGATAACAGATTCTACGCTATCGAACCCGGCGACCTTTTCATTATCAACCAATATGAAAGCCATAAGATCACCCAGGTGGACAAGGCCGTCCATGAACGCATCGTCCTGTCCATCCATCCGGACTATACCAGGCGGCTTGCCTCCCCGGCAACCGATCTGGACGCCTGCTTTACAAACCGCCCCGGAAATTTCTGTCATAAACTTTCTCTGAGCAAAGAACAGCAGAACCGCTTTCTCTACTACATTCATAAGATTACGGATGCGAAAGGCTACGGTCAGGATATCCTGGAACAGACTGCCTTCATGGAACTGCTGGTGCTGTTAAACCGCCTCGTCCTGTCAAACCGCCCGGCCAGGCAGGCTGCCCCCTGTGTCTACAACCAACAGGTGGACGACATCCTGAAATATATCAATCGTAATATCACCGCCACGATCACGATCGGACAGCTTGCCGGCGAATTCTACTTAAGTGAATCCTATATCTGCCGCATCTTCAAGGCGGCCACCGGCACCACGGTAGGCAAATATATCACCGCCAGGCGGATCAGTATTGCCAAGGCGCTCTTAAGCGACGGCGCAGGCGTCACGGAAGCGTTTGAGAAGAGCGGCTTCACCGACTACAGCAGCTTCTTCAAATCCTTTACCAGGGCCGTCGGCATTTCACCCAAAAAATACGCCCAGTGCAGTGTCAGCTGACACCGCGCCGGGCATATTTCCCTGCACGAACGGCCATGTAGTCTGTCCCGCTGCAGGTAAAAGCATATGTTATTTGTAGAGTTCGTCAAACTGTCTCTGCAGTTCCGCGGTAACGTCATCAACACCTGCCGCTTTGATCGCTGCCTGGTATTCCGCAACGATATCTTCCGCCGTTCCGGAGTACTTACCGAATGCGATCTGTTTCATATACTGCTCGTGAATCTGGTTGATGTTCTGAATCTGAGACTGGATCGCATCCACATCGGCCACGAACTGTCCGTAAGGGTACTCGATCTTAACCTTATCATATTCAGCGTACATCGCGTCAATCGCATCCCAGTCACGGGAAGCATCTCTGATCTCGATATCGTCGTTACGTCCCCACCAGTAGTTTGTCGTACCGTTGATGTTGTCCGTATCCTGGTTGTAACCTTCCGGTGTTGTCCGCAGTCCGTCGTCTGTGATCTCGTAGGACACGCCCTCGATACCATAGCAGAACAGTTTGTAGCATTCCGGATCGTTTCTGAGCAGATCATAAACCATCAATGCTCTCTCAGGATTCGCGCTGCCTGCGGAAATCGCCATAGCACCGTGCGTGATGGAAAGAGCGGTCAGATTCTTAGCCTCCTCACCGAACCAGAAGAAGCCTGATTCTGCATCCGGGTCATCCTGATAGATCGTGTTAGCAGGGGTCTTGCTTACCAGGTCTGTCCATGTCTGTGTATGATGCTGTTCCGCTGCTACCTTGCCGACTCTGTAATCGTCACGGTTTGTTGCCGCCGTGTTATTCAGGACGTCTGTCTGCCATACGCCGATCTCATCCCATTCCTTCATCATCTTGGCGAACTCTACGAGAGAATCCGTATCGGTGACAAAAGGAGAATACAAGGTATAAAGATCGTCCTTCGTACCGCCCCACATACCGTTTGCGCTGATACCGTCAACCGCTACATAATTGGAATGAGAAGCGATCCATCCGCCTACCAGCGTTGCATACTGTGTACCGTCCGAATCCCAGGGAATGATATCCGGATAGGTTTCTTTCACATAGCGGAAATAGGTGGTCATGTCTTCCCAGCTATGTACGCCGTTCGCAAGGCCGGCTTCCTTCGCCCAGTCCAGACGATAGGTGAAACCATGGTTAACCCACTGTGCATAATTATCTTCCGGCATCAGATAGATCTCGCCGTTATACTTACACAGATCCCAGTTCTCAGCCGGAACGCTTGCCCATGTCTTAGGCGCATACTTTTTCAGCATGTCCTCGGACAACTCAAGGAAAGCGCCGTTCTTCGCATTCGGCCATGCATCCAGCCAGTCGGACGCCGTACCAACCAGGTCAACCGTGCCGTCCATACGAGCCAGTGTCAGGTTGTAGTTGGAAAGATAGTCCGTCCAGGAGATGAAGTTGATATCAAGTTCCGCGTTAACCTTCTCCGTCAAGATCTCGTTCAGCTTCGCCATCATCTCGTCATACTTTTCCTTCGTGCCGGAAGGCGTATCGCCTGTGGTCATATAGGTGATGACTACATGCTCGGATGTATCCACATCCGCCCACGGATCGTCGGAATCTGCTGCCGCACCTTCGTCCGCCGCTGCACCTTCATCTGCCGCCGGAGCATCGGAACCGCCGCCGCATGCCGTAAGACCTGCAACCATGGATGTAGCCAATAAAACTGCTGCTAATTTCCTTTTCATTTCTTACCTCCACTTTTCTTAGATTTTCGCGGATCTTCTCCGCATTTTACATTCGCAATGCGAATCTCAAACGAGTTTTGCCTGTAAATGAACTTTGCCTGCATACAAGTTCTGCCCGTTTATATATTGAACTCTGCTGCCAGAGCATCAACCTTTGACTGCGCCAACGGTAATACCGCTGATGAAATATCTCTGTACGAAGGGGTACAGAAGCACGATCGGGCCGGTTGCCAGAACCGCGTTGGCCATCTTAACACCCTCCTGCGGGATATCCGCCAGGCTGACAAACTGTCCCGCCACGGAATTCTTCAACTGGTCGATCTTATTGACTACCTCATACAAGGTAAACTGCAGAGGCTTCACGGCCACCTTCGATCCCAGGAACAGAGAAGACTGGTACCATTCATTCCAGTAACCCAGTGCCAGAAACAGGCCGATCGTCGCCAATGCCGGCTTCAACATGGGCAGGATCAGAGAGATAAAGATCCTCATATCGCCCGCGCCGTCTATCTTTCCCGATTCCGTGATCTCATGCGGAATCGCCTTCACGAAATTCTTCATCAGGATCACCAGCCACGGCGACATCAGAAGCGGCAAAAGCACTGCCAGATAGCTGTCCTGCAGATGATACGTCTGTGTCATCAGCAGATAGTAAGGTGCAAGTCCTGCCGAAAACAAACTGGTGAAATAAATGTAGAAGGAAATCGCGTTCCGGAAGAAGAAATCTCTCCGTTGCAGGGCATAGCCGGTCATGGAAATAATTGAAAGCCCTACGCTCGTTCCTACCACTGTCATGATGATTGTCAGCAGGTAGGATTTCCAGATACCGCCGCTCTTCGTTACCATCTTGTAGGCTTCCAGTGAGAAATCCTTAGGAATCAACTGTACACCCAGTTCCCTGATCGTTGACTCGTTGGTAAAAGAAGTACCGATAATGATCAGAAAGGGTACAATACAGCAGATTGCATAAAAAGTTATAAAAACATATCCGAAGCCCCTGATGACCTTGTCTGTTGTGCCAAGTCTTACCTTAGCGCCGGATTCCATTAAATCCATATCTTTACTCTTCGCCATTCTTAACCTCCATCCTTTCTTTCGAACCTATACGGAAAATGCCCTAAAACAGGGAGTAATCCGGCTCGATTTTCTTCACGATATAGTTGACTGTCATTACGATCACAAACCCGACAACTGACTGATAGAAGCCAACTGCAGACGCCGTGGAGAAGTTAAAACTCTGCACCGTTGAACGGTAAACAAAAGTCTCGATAATATCCGTGGTCGGATACAGGATCGGATTCGAACCCACAATGTTATAGAACAGGCCGAAATTACCTTTGACGATTCCGCCGAGTGCAAACAGAAGCAGGATAACGATCGTCGGTTTCAAGGACGGCAGGATTATGTAACGGATCCTCTGGAAACCGTTGGCGCCGTCCACCTTGGCTGCTTCCATCATCTCTCCGTCAATCCCCATAATGGACGCAAAGTATACGACCGAGTTGTATCCTGTCTGCTGCCATAAGTAGATCACAACCATCAGAACCGGCCACACATTCGGATCCGAATAGGGCTGCCATCGTTCCAGTCCCAGATTACTCAGGATGCCGTTCACAAAACCCGTGTCATAATTTAACAGGTTGAACACCAGAAGTCCTACCAATACCTGAGAAATAAAGTAAGGGAGAAACAGAATGGTCTGTGAAACCTTCTTAAACCACTTGCTCTGCATCTCATTGAGCAGAATCGCCACAAATACGGCCAGCATATTGCCCAGTATGATAAATGCCAGATTATACAGGATCGTATTCTTCGTCAGCGTCCACAACTGCCCGGACGTAGCCAGGAACTTGAAGTTGTCCAGTCCGATAAACTTACTGCCGAAGATACCGTCCCGGTAATTGTACTTGACAAATGCCACATAAATACCGGGAAGCGGCATGTAGTTGAACATGAAGAAAAAGATCACTGCCGGAAGACACATGAACAGCAGTACTCGATTTCTCACGACCTTTTGCATAAAAGTCAGATCACTTTTGCGCTTTTTCATCCTTCACCCTCACTCTCTTTGTCTAAAACCATAGTATTTTTGCCATTTTGAAACCGATTTCGCGATTTCTATTTAATCATAAATACCCCCCGTCAACATTTTTCTTGAAACCGGTTTCTATTTTGTGAAAAATATATAAACTAATAAGAAAAATTTTGTGAAATATTCAGCAACAAAGTTCCCTGCTCACTTTCCAGGCTTTCATATGGACAACCAGAAAGAATTTTTGTTGACAGTATGGCAGGAAAAGAACAATTGCTATTCTTTTGTTTTAAATCGGAAAGTGTTTTGTCGAATAAGGAATGCTTCGATAGAAAAGTATCATCAGATTCATGGTCCGCATAAGATAATCAGAATTGAAAGATATTCGGTAATACGTTTGGAGCAGGAAATCCCGGCAGGGTGTTAACAGACTGAAAAACCGGAAGGAAATCGGAAGTCTATCTTGCGGCAAGGACAGCCAGAACGACAGCCGCCAACGCCCCGCCAAGCTTCCCGCATATCAAAGCCGGGAGCAGATCGGGCTGTGCGGTGAGCGTGAACCCCGTATGGGCAGCAAGAAGACTGGCACCGCTTACGAGAAACGCACCGAGCGCAACTTTTCCTCTTTCATCCAGATCGTGGTATCCGGCGAGGGAGGGGAGGACGCTGACAAGTCCAATCAGCATACCGGTAAGACTTTGCGGACCTAGCCCTAGCCTTGTGCCAAGACGTGTGAAAGGCTTTGTCAAAAGTCTGCGCAGCAGTTCCGCGACCGGCAGACTGCCAAGCATGACCACACCGATCGATGAGACAACACGCATGGCGTCCTCAATCGGCGCCATACCGGGCACCGGATTGAAACCGCAGAGAGATTCCACCGCTGCCAGCATCAGACCGGCCGTGATGAGGAAACGTATGCCGTCAGCCATCAGACAGAAGCCTTTGACCATACGCTCCGGTATTTTCCATAACCCAAGAAGGAGCAACAACGCTGTCACAAATACAGGCAGATTCTGCCGCAGACATTCCATGACAGTAAGACTGGCCAAAAGGCCGCCTATAAGAAGTCCTACAGGCATGGCTGCCAGTCCCAGCATGATTCCTCTGGCGAAGAAGCCCCTGTCTTCCTGCCTGATCATTCCCATGCCGACAGGAATGGTGAAAACCAGAGTGCAGCCGAAGATTGCCGACACCACGATACCGGCATAGCTGCCGATACGGCTGTCTACGGCCAGTTCTCTGGCCAGTTGATAGCCTCCCATATCAATAGCCAGTATGCTGCCGAACATGGCCGGATCGGCACCGATCATCCGGTACAAAGGAATGACCACCCGTCCCAGCATGTCAGCCAGCACCGGCGTAAGACAGATCATGCCTGCCATCGACAGGGCGGTCGGCCCTAAAAGCCGAAACCCTTCTTCAAATTTATCCCCATAACCAAATCTATTTCCCAGCAGTCGGTCGGTGCCGCCGAGTATCACGCCGGCAGCCATGACCATCATCAGTATTTGATTCATCTTATTGTCAGATTCCCTTCTAAACCGGTATAAAATGTTTCCGCATGGTATCCTCTATTTCGGCAATCGTCCTGGGTGTGATCACGGACAGATTCTCACATCCTGTCTCCGTCACAAGGCAGTTGTCTTCCACACGGAAACCGATTCCCCATGCTTCATGGTAGATACCAATATCCACACAAAAGACCATATTCGGGGCGATCACTTCCGGCGTTTCCACCGCATCATGAACGTCAAAGCCCACATGATGCGCGCCGCCGTGCCACATGTAAGTGCCGATATCGGCCGGATCATCCAGAACGCCGGCTTCCGCCAGAAGACCTGCATTATAGCGTCTCGCCTCGGCATCTACCTCTTTCATGGGCATACCGGGCTTGATGATCTCAAACATATGATCAGAGGTATGAAGCGCGCATTCATATAACAGTTTTTGCCGTTCATTGAATCTTCCGTTACAGGGCCAGCCCCTGGAGACGTCATTCATCAGATAATCATACCATGCGCCCACGTCATTCAATACCATATCCCCATCCAGAGCCTGCCCTTTGTAGTCATAATAGTGAATGCAGAAATTGTTCTTTCCGGCGGAAATGATGGATGGAAAAGCAGGCCCCTGCGGACCGTACTGCCCCAGCACATAATCAAAAACCGCTTTATACTGATACTCATACATACCGGGCCGGGAGGCTTTCATCATGGAAGTGATGCCTTCGCAGGTGATTTCTTCCGCCTTCCGCATGGCCTCGATCTCGCAGGGCTGCTTGATCGTGCGCAACCGCCGGAGAATACGATTGGCATTTTCCAGCTTCAAATAAGGGTAATTGCCTGCCACGCGCCTTAACAGGCGGTGGGCCGGTTCCTCCCGGTCCGTGGGAGCCGCACGGTACAGATCCAAATACAAATATTGATAATTTCCCGTCGCGGCCAGCCGATGAAAAACCGCTTCAAACTCCCGGACGTAAGCCGTCTGTGCTATCCCGGAAAGTTCCGCTGCCTGTCCGGGTCTGATACGCGCGCCGGTCCAGCGCTCCGCCAGAAGATCCGGCGGCAGAAGAAATATTGTTTCCTCTACATGGCCCTCGCCGTCCTTCTGTGCCAACAGCGCCAGATCCCGGCCGTCCAATCCGGTAAGATAGAGGAAATTCCGGTTGGTGTAAAAGGGATAAAACTCATCATTGGTCTTTCGTACTTCCGTACCGGAAAATACCACCAGCAGGGAGTTTGGCTGCATCTGCCTGTAAAATCTCTGCCGGTTTCCCTGGTAAAATTCTTTGTTCATATCGATTCGATTCCTTCCTTTCTGTTGTAAACCGTTCTTCTTTCCGCAACGCCCGTCTCCATGGAACAAAAGTGTGAAGAAAAAGAACCGGACAGGAAAACAGGCATCTCAGCCTGCCGCCTTATCCGGCTCGTTATTTCCTCTGAACAATCTGCATCCGCGTAATTGGATTCATTATAGGATCTGCATCCGGAAATGTCAAGAAATGCTGTAATAGCGTATTAGTTTTCGCGGGGTATCTTTCGTGAATGCAGCAGCATATTTTTTATTTCAGGTCAGGCTGCGGATATAGTCTGCCATATGATATAATTTAGCCATACAGAGGAGAACATATGAAGGAAACAAAGATACAATGGCATCCCGGTTTTGTAGCAGCGATGAATCTGGAATTTGCAAAGAACCGACAGGAATTAATATTTGAAAAAGAATATAATCTGAACACGAAACCGTTGGAAATTGATCTATTGGTGATTAAAAAGAATGCATCCGTCAAGATAGCCAATGAGATAGGAATCTTATTCAGGGGACATAATATAATGGAATATAAATCCCCTGGCGATGCATTGGATATTGATGCTTTTTATAAGGTGGCAGCGTATGCCTGCTTATATAAGTCATATGGGGAGAAGCTGGATGCGATCAGGGCTGATGATGTAACGGTATCTCTGGTGCGGGAAGCAAAGCCGGATGGCTTGTTCAACTACTTCAAGGATCACGGTGATGCCATATCAAATCCATACCATGGAATATATTATATTATGGGAAACGTATTGTTTCCGACACAGATTATCGTTACAAGAGAATTGGATGAGATAACTCATATCTGGCTTAGTTCTCTGTCGGAGAAAATGGAACGGGAAAAGATGGCCAGATTGTTGGAAAGCACCAGGAAACTAACGGGAAAAGCGGAACAAGAATTTGCAGATTCTGTTTTGGAAGTAAGCATTGAAGTAAGCATTGAAGCAAGCCGAATACCCCGCAGCAAGCTGCTGGGTATTCGACCCTCGCGGCATTCGCCAAATGCTCGTGCAAGCACGGCACTTGGCTCATTGCTCGCGGGAATAAGCAAGTCATAGAAGAAATGATAGGAGGTGGGAAAATGTGCCAGGCATTGATAGAGATTATGGAACCGTACTTGTTAGTCAGGGAAAAAGAGCGAATGGAAGAAGGAAGAAAAGAAGGGATCAAAGAAGGGATCAACGGTGCTGTTGACACCTTGAGGGCGTTTGGACATAGAGACCCGGAAATTAAAAAGGCAATCATGCAAAGATATGTTCTCTCTGAGGAGGAGGCAGAAAGATATCTATGTGAAAGGAAATAAGCAAGCCGTAAAGCGGACCGTATAAAACGAGCGTAAGAAGAGCCACATTCAGTCGAACTGGTTATTTATAGATCTGATTGAAGATAGTATATTAACATTGACGTTGATTGACACAGGTGCACATGCGGATTTGTTTGATGAGTCGTATCATGAATATAAGAAAACGGAAACCTCAATATCCCAGAGGTTTCTTTTTTTATCTTTCAAAAGCAAATTAATTCCAAAAAATATATATTTTCTTAGATACCGATGCAACAAAAAGGGAATTATTATACACTTACAGTTATAGAAAACAACCTATCGTGAACGATATTGGAAATAATGTTTTCTGACTTCTCCCATACAACAATTGGAAACAGACGCAAAAGAGGTGGGATATGGATACAAAACTGCAGTTAATAAGACAGGCGAAGCAAGGGGACGCGCAATCCTTCGCCACGCTGTACCAAAACATTTATCACAACTTATACCGGTTCGCGCTATATACACTGGGGAATCCAGCGGATGCGGAGGATGCCGTCAGCGATACGGTGACGGACGCCTGGGCGGGCATTGGAAAACTTCGGCAGGAAGAGTCCTTCGAAAGCTGGATGTTCCAGATTCTCCACAACAAATGCCGTCGTAAGCGGAAGGAATATTGCCACCGTCCATTGGAATGGACAGACGCGCTCGCAGACTCCGCGGACGAAAGTGTTCTTGACGAAAACTATCATCTGCGCAGTTTATTTGGCAAACTGGCGGATCAGGACCGAACCATCATCAGCCTGCACGTATTCGGCGGCTATACCAGCCAGGAAATCGCCCGGATCACAGGCATGAAGGCAAATACGGTCAGATCAAGGGAAAGCCGCGCCCTGAAAAGGCTGGCTGCCGGACTGAAAGAATAGGAGGCGATCACATGACAGAACAGGAATTGCTGAAAAAAATAAAACGATCGGCGGAATCAATCGTCATACCGGAAAGTCTTGCGCCGGAGAACATTCTGGAAAAATGCAGAAAATCGGAACAGGAAAATGCAGAATCGATCGATAAAACAGAACAAAACGGAACGCCAGAGCAACAGAATCATGAAAATCAGAATCATAAAGCAGGCCGGAACGATAAAGCAAACCACCGAAAAAAACGCGCAGCCGGAAACACAAAAGTAAGACCAGGATCTCTGTCTGCGCTGGCCGCGGCCGCGCTGTTCGCTCTCTGCTTTCTTTCTCTGCAGAGAATACCCGGTATCATCAAAACCAATCCGGACGGCTATGATACAGGCAGCGCTGACAGCACGCAGACAGCAGACGCGGGAAGCGGGCAGAACGGCTCCGGCGCATCAACAACAGACACGGCGGGTGCGGATACGGACACACAGGTCGCAGCCATTAAACGGAAAGATGCCGGAACCCTGTACACACTGGCAAAGAGTTATGACGCAGTCTATGCCTCTCTGGATGAGACGGCCAAGGCACTGGATCATTCCCTCTCCAGAGACTCTGGCCTGGATATGGGCGCCGCCAAAACCGAAAGCGACACCGCAACCAGCGGCATTGGCGGCATTACTGATGAAGCAGGTTCCATGGCGCAAAATAAGTTCGAAGCTTCCATGGAGGACAGCGCAGCGCCGCAGAGAAAACTTGCCCAGGAAGAATCCTCTCCGGAGAACTACTCCAAGACCAATGTCCAGACTCTGGGAATCGACGAAAGCGACATCGTCAAGACGGACGGACGCTATCTCTATCTGCTGCGGGGCAGTTCGGTCAGTATCGTCTCCGCCTCCGGGGAAACCATGCGGCAGGTCGGCGAACTGCAGGCGGACGGCGACAGCGGCGCTGCTGATGTCTGTGCCATGTACGTGGACGGCGATACCTTGATTCTGATCCTCTCCGAGAGCAGCAGCAGTCTGCAGCGGGAAGCAGCCAAGGCCAAAACCGGCTATGACTATGACCTGGATTACCTTGACACGGATCTGTATACCTCCGTCCTCACCTATGACATCAGCGACAGAAGCAATCCTGTACTGAAAGGAAAGGTAAGCCAGGACGGAAATTACGTCACCTCAAGGAAAGACGGGCGGATCCTGTATCTTTTTAGCGAACCGTATCTGTTGGAAGACTACCGGCACGATCCGGAAAGCGCGATCCCGCAGGCAGGCGGCCGGAAAGTGTCGGAAGACTGTATCTATCTGGGAGAACAGGGGGCACGGGCGCTGCTGATCTCCTCTCTGAGTACAGATCAGCCCAAAACCGTACGGGATACCGTGATGCTGTTAGACGCCGGCTCCGAAATCTACATGGGAGAGAATTCCCTGTATCTGTACCGTACGGTTTACAGGAACGGTTCGGAAACCACACAGATCGCAAAATTCTCACTGGAAGACGGATACTTAAACGGCGAAGCCGCCGCCTCGGTACGGGGCGCCGTGCGGGACACCTTCGCCATCCACGAGAAAGCGGACAAACTGCGGATCCTGACGACGGACACCTCCGGAGTCGATCCCGAGAACTGCCTGTTCCTTCTGGATGAAAAATTGAAATTGACCGGAACGCTTGCCCATATCGCCGTGGGCGAAAGTATCTACGCGGCAAGATTCCTGGGAGACATGGCGTATTTTATCACGTATCGGAATACCGATCCCCTCTTCGCAGCGGACCTGTCCGACGAGACGGACCCGAAACTTGTCGGGGAACTGGAGATTACCGGCTTCTCGGAATACCTGCATTTCTGGGGCAAGGATAAGCTCCTGGGCATCGGCTATGAGACCGATCCTAAAACAGGCGCCCAGGAAGGCCTTAAGTTGGTGATGTTCGACATGTCTGATCCGGCGGACCTTAAAGTCCTTAGTAGCAAAGTACTGGACAAAGCGAGCTACAGCCCCGCCCTCTATGACTATAAGGCCGTGCTGGCGGACCCGGAAGAAAACCTGATCGGATTCGTGAGTGAATCTTATAATAACGGCGTAAAACGCTGCTATGAACTGTATCAGTGGGATGGGAAAAATTTTCAGAAGATACTCTCCGAAGACCTGAAAGACGGTTATGAAGGAGAAAATTACCGCGGACTTTATATCGGGGATCGCTTCTATATCGCGCATCCGGAAATCCTGCGCTTTTATAACCGGGAAGATTACAGTCTGGTACAGACGCTGCCCATGGAATAAAATAAAAACCTGCTTCACAAACTTAGCGAAACGCGCTAACCCATGTGTAAAGTATATCTGCTAACCGGCACGAACGCGGATATGTACAGCAACAGAACTTCCAGGCTGCCATTTATGCCACCTGGAAGTTCTTTTTCATTGTTACAAAGTTATGAATGCTCCTCCACGGACGCCGGCCATGCTTTATCCCGAAACGAGCGTCGCTCGTTTGATGCCTCCTGCTGCGGCCCGCTGCTCTCTCTTACTACCAGTCTGGGGCTCATCTTCTGATGCATGGGCACCTGGATCCCCTTAGAAGCCGCGATCGCCGTGTTCACCAGCATTCTTCCGAAATTCTCATAATCATAATCAATGCTGGTCAGTCTGGGCGTCAGCAGTTCCGCGATCTGTGTGTTGTCATAGCTGACAACGGAGATATCCTGCGGGATCCGGTAGCCATGCTCCACGGCGCTGCGCACAACGCCGGAAGCCACATAGTCATTGATCGTAATCACCGCCGTAGGCACGTCAGGAAGCGCAAGAATCTGATTCATACCGATATAACCGCTCTCGTAATCATAACTGCCCGCCACCACATACTCCTCACGGTAAGAGATTCCGTGCCTCTCCAGGAGTTCTTCATATCTCTGCCGTTTTGAATAAGTCCCCAGCACATTGTATCTGCCGCCGACAAGCGCGATCCTCTCATGCCCCAGTCCAAACAGATACTCCATCAGGAAATCCGTCGCCTTGTCAAAATCAATCTGCACCTCATAGCACTCCGTACCATCCAGCTTCCCCGTCACGACCACAGGGATTGCCGGCATGATCTGCTGTACTTTCCCGATATATTCCGGATAAGAGACGACAGCATCCACACTGCCGCCCAACTGGATCATGGCGTCAACTCTCTGCTGCCGCATCATGTCAAGATGCTGCATTTCCCGTTCCATATTGCCGAAAGCATTACTTAAGAGCACCGTATAGCCCTGCTCTCTGGCCGCATTCTCACATGCAATAAAAACCTCCGCATAATATGAGTTGCGCACATCCGCGGCAATAATACCGATTACCTTGCTCTGGGTATCGGACAGGCCCTTTGCCAGCGCATTCGGCTTGAAATTATACTTCTCGATCAGGCTCTGCACCTTCTCCTTCTTCGCTTTGCTTACATTCGCATTATTGGTCAGCACCCTGGACACGGTAGCCGGAGAGACGCCCGCCTCCCTTGCGATATCATAGATTGTAATCGTTTTACTTTCAGTTGGTTTCTGCATACATACCTCACCACATATCTTATCATAGTTAACGACATTAGAAATCTCGTTTACTATAATTCATCGAACCCTGACACAGCAGTCCTTTCCACAGAAAGCGATCCCGTAGCTGCAATACTGATCATAGCCATCTTCTTCCAGTTCCAGAAAATACCGCTTTTCTGCAATCTGCTCCAACGCTTCTTCCGCTCTTTTCTCTATTTCTTTCATCTTCTTCGTCGTCTTGAATTCCACGATGAAGGCTTCTTTCCGTCGTGATACAGGCTTCACAAACAAGTCGCACCTGCCTTTGCCCGTCTCACGGTTGGACACGGTCCGATACCCCTTCATGCCCGACAGGAGTCCTGCCACCAGGCCATGGTAATAATTCTCACTCTCATCAAAAGAACTGATCGTCTCATAGAGAATCTCCGTCACTTCTTCCTCCACCCTTGCCGCATCCTTACTGACAAACGCCGTATGGAGCCCGGTCAGGTCCCGCGCCTTCATCTTCCGGTTAAACCATTCCATGATCTTCTGACGGAAAATATATCTTACTTCCCGGTTCGGTATCGTCAGTGTCAGATACTTGACATCGTCTTCGCCAATTCGTTCGCTTACCTTCCGAAAATAACCTGTAAAAAACATGAAATTCCACAGATTATCCATGTTCTCATACACTTCCCCATAAGTGATATCCTCATGGATCGGTTTCTCCACCGTGCCGCCGTCTATCAACTCCTCCAGTTCGCTTTTCACACTGTCATCCGCCATCTCGATCAGCCGGCGCACAATGCTGTTGGAAGAAGTATTGGCCCAATATGAATGGGGATACTCCTCCTCATGGCTCTTAAGCGCCTTGACATAACGAATCAGACTCCATGGATTATAGACATTGGTATTCCCGAAAATATAACCGTTGTACCAGTCTTTGATCAGTTCATATTTATGCTCCAGCTTATAGTCTGCACACAACAGCTTTACCTCTTCCTCCGTAAAGCCGAAATATTCTCCGTAATTCCAGTCCAATATCGAGATGACATCCAGATTGTTCAGCCCGGTAAAAATGCTTTCTTTGGAAATCCGAAGACATCCTGTGATCACGGCAAACTCGAGGCTGGCATTTGTTTTCAGAGACGATTCGAACAAGGTACGGATAAATCCCACCATCTCCTCATAGAAGTTCTCCGTAAATGCATTCTCCAAAGGCACGTCATACTCGTCCAGTAAAATGATTGCTTTCCTCCCGTAATACTTTTCCAGGCAGCGGGACAGGAAGGCGATCGACTGATTATAACTGCCTCTGTCCGCCTTACGGCGCATAATGCTTAGATACTCTTCTTTCTCCTCCGAGAGCCGCTCATCCAAAAGGATAAATTTATGCCGCAGATATTCATTCGCGATCTGCCGGCGCATGGCATCATAAGCCAGTTCAAAATCGGGCTGCTTGGCATCCTTAAAGGTCAGATTGATCACCGGATATTGTCCCATATGCGCAAGGTATCGCTCTCCTGCCTGCATTATCTTCTTGTCTTCAAAAAGATACGC
This sequence comes from uncultured Lachnospiraceae bacterium, assembly GCA_947564645.1. Classification (GTDB taxonomy): domain Bacteria; phylum Bacillota; class Clostridia; order Lachnospirales; family Lachnospiraceae; genus UBA3282. The sequence goes on from CANOCU010000055.1 coordinate 19,365, forward strand.
GTTGTCCTTCTTCTCGCCTTCCTCCGTATACATGTCTTCGAAGAAATACTGCAGCATACTCATGTTCAACGTCTTACCGAAACGCCGGGGACGGGTAAAGAGATTCACGTCGGCTTTTTTATCCAACAATTCCTTTATATACCATGTCTTATCAATAAAGTAATATCCTCTTGTTACTAGTTTCTCAAAATTATCCACCCCTACGGGTAACGGCTTATAATCCATGTTATCCCTCCTTCAAATCTGATCTCTTCTTAAAATTTCATTTCCTGGCAAAATCTTATCTCTTCTCAAAATCTCATCTTTTCAAAGAAACATTGTCGGTTTCTCCTGCAGGATTTCCGTCCTCTGACCGCTGGCGGAATTATCCGGAAACCACCTTGCAGCGCTTTTTATAACATGCGATCCCATATTTACGGATGACAGTCGTGCCGTCATCAACCAGTACTTCTTCATAATGCCTGTCTTCAATCTGTCGCAGCGCTTCCCCGCATTTACCATCAAATGCAGCATTCTCGGCATATTTCAGTTCTATGATGATGCCGATCTCTTTCTCCTCCACTTCCACGCTGATATCCTTATAGCCTTCGCCGGACTCCACATTGGATCTGACCTTCCACCCATCCATGCCTGCAAACAGTCCCAGCAGGATTTCATGATAGAAATTCTCTTTCATTTCTTTTCTGACATCTGTGTCACGTATACTGATCGTCCTGCGCAGATAGGATGTAAAGCCCTTCTCTATGGCAGCGGCGTCATTTTCTTCAAACGCCCGGCAGAAATCTTCCAGCTTCTGCATATCCTTCTTTGTCTCCGCTTCAAACCACTCCTGAATCTGCTCCGCAAAGATCCACTGTATTTCTCTGTTGGGAATCACCAGTCCGGTCTTCCCTTCCTGCTCCTGTCCACATTGTGTCAGATAACCTGTTGTAAAAAGAACACTCCATAAGTTGTCAATCCGGGAATCCAGATCCCTGTAGGTTAACTCCTGCCGTATTTTCTTCTGAATGCTCCCGCCGTTGACCAGCCGCTCGATTTCATCCCTGGTAGTTGTGTCTGCCTGATCTATAAATTGTCTGATGATATGATTGCTGCTCGTATTCACCCAATAATTCTGCGGCTTCATGGATGAATTCATCCTTAAGGCATGACAGTAACTCACCACGTCCCACGGACAATAAATTTCCAATTCACCAAAGCGATATCCGTCATACCATTTCCGGACGGCGTCATACTTCTCCGCAAATCCATAATATGCCAGAAGCTCCTTCACTTCTGCATCTGTAAACCCAAAATATTCGTTATATTGTACCTCTTTTATAGTATACACACTAAAATTATTGAAACCGGTAAAGATGCTCTCTTTGGATATTCTTAAGCATCCTGTCAGAACCGCAAAATACAGGCTGCTGTTCGTCTTGAGGGCTCTCCCGAATAAATTCCTGATCAGATCCACCATAGCGTCATAATAGCCCGCCTGATACGCCTGGTCAAGCGGTACGTCATACTCGTCGATCAATATGACCGTGCTTTGCCCGTAATGCTTATGCAGGAATCGGGATAAAGTCAATAAGCTCTTCGATAAGAGTTCATCCGACATTGCGTATTCGCCGTTATCATCCAAAGCAACAAGTTTCCTGTACTGCTGCCGTTCTATCTCCGACAACCCGTCGCTTTCTGCAAGGAACGCAAACCTGGCGGCCTCATCCCCTATAACGGAACGCAGAATTCTCCTGGCCGTTTCGAAGCAGTCTCCGCCCACCTCTTTCAGACTGATCGAAATGACCGGAAATCTTCCCATATATTTCTCGCAGAGTTCCTTTTCCCCTGAAATCTCCAAACCGTCAAAAAGGGTGCTGTCGCCGCCAATTTCAAAGAAATATTTCAGCATGCTCATATTCAGGGTTTTTCCAAATCGCCTCGGACGCGTAAACAGATTTACATATGCAATGTGTTCCAAAAGGTCCTTGATCAGCCTTGTCTTGTCAACATAATAAAATCCATCTCTCCTGATGCGTCCATAATCCTCAATTCCTATCGGAAGATTTGCCTTTTCTGCCATATTCCATCACCTTTACTGATCCTGTTCATTTATAGTAAACGACATAACAAATTTCGTTAACTATAGCCCTCGAATAACCCTGTATATAGTATATCCGATTGTCTTCTCTTCTGTAAAGCCATAGTAAAAACGACATTAGAAATTTCCTTTTCCCCTGCCCGGATTTCCCGTAATACACATCTATTTCATCTGCACCATATTCTGGCATTTCAAATATGTAGTTCAGAAGTAGTTAGAAAACCAAAATAATATTCCACGATTTGAAAACACGCTATATTGATTGACATTTACTGATCCATTCCCGTATATTTATAGTTAACGACATTAGAAATTTCGTTTACTATAATTCATAAAACAGACACGAAATCGAAAATGTGCAGGTGAATAACTTTACTGGTGCAGCAGCGCAAGCACAGCTTGCGATATGCAGGGGTGTAGACATGAAAAATATCCATAGCATTGCGTTTTATACCGGAAGCAAAGAAGAATTACTTCCCGGTTTTGAAAATGATTTTCCTTACATTGCTTCGAGGGCAGAACTTGACAAATATATAGGGCGTTATGTACCGTGGCACTGGCACAAGGCAGTGGAACTTTTTTACATGGAAAGCGGCAGCGTTGAATATGATACGCCGGGAGGAAAGCTATTGTTTCCGGCCGGAAGCGGCGGTATAGTTAATTCCAACGTACTCCATATGACAAAAGCAATATCACAGAGAGAAAGGAATATACAGTTACTTCATATTTTCGATGTTTCCCTGCTTGCCGGAGGACAGGGAAGCAGGATCTGGCAAAAATATATTACCCCTGTTATAACAGCCCCGCAGATTGAGATCATCCCGCTTTTCCCGGGTAATGCAGCCGAAGAAAAGATTTTGGAACTTATTGCCGCATCATTTCGTTTGTCCGGTGATGAATTTGGGTATGAAATAAAATTACGGGAAGCACTAACGGAAATATGGCTAATGCTTTTAGAACTATCCCGCCCTATATATGAAAAAAAGGGAGAATATAACAAAAGCAACGATAAAATAAAATTGATGATGATATACATTCATGAGCATTACAGAGAGAAAATCTCGATCCCGGAGCTTGCGGCAGCGGCATACCTAAGCGAAAGGGAGTGTTATAGAGTATTCCATGACTGTCTGCACATGACACCCGTAGATTATATCAGAGCTTACCGTCTGCAAGCTGCCTGTCAGATGTTGGCAAAAGGGCAGGAATCTGTTACCGTGATCAGCCATGAGTGCGGTTTGGGGAGCAGCAGCTATTTTGGAAAAGTTTTTCGGGAATACGCCCATTGTTCACCCACAGAATATCGGAGGAAATGGCAGAATAGTGATAGATAAGGGCAGAAATAAAATATTTTTCCCACGCGCCTTGCTTTATAATGATATCTGTAAAGTAAATCAGCTGTTTACGGGAAGTGAGTGCAAAGTGTTAAAACTGAACATCGATTGTTTAAGCAGCAGACTGGCTGTTCTATTATACTTTGCTTCAGGGCATTGCGGAAAACAGTTTTCGTTAAGGAGATATTATGTATTACGAGGCAAGCGATTTTGTAGAAACTGCGGACAGCGATACATTAAAGCGGATCGCCCGCACAAGGGAATTGACAAGGGAATATTATCTTTCTGATTATGGAGATACGGGCAAAAGGACTGCCATTCTCCATGAACTGTTAGGCGAAATAGGGGAAAATGTGGCAATCGACACGCCTTTTCATTATGATTACGGAAAAAATATCTTTGTGGGAAATGATGTGATAATCAATATGAACTGTACTTTTGTAGATAACAAGCCTATCCAAATTGGTGACAGGGTTTTAATTGCGTCAAATGTGCAGATTTATACATCTTCACACCCGGTTTTACCACAGGAAAGGCTTGTGCCGGATTGGAAAGAACGCCGGACAACATTCTTTAGAACCTATGCACGTCCGGTAGAAATAAAGGACAACGTATGGATTGGCGGCGGCTGTATTCTCCTGCCGGGAGTCACCATAGGGGAAAACAGTGTGATAGGGGCCGGAAGTGTTGTAAACCGCCCTATTCCGCCAAATTGTGTTGCGGCAGGGAATCCATGCAGAGTGATACGTTATTTTGATCTAGACAATGAAAGTGCCCAATATAGCTGAATTTTCTCAAATGGATATTCCCTGTCACGGTATCTTTTCAATTCTTTATGGTAAGGGCCACGCAACCTGTGCGTCCCTGTCACAATATAATTCTTTGTTTTTCACGGTAAGTTCCGCCGCCTGAATGACAGCCCTGTTTCTCTCCTGCTCGCTCATGGAACCTATTCCTTTTCTTCCCTCCGTATAAGGATGGCAGAAATAGAACAAAAATGCTCTGTCCCCGCGCACAACCACATCCGCATGATGCCCGTATCCCCAGTCCAAAGGCCTTCTTCCTGTCTTGTCGAGAATATTGGCGCAGCGTGTCCAATGCGCAAAGTCTTCTGAACGATATACCGCAAGTCCTTTCCAGAAGTCGGAGATCATCCACTTCATACCGCCCAGTTCAAAGACATTAGGTCCCTCCTGCGCGCAGTCATCCACCTCCGCTCCGAGTACTGTCCAATCATAGAGATTCTCACTCACAGCCGCAGAAGTCTTGCTGCCGTTGTCTTCATCCTTATACCACATCTTATATCTGTGAGGACTGATCTCATAGACGCAGGCATCGATCACCCGCTTCGATCCTAAGTCCACTCTCCCCGCAAAGTTCCAATCCCACAGATTTACCGAAGTATAGTGCAGCATCTGCCGGGGATATTCCCAATCTACAGGGATTCCCGTAATGTAAGAGACGTACATATGATATGTCCCCTCCGCCCACAAGATCTCCGGCGCCCAGAAAGTATTATGTCCCCGCTCGATGTCCAATCCCTCCAACGTGCCGCGGTACAGCCATTTGTCACCGTCCCTGCTCACTGCCACGCCGATTTTCGTTCCGTGCACCCATGAAACGCCCACTGCCGCATCCATGGCCCGTCTCTGAGTATAAAATAAGTACCACATCTCCTCTTCCCTGTTCCATATGACTGTCGGGTCGGTAGGACAATCATAGATGGGGTCCCGAAATAACGGGGCCGGAAGGATAACTTCTTTTTTCTGATTCATTTTCTTCCTCCATTCCAAAGCTGCTTTTCAACCTTTTCTTCTTTTTTCCTTTTAATATCCGATCATGGGAATCTCCTTCGGCTTCCGTGCGTAAGGTTCCCGCTCTCCGTTCTTCACCTGATAAAGCACCTGAGAAGATGCGTGCACCGCCTCCATTAATTCCGGATAGGGCTGCATACACACATCCACCATGCCGATCTGATAGTTTTCTCCGTCCTGCCGCCCCAGACAGAACTGGTCATTGTACTGGAACCAGTGGGCCGCCACACCGTAGGGATGCGCCGCCACCCTCTCCAGGAAATACCGCCACATCACGCCGCGCTCCGTCTGGTCCGTGACACCCTTTAATCCGGTGGCTGTCAGTCCTCTGTCCAGGGCTCCGCAGTGGTACTCCCCGATCAGAATGGGCAGATCCACGCCCGCGTTTTTGACGAAATCCATATCTCCGGTGGGATCAAAATCATAGCAATTGATCGAAAAGACGTCAAAATACTCCCATCCTCGCATCATATCCACGTTATAAGCCTTTGACCAGCGCAGGCCCAGATTCAGATGATCCGGATCCACCGCCCGACAGGCCATAGCCGGAACGCGGATATACTCGGTGATCAGCCTGCCCGAAAATGCGCGGAGATCCTCCTCGGAATCCGGATAGAGCGCCATGCAGTCCGCTATGGGTTTCCGCAAGGCGTCAAAACTGGCGAACTCTGCTTTCCACGCCCGGTTGAACGCCTCAACCGTTCCGTATTTCTCCTGCAGAAAAGCGATCAGGCCCTCCCGGCAGTAAGTCTGTGCCGGGTTACGCAGCACCTCATTGGCAATGGCCAGATTCTCCACAAAGTTAAACTCCGGCTCGTTCCTCAGGAAATACCCGATCAGCCAGGGATCATCCTTCCACTCTTCCAACTTCTGCGCGTACACTTCCGCCCGCTTCTGATATTCCGGCGAGAGCACATCCGGGAAATCCCGAAAGATCAAGGTGTCCGTCACCGGAAAGTCCGGCAGTTCCCGCACATAAGCCAGTTTTCCGTTTCCGTTGTTTACGGCGATCCCCGGAAAATTCCCCTGGGAGTTGATGCCGTTCCCCATCAGGATATGACAGGAGATCTCTTCCCACTTCTCCCGCCATGCCTCGCCGTAAACCCTTTTTAAATTAATGCCTGCAAAGTTTACCATCCTGGAACTGTCCTCCGGCATATAGGCCGCCCGCCTTCCCTGCCGGCTGACAAAGAATTCCTGATAGGCAGGCTCGCCTTCCGGCAGCCAGTCGCAGCACTGCGTAAAACCGTCGATCCGCCCCCATTCCCCCGCATGGGTTCCGCAAGGTCCCACGGAGAAATAATCACACCCGTCCGGATCCGTCAGATGCCATCTGCCGTCCGCCGTCTTGCAGGTGGAGAAGAATCCCGTCCCCTCCTTCAGTTTCCGGTTCCGATCCCCGCCCCAGCGGTTCCATTCGGGGAAGGGATATGCCGCATCCTTCTCCTGCGCCCTGTACTTCCCGGCCAGTTCCTCCAACGACTCTGTCTTCCCTGGCCATGCACTTCCTTTCCACTGTCCGAACTGGTCCACAAGCTTCTTCTGCGGTACCGGGAAAGACTCCGGCATCTCATCCGACAAGTAAAAGTCCGTAAAACGCACCCGGATATCGTGATAGACTTCATCCGTCCCCAGTTCGAAACGGCCCACTTCCTCCCGGCTTGTGCGCTGTCCGTGCACCACCAGCTTCAAAGTCCCCGGCGTACGGTTGGTGAAGATCGTCCGATTGTCCAGAAGTTCCAGATCCAGGCAGATCCTTGTCTTGAAGCGGGGCAGAATCCCAAACCGCATATAGATCCGCTCCTTCTCAGCGCCCGGAAGGAAACAGCGGAACATCATCGCCGCCGAATGCTCTTCCAGCACCTCCACATCCCCAAACAGATAACGCTCCCTGCTTCCCTTAAGCTGCGGCAGAGAGATTCCGCCCCCGCAGGCTTCCAGCAATACGAGACAGCCGTCCTGATCCTGTTCCAGAATCCGGGCATTTCTGCCCTCCGCCTCTGTCCAGTCAATCTTGATCCTGCTCATTATGTTCCCTCCTCTTTTGCCGGTTTCCTGTTATTTGCATCACAACGTACCGGTGCGCTTTTTCGGATTTTTTTGTTTGTACAATCTCTGTCACATTCATTTGAAACCGGTTTCTTTTATCATAACAAATATTACAAAAAAATCAATACTTCTGCCTTGTTTCATCATATAGATCTGTTCCGCCATGCGGGTCATGAACAGACGATGAGATATGAAAATAACCGTTCTGTCTCCTGACAGTTCAAACAGTGTCCGGTTGCGATATTTTCTGTTTTCTGTAAGAGTTATCTTTTGTAGCATCAAACCCTACTGGCAAGTATTCTTCAGGTATCATACTTTCATAATCGATATCCATAAAATAATTACAGAAAATCAGTTCAACATATATAATACTATTTCTATCTGTTCCAAGCGCATATACAAATCCATAATAAGGATCTGCCTCCATTGCAAGCAGTTTATAACCGTTCCGAAAGCTTTCAGAGCCATAATACCCTACATAATCCGTAGACGCATAATTGTTAAGCCTCTTTACTTCTGTTTGATAATCATCCTCTTCATATTCTACAACAAGATAACTTAAGTATTGCGCATCCCAGGGATTATAATATACCATCTTATAATCTGTAACCCGCATTTCATTTGTTATTTTCTCAGGAAAAATATCTTCCTTCATCCCCCATTTCTCCGCATATTCCTCTCCGGCATTTTCCCCAGTATACCATGAATAATGACTTATATCTGTATCTTCAAACACTTCAGCTTTTTCTCCATCCAATGCCAGAAAGGCAACCAGTCCGCCAACTGCTATGAGACGTATTATCACTATAGCCATAACTACCAATACCGTAAGAACAGCTGTTTTAATTCCCAGACTTATTTTTTTCTTTTTTACATAGTTCCGGAAACTTTCAGCAGGCTCTCTACTGTATTGAATATGTGGTTTGGGTATATTCATTTCTTCATATACCTTTGTACATTGACTACATTCTTTCAAGTGTTCTT
>CANOCU010000056.1 GCA_947564645.1 uncultured Lachnospiraceae bacterium
TGGCAGTGGCATCACCCAACTATCATGCATGTTACAGTATGCACATCGATTTTCAAAATCTACTTTTAAATACTCTTTATAGTCATGATAATCTTTATATTCCTTATCACAATTTCTAGTAATAGTATGTTTCCTAAATTCATTTGTCATCTAATGTCTTTACTCCAATAAGCTTTTGTACTCTTTGAGTGCCTTCAATGCCTCATCCATACTTTCCATATCATATGCATCATCAATTCCTGTCATTTCAATCGGAACATACCTGTTCAGATCACGTTCTATACTTAATAAACGTCCATACAACTCGTCATCATACCCGGATTTATCAACAATCTTCTCCAGTATCTGATCCCGGGCTATCTCCAATTCCGATCTTCTTTTTGTATATCTCTGCAAATTTCGGATAATATGATACACCATCTCTTTGGTCTCTCCGTCATCCGGCTTCATAAAAATTTCCTTAACATAAACCTTATCCGGATCTGCCTTATCATTCTCCTTGCTTCTTTCCGGCACATTTGTAAGAATGATCACCGGAAATTCCGGTACAGATTCATGCATAAAGTTTACTACATCAATTCCTTCCAGAACTTCATCCATTGTGTCAAGTTTATAATCAACGATCAAACATTCAATGACATTATTCTGTACATCCTCTATCAAACGATCAAATAGTTCTTCACGAAAGTTTTCGGTTCTCTTCAATTCATACATTTTAAATGATTCTTCATTAATTTGTTCGGACCCAGAATTGACAACAAGCGACAGCATAACAGAACTCGCCTCAGCCCAATCATCTTCTATCAAACCAATATGAAACACGTGCCACCTCCGCTATTTCTTCAAATAAATATCCAAACCGAATCCCTGCTTTTGATCACTGACGGAAATTGTACCATCATAACGTTCTACTGCCTCTCTTGTGATCCAAAGACCAATACCCGTTCCTTCTCCTGAATCCTTACTGGTTTCACCAAGTTCAAAAATACGATCTCGTACATCACTGAATTTCTCATCCAATTCAGGACCGTTATTCCACAGTTTCAAATAATAATAATCGTTTTGCTCTTTCAGGGTAATCTCAATGCGACGTTGAGAATTCTTCGCTTTCTCTAAAAAGTATACCGAGTTTAGCAAAAAATTATTCAAAATAATGTATAAATCTGCAACGGAAATCCCGTACACTGTTTCCGGAGCAGCCTCAACAAATACATCTACTGAAATATTTTTTGACACAAGCAACTCTTCCCAAACCCCTGCTATTTTCACAACCTCATTACCCAGATAAATCTGCTTTGCTTCCAGTTTCTCTTTCTGAATTCCTTCCATTGCCACTCTTAGCCATAAAGCCAGCATAGTATCTGTGGATTCCATCTTATCGACTATAATAAAGGGATCAAAAACAAACCCCGGATGCAGATTTTCATTTTCAACCATATAATTAAGACGTTGTCTAAGCTGGGAAGCTCTGGAACCATAGTGTGACTGAACCCCTTTAAATTCGTGAAAAAAGGTATTTAAAATAAGTCCGGATGAACTAAGCATCTGAAGGATCTGCCTGGCATTCAATCCCTCTTTCACTTCCTGGAGCAAATGATATACCGTCTCCTGATATTCCTCATCTGTATATTTGTTCTCCCCTCCTCCTTGCTGTTTCTCGTCTCTTTTATCTCCACCTGCTTTTCCCTCCGCTATCAGCCTGGACGCATGACCAACAGCTTCTGCCCTGATCTTTGCTTCTGTTCCAAACGTATCTTCTACCGCTTTACGCCAACGCGTGTATTCCCGATAGAATCCCTGGCGGTCTGTTTCAAATACATGAATTGCTTCCTGCAGGATGTCTACGAATATCTGATACTCATCATTCTGTGTTAATTCTTCCCGATTCGCCATATCATAAAGTGCCGGATTGGTTTTACGGCCAATCTGAACCTGACCCATCAGCTGATACGCCAACACCCTCCATGAACCGCTTTCACTTCCAACGCCGCCAGGGCTCTCAGCTTGGCGCTTACCTAATTCAAGCCAGTCAAAGTAGTTGCCCTCATCTCCATACGGCCGCACCTTGAATTTATCTCTGTAGATTTTGACGCCTGAAAACTTAGCAAGCAAATCTTTTCTACTTTTTGCTTTAACCGGTTTGATAATTTCTGCATCGCTTCCCTGATTCTTGACAAAATACAACTCTGCTTCAAACGGCCCCACGTTCCGTATTTTTGCCGGATCGTCCTGCAATATCTTTGTCATATCTCTGTTGAAAACAACTTCCTGTTCATATTGTTCCCGATGGCATTTGGCATTTTTAAAATAGAGTCTCTCCCAAAAAGAATCCAGACTTACATACTTTCCAAATTTTTTAAACTGCACCCTCTTTTTATGTACATCAACTTCATTTCGCCCTAATCTGATGAAAAGCTTCTTCTCTCCGTCAAACCGGATTTTTATTTTATAATCATAATCTTTTTCACTGATCGCCACATCTTTCGTTTCAACGTCAAATTCCGGATAATACCGATTATGAACATAAACTTTAAACGGATCCACTGTCCCAAGCGGATTAATACTTTTCAGATTTGTATTAACTTTTTCAAAGAGACGCAAAGTCCATTCATCTCTGGTCGGCGAAAGCACAACAGCTGTTCCCGTTATCCAATCATGTTCTTCTGAAAACGCCTCCGGAAAATTATTTCCCAAAATACCTGTTACTGTCTTAAAATAAGAATCTTCTGTCTGTTCAAACTGTGCAGAAATTTGATTTAACAGTTTTGAGTTTTCGAACTGCTCCCAGTCAATATCCCACTCTATCAGATTTTCCTCTTTACATTTTGTAATCATACGTGATCTGACAGATAATTTATCTAAAGCAAACCGACCTATTCCCTTCGCTCCAGTCTTTACTCTTCCTTTTCTACTCGTATAATTCACTTCTTTATCACTCGTACCAATATACATCCATTTTGTTTTGACATCAGACAAAGACATTCCTGTCCCGTTATCCGCTACGATCAAATGGTTATACTTTGCAAAAATATTATGTAGTTCGTTATTCTGTTCTTCCGTCAACGCTTCTTTTTTTTGAAATTCACCTGAACTTGACTCTTCATAATATAGCAAAACTCTTTTTCGGTCTTCCTCTGATAATATCTGTATCAATTTATGTGCTGATACTTCCGTCGGAATGTATGGAAAAGGCATATCAAACCAGACGCACACACATGTTGCATCGGCATCATACGCATTCTTGATCAACTCGATCAGAGCGCCGTCTACATCTCTGATATTCTCTCTGCCAATCAGTCTGGCTGCCTTAGCTCCGACTTCAAAGTTAATCTTTTCCACACGTGTCACCCCCAATCATCGAATCGAAACTCTGCAATATCCTTCACCGTAAGTCGTCTTGACTTACCGGTTGTAAATATTCCAATCCTCTTTAAGTAGTCGTAAAAATGTTGGCTTTCCAACACCTTCTTAGCCTGCTGCAGGGTATACTCCCCATTTCTTGTTATGAAAAACCCAGCACAGGGTATAACATTTTCTGCTTCCAGTCTTATGTTCACTTTCGATGATATAATGGATGGCATGACTAATTTTTCCTGGCATATTTTTGAAATTGCCTGGCTCCTGCCATATTCAAACCACTTAGCACTTTTATCCGCTCTTCTCTCCTTCAGTTCTCTTTGATAACGCATCAAATGACATGTCGTTTCAGGAAATTTCTCCTCAAATTCTTCCACACTATAATGGCACAATTTCCCTTCTTTATAATAGTACGGAAAAATAATTGCTGTGTTCTGACCCTTCCTGCCGGTTTTGTTGCATATAGCCGGCTTTACGAGATCATCCTCTATTTTATCCCCATCCGGCAAAACATAGTATCTGCCCTCTCGACTATATTCATTCAATAGATATGCCTTATTACATAATGTTGCAATCGTATTATTTGCCTGAAAATAATCACCGAATCTATGACATCTATTCGATATTCCTGTCTCGTCAAATGTCCATTTATCCCTTAATAGCTCTTTATTGAGCACTGTTTCTGTTTCCATTGCCACATCTATATAAGAAAACGAAGCGCTCTTTCTTTTCTCCAACAATAATATAGTGGAAGATATCGTCGTCCCCGGAAATTTTTTCTTATAAGTATAATCAAATACTTTGGTAACATAAGGTTTCATGTATTCTCGAAGATTATCTGCAAAAACATTTTTATAAATACTATATGGGATAATATAGGCCATTTTCCCATTCGTCCTCAATTCCTCTACACTCTTTTCTATAAAAGCATAATAGTAATCAAACTTGCCTCTTTTACAACTTGAAAAAGCATCTCTTAAATAATTTCTATCAGATTCCTCAATATCCCGATATACAATATATGGGGGATTTCCAATCACAAAATGGAACTGTTCTTCTGTTTGTAATCGCAAATAATCTCCTTCTATGATATTCCACAAGACATCCTTAATTCCAAATTCTTCAGCAATTATATCGAGGTTTCTTTTACATTCTATAACATTAGCAGGCTCCAGTTCCACTCCATGAATATCTGTCTCCAAACCCTTTTTTATCCTTTCATCAGACATCTCCATCTCACGGCAGGATAAAATATATCTTCGCACTATTTCCGTAAGAATCTTACCATTTCCACATGAGTTTTCCAATACACTTTTTCCATAGAGCTGCGTATGATATCCAACCGCATCTAGTAATTCCTTTACATATTCATTCGGAGTAAATATCTTACAATTATTTGCCATTCCAATGCCTCTGAAAATACATTCTCTATTTGCTATGCTACAAGCTACCTTAAAGATCATTGTACCATCAATTTATATTTTCGTCTCCACAGAAATAACCCCGGCTTCCATCAACACTTCCCTCGCAGCCAAATCTATGAACTCTCTAAAGCAATTCTTCTACAGAATCATCGACATGATCAAAAAACAGGAGCAGGACCAATCCATGCCAAAGTTTCTACATTACGGATCGCATCAAAATTCCCGAAAATAAGAAGAAAACTGACTGCTCCTTTTCATACTGCGATTGATTCTTACTGCGCTTACCAATTACGTATTGGTATTGATAAGGTTTTCACACACACTATAGGGAATACCCCCTTCTGACAATGCCTTGTAAGACACGAAATTTTTACAACCAAGTCTCTGCAGCAGTCTTGTTCCAAACGCTTCATCCGTCCGGTATCAGCTGCATGTCGTTTAGTATCTGTTCTTTGGCGGGCTGCGCTTCAAGTATACTTTATACTTATAAAATGGTGTATTCTGCTCGCAAACCCTTAGAACATCATCCACATCTGATGTATTGAGCTTACGAAGAATATAACGATTGCTGAGTTTTGTGGTTACAACTTTAGAACAGCTATCACTTCTTCACCACAATAATCATCAACGTCAAAGCCAATCATAAGGAATCCGACCGGTTTATCCTCTTCATAAATTCCAAATGGAAAAGCGTATCCATTCCCGGTAATCGCCGTGTATGCTTCAATGATGCTGGGCTAAATCACATACCATTAGTATGTCGTCGCTATAAGTCCCATCATCATATTTGTTAGCGTTCGGTATGCGGCCACACTCCTTAAATCCCAAACTTTCATAAAGATGATAAGCTCGGTCATTCCCGCCAACCACAGTCAACTCAGCCTGTTCATACCCCTGTTCTTTTATCTTTCGGAGCAGGACTTCCAACAGCAGTCTTCCCAAGCCAAAGCCCGTATACTTCCGGAACAAGGCGATCCCTATTCCCGCTCGGTGTTTTGCCCTGCGACTGCTTGTCTTTCCTTCAAAAGAACAATTTCCTGCATACTCTCCATCAACAAATGCAAGTATCAATAAACCGTTTTCTGATTCATTGTGTTCCCTGATGAAACTAAGCTCCCCTTCAGTCGTGTATTTGACCTCATCCGGCTCGCACATCAAAAATCTTGTCTCTCCGGTTACGGTTTTCAGATAGTCAATCAGCATAGTAGCATCATCCGCATTTTCTTTTGCGCTGCGAAGTAATATCTCTTTTCCGCCCAGCTCATATCTTTCTTCAGGTAATACCATTTTAGTCAGCCTCCACTATCTTATGATTAGTCAGCCACGCAACTGACTTTTTTAATGCCTCTACGGTTTTGGTTTCGAGTACACATCTGGCGTTTCTGCTCTCTGCCAGCTCCAATCTGTCAAAAAGATTGATCTCTCCATCTCCGAGGGCCAGATGATTTTTCGGCGGCGTTTCTGATCCATCATGGATATGAAAATGAATCAGATGATCCTGACGGTCTCGGATAAATGGGACATCCTTCTCACCGATTGCCTTAGAATGTCCGATATCCCAGGTAAGACCAAACCTGGGACTTTCAAGCAGATAATCAATTGCCTTTTTCTCATAATCCCGGAAACCGTCTGTGTTCTCAACAGTTATCATCACATCGCTGTCGCCAATCCATTCCTCACAATTTGCACGAAAAGCAGTAATGGACTTCATATAAGTTTCGAAATCACGGTCATACATCTGAACCTTCCGATCCGGCAAAGTGATGGATATGCCGTGGTTCATGTGCATATTAAGAGTAAGCGGCTGGCTGCTATCTCCATACTGATCACGCAGGAATAACAACTTCTTCGCCACAAGAATGCTCCTGTGGACTGTTTGCAAATATGCATCTGATACCAACTGGTTGAAATCAGCTATGTTCAAATTCTCATCCAGATGGATGGTATAATAAATTCTTTCCTGTTCCGCTAACTTAATCAAGTGGTCTGTCTGCTCCAGTTGATTCACCTGATATTCCGGGAAATTCATATTCAATTCGATGAACGCAAGACCAAGGCTGCTACAAAGAACAGCATTATCCTCCAAAGTCTTATTCTCAATAAGTGTTGGCATTCCGAACTGTATCATTCTATCATCTCCTGACTACATTACTGGAAACTCCTCCTTATCAAGGCTTTCATCCACCAGTTTGTCGTGGTAGTTTTCCTCACAGGCGATACCATCATATTTTTCGGCAAGGAGCTTCGCCATAGTGGACTTACCCGCATAGGCAGTTCCAATTATGTAAAAAATGTCATCCATATAGAATCTCCGTTATAGATTTCTCATAATCATCGTCTATAAGAATCGTCTGCTCTCCCACGCGCCGGAATCCCTCTATAACCTTCTGATTATGCGCTTTTATCCATTCAATAGTACATTCACACCTTGCAATCATCGCAGATCTTCTGAATACCCTGGCCCCGGTTCTCACTCAAATACTCGTTTTTCTTACTTTAACTTAGCATATAATCATGATACCTTCAAGAGACAACTAATATCACCTATCATTGCAAATAAACTCAAGGAGGTTTTCTCCTAAAATGTCATATCTACTCTATTGGAAGATTATGCTGTTTCAAAAATGAGAGCTTATCCCAATAACCTCGTTGGAATATAATCTTCCCATTCACTACCTGAAAAAAGCCACACCCCCGTAACCCCAATGGATCTCGCCATTCAAGGATTGCCCATTGCCCCTCCTCAAAAATATTTTCTACAATAGCTGTCATATCCGCTGTTGAAAATTCGGCTGTAAACATGGTTCAGCATACAAAGAAATAATCAACTTTGAAATTTCGTCCCCTATCCCCCATTGGTTTCTTAATTCTTCTGTTTCCATCCACAAAATATTCTCACATAATTTTAAATATAAAACAGCAATACTCTGTTATAAATATTCACCTAAGTAAAAAGAAGTCTTTACATAGGGCAGTTTTTCTCTTAGCATGTAAATATGAAAACCACCCTCATGCAAAAACAACACAATGTAATTTCAGATTACCAAAATATCAAATCTCAAAATACTTCTCCAGCCCTTTATTCCGATTCCCTTCCTCATCTTCCGCAAACACAAAATGCCTATAATACTGCCTAAAACAAAGCACTTCTACATATGTTTCCTTTGCATTCCCACCACACATTCCGTATGCACCGTGTGCCCGAACTGGTCCACTACCCGTCCCCGCTTCAACTCATACCCGCCGTCGCACAACACTCTTAAATCCCGCGCCAGCGTAGCCGAATCACAGCTCACATAGACGATCCTCTCCGGCCTCATGGCAAGCATCGTCTCCAGACATTTCTCGTCGCACCCTTTGCGCGGCGGATCCACCACGATCACATCCGGATGCCGCTTTTCCTCCTCCGGCGTTTCTTCTCCCGCATAAAATTCCGGCAGCACTTCCTCCGCCTTCCCCACATAGAATTCCACATTCTCGATCCCGTTGATCCGCGCATTCTCCCGCGCGTCCCTGATAGCCTGCGGGACCACTTCGATCCCGTACACCTTCTTCGCCTGTCTGGCCATAAAAAGTGAGATCGTCCCAATCCCACAGTACAGATCCCAGACCGTCTCGCTGCCTGTAAGCCCCGCATACGCGAGCGCCAGGCCATACAGCCTCTCCGTCTGCCCCGGATTCACCTGATAAAAGGACAGCGGCGATATGGAAAACTCAAGGCCGCTGATCGTATCTCTGATCGACTCCTTCCCCCACAATACCCGGATCTCTTGTCCCATGATGACATTTGTACGCTCTCTGTTGACGCTGACCGAGATACTGGCCATATGCCTGTTGCAGCCTGTCTTCTTTATCTGCAGCTTCTCTGCCTTGCCGTCTTCATACTCCGTACCCGGAAGCTTCCCCGTCTTCGTCACGCTGTCTTCAAACACAAGTCCCCGCAGCTTCTCCACCAGCTCCTCTTCCGCCGGCAGCCCTTTTCCGTTGATCACCAGACAGACCATGATCTCCCCTGTGGCAAGCCCGGTACGGATCAGCACATGCCGCACCAGTCCGGTTCCGTCACATTCCCGATAGGCGCTGACCCCGTTCTCACACATATAGGCAAGCACCGTCTCCAGAATGACCCGGTTCTCCGGCGCTCCCAGCGCGCAATCCGTATTGGCGATGATATCGTGCGTCCTGCCCGCGTAGAAACCGACAACCAGATTCCCGGCCTTATCATATCCCACCGGGAACTGTGCCTTGTTGCGATAATGCCAGGGCACTTCCATCCCCACCACCGGCTCCATGATCCTGTCTAAAAGCTCCGCCGGAAAGCCGCCGATCCGCATCAGATTATTGCGCACCTTATCCGACTTATAAGCAAGCTGCCTCTCATAGCTCATGGCCTGGATCTGACATCCGCCGCACTGTCTGTGGAATCTGCATTCCGGCTCCACACGAAAAGAAGAAGGCGTTACCACCTTCTCTACTCTCGCATAACCGTAATTCTTCTTACACTTGGTAATCCGCGCCTCCACCGTATCGCCGATGACCGCATCCTTTACAAAAAGGGTATAGCCGTCACATTTGCCGATCCCCTCTCCGTCGTTTCCGATATCTTCTATCGTCACCGTAACAATATCATTTTTTCTGTGCTGTCCGTGCTCCATATTTTACTCCATTTCTGCGCCGCTTTTGTCTCAACGAAGTTGAGACCGCGCATTTTCGAGTTCCTGGCAGGCAACGCACATTTCTTACTCCAGTCTCGTGCCCCGCACATTCGACTCGAACAGTCTGTTAAATCCGAGCCATCCCGTCTCCTTCGCATTCTCCAGAAGTTCCGTGAAGGTCTCCATCTTCGCATCCGTATTATCCGCAAAGGTTAACGCCACCGCCTCCACGATCGCCGGTTTCTTCGGCGATCCGAATTCATATTCCCCGTGATGGGACAGGATGCAGTGCTTCAGCTCACTGGCCAGAAGGGCCGGGAATCCTTCGATCTCTTTCACCTTCTCCCCGATCATCTCACTGCCGATCACGATGTGTCCCAGGAACTGACCGTCGTCCGTATAGTCATTCTGCGGAAAAAGAGATAATTCCTTCGTCTTACCGATATCGTGACAGATAGCCGCCGCCAGCAGCAAATCCCTTTTCAAGACAGGATACTGGGTACAGAAATAATCACACAGCTTAGCCACCGCCAGCGTATGCTGCAGCAGGCCGCCTACGAAGCCGTGATGCACCGTCTTGGCAGCTGAAGACTGCCTGAAAGCCTTTACAAACTCCTCGTCCTCCACGAAAAAAGCGCACAGCAGTTTTTTCAGATAGGGGTTCCTGATGCTGCCGATCAACTCAAGCAGCTCCTTCATCATATCATCAATGGGGAATTTACTCACCGGAAGGTAATCCGCCGGATCATATTCGCCTTCCCGGCACTTGCGGACCCTTTTCACATTCACCTGAAAAGCGCCCTGGAAACTCGTCACATCCCCGTACACCTCTATGTAATCCAGGGAGTCAAAGTCCTCGATCCCCGCATTGTTCGGATCCCAGATCTTGGCATCCACAGTCCCTGTCTTATCCTGCAGGATCACGTTCTCATAGGGCTTGCCGTTCTTCGTGACCGCCGACTGTTTATGCTTACAAAGATAGATATCAAATACCCGGTCACTTTCCTTAAAATCTCTGATATATTTCATAATCTCCTCCGTCCTGCTTCATAGTACATTTTTTCTCTTAAATATCTTTCTCTTCTGTCCCTGTGAAAATGCATTCCCTTTTCATGCAAAGCATCTGCTATCGTCTCCCCAGCGTCACCTGTACATTCACTTCCTGCCCCTGGCGCACCAACACTACATCCAGCACATCCTCCGGCTTCGCATTATAGAGTACGTTCAGAAGGTCGTTGTAGCTTTCGATCGGCATCTCGTTTGCCTGCGTAATCACGTCGCCGCTCTGGATCCCCGCATTCATCGCCGGAGAATCCATCTCAATCTCCTTGACATAGGTTCCGACAGGGATAGCCGACTCTTCAATAGCCTCCTGCGGCACGTCCGCACCGTGGATACCCAGATAGGCCCGCTCCTGGTCGTTGGACATCTTCTCGATCGTCCGTTTTAGTTCCGTCACGCCGTAAGCCGTCAGCAGATTACCCATGTCATTGCTAGTGTTCACATTATCAATGATCCCCAACACCATGCCATTCAGATCCGTTAAGATCCCTGTTGCGTTCCGGCTGCCATATATATCCGTGACAATGGATTTGTACGCCGAATCCGGTTGATCGATCACCGTCCCCACGGAAGTCACGATTCCGTAGCATACCGACCCGCTTACTCCCATCGGGCTGCCAAGCGCCATCACCGGCGTTCCCAGAAGCTTCGAATTATTGGAACTGCCAAGCTTCGCAATATCGATCACATCCATGGTCTCTTCTCCAATGGATATAAGAGGAACCGACAGCACTGCCAGTCCGGTAGTAATGTCCTTCTGTACCAGCTCCGCATTCACCTTTGCCTGATCGCAGAAAGTCACGATAATGCTGTCCGCATCGCTCAGCGCACCGGCGCTGACCAGGATCAAAACAGCCTTACCGTTATTGGCCACAATGATCCCCGATGCCGACGCCTCGTTTTCATAGATATCATTGAGCCAGTCCACATCCGAAACGACGCTTGTCACAGTGACTACGGCTCTCCCTGTCTTCTGTGCCAGCGCCGCCAATTCCTCGTAGAGCAGCTGATAGTCTTCCATCCCGAACCGCACCTGGGATAACACCTGGGAGAGCAGCTCCTCGATCTGTTCATCCTCCAGTTCTACAGGCTCCGCTTCCGGCGGAGGCGTCACTTCCTCCTCCACGATCATATCCTCCGGTTTCATCTCCTCCGCCACCGTCTCCTCCGGAAACCGCACCTCCTCGGCTTCCTCCTCCGGATACAGACGGTTGCTGATGACCGGTTCAAGCACCAGGAAAGTAAAACACGCCACCAGGCCGAACACCACAGCCATCGCCACCGTGATCACTGTTCTTCTCAGAAGTTTCTTCTTGTTGACCGGCTTCTGTTTGATCGTTTCCCGCAGAAAATCCGACTGCATAGGCGGCGTATACTCTGCCTGCTCTTTCACAGCCTCCTGTGTCAGGCTCTGTTCCGAGCCGCCACCACTACTCTGCCCCGTAAAATTCTTCCCCGGGCCGTTCTGTTCCCCGTTCCATTCTACCATAAGGTCCGCAACCTTCCTGCCCTGCTGCCGCAGAGAAACTATCGTCTGTCATATCCGGTAACTATTTAACTTCCTGGTACAACGCTCCGTACGCCATATTACGCACGCGGATATGCGTGTACTCTTCCATATTCGGATCCAGGTTATGCATATAGACCACCGATGCCTTCTCCGACGGATCGATCGAGACATACGTTCCCATCGCTCCGGTCCAGCCAAATTCTCCCACCGATGTGCTGCTGCCGACGCCCGGCTGCATCATCGTACGCACGCCATATCCATATCCGTACCCGTCCAGATAAGAATTCTGAAAGTCCTTAAGCTGCTGTTCGTTCATCAGATTGGACCGCATCAGGTCGATGGTCTTTCGTCCGATGATCTGCTGTCCCCTCCAGGTCCCGCCACAGGCCAGCATCTGTGAAAACGTGAGGTAGTCCCTGACCGTGGAAAACAATCCGGCTCCTCCCGCTTCATACTTCGCATCCGGCTCATGCCGCTCGTCAAACATCGCCGTCGTCGGCACCCTGCTTCCGTCCTCCTGCATGCGATAGGGCGTCACCATGCGCTCTCTCGTGTCGCCAAAGTAACGGTACCCGGTGCTCTTCATCTCCAGCGGATCGAAGATCTCCTCCTGCAGGAACTCGCTCACCCTTTTCCCGGAAACCACTTCGATCAGTCCTGCCACCAGCTCATGGCCGAATCCGTACAGGAAATGCGTTCCCGGATCAAATCTGACCGGCACCTGAGCCATCGCGCGAATATCCTGGCGCAGCGTATAATCTCCCACTGCCTTCGCCAGGTTGGCGCGCACCTGCTCCATCACTCTGTGCGTATAGTCATCCCCGCCGTAACCGATTCCCATCGCCATGGAGAAGCAGTCTTTCACCCGGATCGGACTCCTGACAGGTCTGATCAGGACGGCGCCGTCCTCGGTTTCCTCCGCCACCATGGTATCTTTCCATTCCGGGAAATACTCGTAGATCGGATCGTTCATCAGGAAGCGCCCCCGCTCAAACAGCATCATCGCCGCCGTGCACACCACTACTTTCGTCATGGAAAACTGTCTGTACACACTGTCCGGCGTGATCGGTCTGCCCTTCTCCAGATCCGCGTACCCATAATATCCTTCATATAAAATCTCACCGTCCTGCGCCACGGCACAACCGCAGCCCGCCGGCCCTTTTCGTACATGCTCCTTCAGAAAATCATCCAGGTAAGTAAAACTTCCCATTTGCTTCCGCCCCCTCTTCTTCTGTGCATCATTCGTATATTGATTTTCAGCTGATCTGTTCTGCCGTTTACTATATTATATCTTATAAACGCCGAAGTGCAATGCCAAATATGAATAAAGCCCGTCCGTGGACTCTGCACAATTCACACAACCGCCCCGCAATCTCAACGATCGGAACGCACCAAACGGAAAGCATTCCAGGAAAGCTTCTTCACAACGGATGTGATCCGGCCGTCCTTACAGTCTGCAGCATCTGAGACAGACGGCGTCACCTTCTCCGGATCCTCCCAAGTATTTCCCGCCTGCGGATCCTCTGTATACATCTGGATCTGCTCCTTAAACGAATATCCCTGAAAATGACTGACATCCAGACTGATCTCATAGTCCTCCTCCCAGCTGCGGTTGATGATATATATCGTCATCTCCCCTTTTTCCTCATCAAAAGAGGCCGCGGCATCAATATAAGGCACGCCGCGCTGTGTCTGATACTGCGAATTGTCGTCCATCGCATATCCCGGGATATCATAGCAGCCGCAGGTAACAAGCGTTCTCAGGGACACGCCCGTTGCGTGACGGATCATATCCTCATAAGGGTAATAACCGGCGGGCTTCCACACATGCTCTCTGTCCGTTCTGGCCAGAGCCGCAAGTCCTCCCGTCATACAGCCTATCTTCACCCGGTCGGCATGTCGCAGGAAGGCCATCAGCGTGGAGGCGCTGGTCAGAGCCTCTGTCATCTGCGGAATCCTGGGCACATGTGCGCCTTCCATATGGTCCGGATCATGCAGCACGTACTTCCGTTCCCGGTCGAACCGGTAATGCGCCGCGTATACCGCGTGAGGTCCAAATCCCGGGGTCACCTCCTCTGAAGGCCGCAGGATCGTCGCATACTCGTCGAAAGAAAGCATCATCTTACGCGGGGAACGCAGCTTGGCCTGCAGAAAATCGCAGAGTGCGATCTCCGTATTGATATAGTCTTCAAAATAGACCGATCCTCCCATGATCGCCGGCAGATTATCAGGTGTCGCCGCATGATAATGATGCAGGGAGATATAGTCCACACTCTCATAACATTGCTCTAACACATCCATATCCCACTGCGGATAATGAGAAAGATACGGAGAACTGGAAACGCAGGCCACCGTTTCGATCGCCGGATCCACCCACTTCATTGCTTTGGAAACCTCATTTGCCAAAACGCCATATCCCCGCGGCGCCTTTTCCCAGGATCCGATCTGCCATGGACCGTCCATTTCATTGCCCAGATACCAGATCTTCACATCATAAGGGGTCTCATGTCCGTTCTTTCTTCGAAGATCCGACCAGTATTCTCCGTCCGGATGGTTCGTATAAGCGGCAATATCGACTGCATCCCCGATCCCGCCTGTGCCCAGATTAATGGTGTACATCGGCTCCGTGCCTGCCTTCTCAGTCCACTGAAGGTACTCGTCATGGCCTACCTGGTTGGTGATATACTGGAACCAGGCCAGATCCAGATGCTTCCTGCGCTTCTCCACAGGCCCGATGGAGTCCTTCCAGTTCCAGCCGGACACGAAATTACCGCCCGGAAGCCGCACAGCCGGAAGCCCTGTTTCTCTTACCGCCTGCAGAAAATCGCCCCGAAATCCCTGCTCGTCTGCAGACGCATGTTTTGGATTATACATACTGCCGTCCACGATCGTTCCGATCGGCTCGATAAATGCCCCGAACAGCCGTGAAGAAATCTCGCCGATCTTATCCTCCGGATGTAGAAAAACGGTTGCCTTTTTCATCTCTTTCATTCTGCATATCCTCCTGCTCTTTTCTTTTTCCCCATCCTTCTCTCATAACAAAAGAAGAACAGTAACATCATCCCCATAAGCGCCGCGATCACATGGAACATCACCTCATACCCCCACAGGCCGGATACCCATCCGCCGATCGCCGGCCCTAACGCATTACCGATATCCGCCCCGATATAGTAGGTGCTGGATGCCACCCCCACTCTCGATTCATCCACCGCCTTAATACAAGCCGACTGGAGGGAAATCTGCCCGCCTCCCTGCCCGATCGCCTTAAAGAGCGCTGCCAGAAGCACTGCCCTGAGCACGAACGCCCTCGCAAGCAGCGTCATGGAAAGAAGGCTGACTGTCAGTGAGATACCCACGATCAGGAGTACCGAAGCCCGGTCCGCGATCTTCCCCATCAGAATCCTGATAAAGAAGAGACAGGCGGCATTAACCGTAAAAAAGAGAGCGATATTCGCAATTTTCCGTTCCTCCCCCAAAAGCACCAGGAAAGAACTGGTAACGCCGTTGGCCATGGAAAACATGCCGGCAGTCAGTGCATAGACCAGACATTCAACCGCGACCAGCCTTCTTAAAGTAAGCGCTCCCGCAATTTTCCTCCCTCCCTTCTCCGGCTCCTTAGCGTCCACTTCCCCTGTCTGTTTATTATAGCGGAATAAAAACAGTAAAAAAACTGCAACAGCCGAAATTCCGGTTACAAAATAAAATAATTTCTCAAATCCCAGCCGCTCCTTCATCGCTACCCCGGCGATCGGCCCGATCACCTGCGAGACAACCTGCCCCAGTCCGAAGTACCCAAGTCCCTCGCCCAGACGTTCCTTCGGCACAACCTGCGCCACAAGCGCCATATTGGCAGTGCCGCTGATCCCGAAAGCGAATCCCTGCAGCACCCTGAAAAAAAGCAGCGCCGCCATATTCCCGGAAAGCGCATAACCGGGAAAGCTTAAAGTAAACACAACCGTGGCTGCCATACAGATCTTCTTCTTATCCAACGTATCACAGACCACGCCCCCGACAGGTCTGCTAAACAGCGCCGCCATGGAAAAAATACCGGCGATCATTCCGGCCATCGCCAGCGTTCCCCCCAACTCCACCGCATAATTCGTGATCAGTGTGGAGATCATGCTATAACTCATGGCCGTCATCAGACTGATCAGAATCAGAAAAACATAAGCCCTTGTAAACAATTTTACGCCGCATTTTTCAATTCTCTTCATTTTTACCTCCATTTCGAATCGTCTTACTCCTTCCCTGCTGTTTATTCTATAAGGATCATCTCTTTTGCTAATTCGTTTTAGTTAATTATATAGCCTTCTTGGAATATTTGTCAAATTTATTTTAACTATATTCGTTTCTTTATTTGCTAATTCGTTTTAGTTTTTTATTGACAGCACACTGCGGCACTCCTATAATGAAACTATAACTGGGATAATCGTCTTTACCGAATGATCCTAAGATCACGAAACACAGGAGGTATATTTTATGGCAACCACACAGGATCTTGATACTCTGATGTGCGCTTTTCTTTCGCGCGGACTGCCCTGCTGCGGCCTGAAAGTCACACAGCGCGGCCAAACTGTCTATGAAAACTATGCGGGCTTTTCAGACCCGGAATCACAGACGCCCCTCTCCGGAAGATCTGTGTTCCGTATGGCGTCCATGTCTAAAATCCCGCTCTATACGGCTCTGATGATGCTGTACGAGAGGGGTTTCTTTCTCATGTCCGACCCCATCTGGCCATATCTTCCGGAATGGCGCGACCTGAAGAAATACGAATATGACGCCAATGGGTTTGTACATACGGTTTCTGTGCAAAATCCCATTACTTTCCGGGATGTCTTTTCCATGAAATGCGGGCTTCCCTATTGTAACGATCCTGCTCCCACCGACAATCTCACGCTGCGCTCCATGCAGGAATGTATGAAACCGCTGTGGGAAAAAGGTCATTTTACCCTGCGTGAGCATGTATACGCCATGTCAGGAGCCGTTCTGGCAGCGGAACCCGGCGAGCGCTGGATCTATGGTTTCTCCAGTGAACTGGCGGCTGCCCTGTTGGAAGCGCTCTGTGACAAACCGATCGACGATGTCTTTCGTGAAATGCTTTTTGATCCTCTGGAAATGCCCGATACCGGCTCCCGCTATTTCGGGGACATTAAAGAGCGTATGGTGCGGCTTTATCGTCTGGATGAGGAGGGCCGGCGGGTCGTCTACGACTGTCCTTTGGATCAAAAGCATATCCCAGGCGAGGAACACGAACAAGGCTGGGGGCGTCTTTTCTCCACCGTGGAAGATTTCAGTCACCTGATGCAGATGCTGGCTGAAGGTGGACAGTACAGGGGAAGACGTTTTCTCGGAGCGGGAACCATAGACATGATGCGTGCCAACGGCCTGACCCCTGCCCAGACTGCCGCTTACGGTTCCAATCCCTACGAAGCCGGATACGGCTATGGATATGGCGTCCGCACTCTGCTGTGCCGCGGCATGGGAAATCATAACGGCGCTCCCGGCTCCTTTGGCTGGACCGGCGGCTTCGGCACATTCTGCGAAGCGGATCCCGACGACGGTGTCAGCATCGTTTACATGCACAATATGGTGCCGAACGACGAACTGTATTACCATCACCGAATCCGTACCGCGGCTTATGCCCTGATGGACTAAGCGATGCAAGTTCCTGTGGATAACAACCCGCCGTCTAACGACGGCAGAAATGGAGTAAACTATGGCTGATTTCAAAAACCTTGACAGGCTCCTTCAGAACTATGTTGACAGGGGGCTTCCCGGCTGTGCCTGTCTGATCGCCCGCAAAGGCGAGGTCCTGTATGAGAATTATTTCGGATATGCCAATCTTGAAAAGGGAGAAACGCTGACTGCAGATCATGTTTTCCGTCAGGCATCCCTGACTAAGATCGCCTTATATACCACGCTGATGATGCTTTATGAGCGGGGACGCTTTCTGATGACGGATCCTCTGTACGAATATTTCCCGGAATACCGTCACTCTGCTAAAGTGGTGCATCGACCGGATGGAAACGTGGACATCGTTCCCACCGATCACCCCATCACCATCAAGCACATCATGAATATGACCTGTGGGCTGCCCTACGATATGTTCCTTGGCGACGTACATGCCTGGCACCCTACTTCCATCGCTATGTATGAAGCCATGAAGCCTTTGCGGGAAAAGGGTTCCTACACGCTTCGGGAACAGATCCGCGCCATGGCTGCGGTACCCCTTGCCTTTGAACCCGGTTCCCGTTTCCTCTACGGATTTGCCAGCGAACTGGCCGCCGGTATGCTGGAAGTACTGGAAGATAAGCCTGCAGGACTGGTGATCAAAGAACTGCTCTTCGAGCCTCTGGGTATGGACTGCTCCGCCAACTTCCTGTTTGGCGATCTGGGAGATCGTCTGGTGGGAAATTACTATCTGCAAGACGGTAAGAATCTCGGTGAGGAAGGCGCCCTGTATATCCCGGAAGAAAAGATAGAAGTGAAATCCGTGGGACCTCCGCGTCTTCCGGATCTGTCTTGCCAGTGCCATAGGCCGGATCTGCTCATAGTCCACCTCCGAAGGGCCGATCCGCTCCCCAGGCCAGTTGCCGTCAATAGGGCAAATCGCCGCTATCAGCTCCGGATGCACCATGGCAGTCACCATGGCCTGGGAGGAACCGTTGGAAAATCCCGACAGATAGACCCTGGAAGGATCCACCGGATACTGTGCGATCATATAGCGGATCAAAGCCTCCGAGAAGGCAACGTCATCCGGCTCGTCCTCGTTCATAAAAATATTCCAACTGCAGCGGTTAGAGCCCCAGGGATAGACCGTGATAAACCCTTCTTTCTCCCCGATCTCATGAAATCTGGCCATCTCTGCCGCCTCCGTCGGGTTATCGGAACCTCCATGGTAGAAGATCATAAGGGGCGCCTTCTCCCCCTCCGGCAGATCCCGGACGCACTGCGGCACAAAGGTCAGCCAGGTATGCGGCATATTCTCCTGATCTCCAAGCTGCGTGTTCTCTATAAAATATTCTCCCCCATATTCCCCGATATCCGTTCGATGTACCACATTGCCGCAGCGGCCGGTGTTCGTCCGGCGGACTTTCCTGAAGAACTCATCCCAGACCCTGTTCAGAAACGCGGACGTAAGCTCTGCCTCCGGATGCAGTTCTACACACTGCAGAGGCTGTACAGGACATGCCCACCGCTTCTCACTTACCTTTCTGGCTCCGCCTGCGCTGATAAAATAGGACACCGTCTGCGCATCAGCACCGCACAGCCAGACCGGAACCGGTGAGTAGACTGCTTTCTTAAGAGCCGCTTCCGGCAGGGAACCTCCCATCGTCATGACCGCCGCCACATTCGCCGGACAGCAGGCCGCCATCGTAAGCGCCATGGCTGCACCCTTCTCCCCGATACCGATCAGATACCGTGTATCATTCATCAGATGCCAGGAGGACAGCATGGATTCCGGTGTGGGAATCCCGAAATAAGTCTGAACCGGTTCAATCTCCCGCTCAGTCGTCATGGCTCCCTGCAGCTGTCCGATCACTTCCGGATCACGCTCATAATCCCAGCCCCCGGGGCCCGGATCTGGAAACGCCAGGATCAGCTGCCGCTCACGTGCCATCTCTTCTAAACCGCTTTCTTCCAGAATACGCTCCACTGCCTCCCTATCCACCCGGTCTAACAGCACCGTCACACTGCACCGCTTATAGGGCGAGTGTTTGGGAATCGGTGGAAAGTAAAGATACATCGATCTCTGGCAGGCTTCCAGTGTTTTATATAATAATCCCATATTTCCAAACTTCCTCTCATTCCGCCGGCGCCGGACTGCTCTCCCGGTACAGGAACTCAGGCTCGCACAGCACTTCCTGCCATGCTTCCTGCGCACTGTCCGCCGGCACTTCCATACATTCTATCACGTGTATCAGTAACTTTAGTGTTGCTTCCGTATGCCGGAAAACAGGCACATGAATCACAGACACGGACGGCCTCGTATATTTCAGACCGCTCACATCTCCGTATGCTACCAACTCCATATCCTGCGGCACCCGGATTCCCAATTCCTCGCAGGCCCTCAGAACACCCGCCGCTCCCGTGCCATACATGCAGAATACGCCTTCCGGCCTGTCCGCCCTGTCAAGCGCCCGCATGGCGTTGGTATAACCGCCTTCCGTCCCCTTCAGATGGCATTCTACGACCCATTCATCCCGAACCGTCATGCCGTATTGTCCGACAGCGCTCATAAATCCTTCCATTCTCCTGGATGCCGCATAGCTGCCGGAGTCATGTAACAGAACACCCACTTTCAGGATCCCTTTGTCATGGAAATGCTTCGCGACCCTGATCCCGCTCTGGAAATCATCGTTCATCATGCAGGGATAGTGCTCCATATGCCTGTTGTTTACCACGATCGGGATCTTAAACTTCTGCTCTTCCAGAAACGCCATGTCCTCTTCCTGCAGGCCCATAAAGATAATGCCGCTGTACCGGTCTGCAGAGATCCTCTCCTTAAACTCGGACAGCCGGCCTCCTGTATAAGGCTGGATGATCAGTTCGAGATCAATGTCGTTTGTCTCTTCGAATCCATGGACGCTGCGGATCAGCGACCCGATGATCTCATCCACATACAAATTGACATTCCAGAAGCACGCAATCACATAGTCCGGAAGTCCGCCCGCTCTCGTGCGCAGACGCCTGGCATAGATATTTGGCCTGTAATTACGTTTCTGCGCCTCCTGGCGGACTCTTTCCTGTGTTTTCTTTGCGATGCGCATCTTGTCCCCATGACCGTTTAATACAAAGGAAACCGTGGTCGGCGAAAGGTTCAGTGCATCGGCAATTTCTTTGATCTGTGGCAATTCATTTTTCTTCAATGTTCTTCTCCATCTGCCGCCTGCAGAGCGGCGCTGCGTTATGAATTTGCCTTATTTTACCACCGAAACAGCTTTTGTGCCATATCATAGGCGCATTTTCTCCACACATTCCACTCATGGTAACCCTCATACAAATGATGCTCGAACTCAATACCGGCCTGTTGCAGCTCTTCCAGTCTCTCCCTGCAGCCTTCGATCATATCGGTTTCAAAGGAACCCATTCCCACAAACAACAGCTTCAGATGTTTCTTGAAGGTTTCCGGTGAACGGAAGATCTCCGAATAATCATAGACCCCCAGATTCCCTTCTCCACGGGCGCCGGTCGTCTTATAATCGAAACCGCCGCTGAAGATACCCAGAGATGAGAATACATCCGTATTTCCAAGGACCGTCATCCTGGCATGAACCGAACCGAAGGACAGTCCGGCCATAGCCCGGTATGTTCCTGTCAGGATCCGTCAGCTTCGCAGCCATCTCCTCATATTCATCCCATGTTGCGGGCGGTGTCTCCGGGTCCAGGCCCGCCTGCTCGAACAGATCCTTGTTCCAGAAGAAGTAATAAGTACTTGCCTGCATCGGAATAAAGTAATCCGTACCGTCAAACTCACCCAGTTTCAGAACTTCCGCGTCGAAATCTTCCTTCTTCAGATTCGTTCTGTCAAAGATCCCGTCGATGTTCATCAGCTCGCCCTCTTTACCATAAGAGAACTTGATCGCCGTGTTGTACAGAAGCAGCGGAGCCGCCGTGCCTGCTCCCACGGAAGTTGCCAGTTTCTGACTCATGTCATTGGACGGCATGATATCCATCTCGATTGTAATACCGCTGTCATTGGTCTCATTAAACTCGTCGACCAGCTCCGTCAGCAGTTCTCCGTCAGCACCCGTCCAACTGTTCCAGAACTGGATTGTGATCGGTTCCGCCGCAGCAGCATCATCATCCGTCTTTACATCTTGTGCCGCGCCGGAATCTTCAGCCGCCTGGTCGGATGCCTGCGCACTGCTCTCCTCCTGGCCTGCACCCGGATCTGCAGCCGGCTTGGAGCCGCAGCCAGCAAGCATCGATGCCGTCATTACAAATGCCAGTCCCAGCGAAACCAACCCACTCATTTTCCTTCTCATTCGTAATACCTTAGCTTTTGCTAAATCCTTTTAGTTCATGATAAATGATTCTCCTTGAAATGTCAATACCCTTCTACAGTTCAGCCATAAGATAATTTGCAGGCTACGCATGGGCGCTTGCACACAAAGCACTGACTGCAGATCCGTTTCATTCGGATGCGCCTACCGCATCCAACAGAATGCGCATGGGCGCGGAAGCCGGAAAGATCCTCGGCACAGGGCCGCTTTGTGTCATTACCATACAGGCCGGCTCTTCCTTCGTATAAACCTTCCATTCCGGCATCGGCGTACCATCCGCGTCCTGTCCGTTCGGATTACCGTTCCTGATAAAATTCGCCCAATAATTACACATCATCCTCGACAGGTCATAATGCCTTCCGCAAAAAGGCCTCCAACACTTGGCAAGCGTCTCAAACCAGAACCACAGATCGCTGGAGTGAAACGTGCCGGGATGATCCTGTCCCGGAATATCCGGATCAAATACATAATAATAATGGTTCTGTACGTTCCCGCTCTTTTGACTGCCTTCAAACATAAGCCGCACGCTGTACTCTATCACCGGCATATCCGATGCATCTGCCAGGGAGCGTACCTGCATGGCGCTTTCCTTCATCTTATTCCTGCAGCTTTCCATATAATCCTGTGCAAGGCTGCCTGCCGCCTTCCGGATATAATCTTCCGTGTCTTCCTCGGGAAATGCAAACCGAAATTCCTTGGTCGTATTGCCGGAAAGAACCGGTACCTGCATACACTGATTACGACTTACCTGCATCACCGGATCTCCAACTCCGAACCTGCCGTCTATGACTGATGTAAAAAGGCCGTGAAAGGCATTATACTTCTTAAGCAGCGTCGCCGCATCCATCTTCCTGCCTTCCTCTAAAGAGCCGATCCCGGCAAAGGCAAAGAACGCTTCTCCCTGGCTTTCTGCGGTCTCCATTGTGCGCACCATACGCACCCCAAGATCAGGACACGGATAATGCAGTGCGCCGCTGTCCACAATCGCTCCCTGGAATAACCCCTCGCTTTGCGGCGAAGTCAGATGCATCATCACGCTTCCGCCTCCGGCAGACTGGCCGCCGATCGTGATCTGATCCGGATTGCCGCCAAATGACCGGATGTTGCGTTTCACCCATTTGATTCCCGCCTGCTGATCCAGATGTCCGAAATTCGTCGGCGTCTCCGGCTGTTCTGCGGTAAGCAGCGGATGTGCCAGAAAGCCGAATACATTCAACCTGTAGTTCACTGTCACCACAACAATTCCTCTGCGTGCCAGTCTCTCCCCGTCAAATTCCATCTCCGCCGTATTTCCGCACTGGAAACCGCCGCCAAAAAACCAGACATAGACGGGCAGATTATCCTCTGCACCAACCGCCGGCGTCCACACGTTCAGATACAGGCAATCCTCCGACATGGCAATCTTCGGATTCACGTTCCATTCTCTGGTATACAGATCTTTCGGATCTGCCCCCGGCGGGTTCTGCATCGAGATCGGTGCAAAACGATGAGCCTGTAAAACCCCTTCCCAGTCTTCGGCCGGCTGAGGCGCCCGCCAGCGCCCATCCCCTACCGGCGGCGCGGCAAAGGGAATCCCCTTGAAAGAAGCAATCCTGGGATCGGCCGCCTCCAACCCTTCCACTACGCCGTTTTCTGTTCTCACCTGCAATAACATTGAAGCACCCCCTTAGTTTGTCTCGTAATATTAGCTATTTCGATTTAGTACATATTTATCATACCCTTATTTCTGCTTTGGTGTCAATGATTTTCAGGTTAAAAAGCAAAGCCGCAAAACATAATAAACCTATGTTTTAACGGCTTTCCTGTTTGTATCTCTTATCGGACAATGTTATCTCGACTCAAACTTATACCCGATCCCCCAAATCGTAGCGATCCGCCACCGCTCATGGTCATTGATCTTCTCCCGCAGACGCTTGATGTGCACATCCACGGTCCGGGTATCCCCAATATACTCATACCCCCAGATCTGGTCTAAGAGCTGCTCTCTTGTGAAGACATGATTCGGTGAGGATGCCAGGAAATAGAGCAGTTCCAGTTCCTTGGGCGGCATCTCGATCGTCTTTCCCATATAGATAACGGAATAATTGGTCTGGTTGACGATCAGATCCGGATATTCCACACTCTTGACATCGGAAGCTTTCGGTTCCGCGGCCACCGGCTTGTAACGGCGCAGCACCGCCTTTACCCGCGCTACCAGTTCCTTGGAGTCAAAAGGCTTCTCCATGTAGTCGTCCGCACCCAGCTCCAACCCTAGCACCTTGTCGAAGACTTCCCCCTTAGCCGAGAGCATAATGATCGGCAGCGTGGATTTGGAGCGCACCTCACGGCACACCTGATAGCCGTCGATCCCCGGCAGCATCAGGTCTAACAGCATCAGGTTCGGCCCGAAGCTGTCCACCGCCGAGAGCGCCGACTCCCCGTCATTGACGATCATCGTCTCGAAGCACTCCTTTGTCAGATAAAGAGCGATCAACTCTGCAATATTATTGTCATCATCTACGATCAAAATTTTCTGTCTGTTTACCATATCTTTATAACTCCTGTTACTGTTTTCTATCGTTAACGACATTAGAAATTTCGTTTACTATATTGATACTGTTATTGCTTCTTAATCGTAACGGTCCTGTTATTCCTTAAACGTAACGATCGTAACGCCCGCGTCGCCTTCCCCAAATTCTCCGAGACGATAGTTCTTCACCACCCGGTTTTTTCGCAGGTAATTGTGCACCGCACTACGCAGGGCGCCGGTCCCCTTGCCGTGAACCACACGGACACTTGGCAGATGGGCCAGATAAGCGTCGTCCAGATATTTGTCCAGTTCGGAAAGCGCCTCGTCCACCGTCCTGCCGAGCAGATTGATCTCAGTGGAAACAGAGTACGACTTGGACATTTTCAGTTTCCCGGAAGAAGACCGCTGCATCTTCCCGGTACTGATCGTCTCTTCCTCGATCAACACCAGATCGTTCAGGGACACCTTGGAGCGGATGATACCGCACTGTACAAAAAGGTTGCCGTTCTTATCCGGCAGGGAACTGACTGTTCCTTTCAGTCCCATGGACACGACTTTGACGCTGTCGCCGGGCTTGATCTGGTTCGGTTTCAGCACTTTATGGGTCGGTTTGTCGTTCTTGATCGCCAGTTTTGTATTTTTCTCGGAAATCTTATCGCGCACCTTCTGGCGGGACTTCTCCAATTCCCTGATGGAAACGCCGGCCTCCGCCTTCTGGAACGTGCGGATCGTCTCGTCCGCCACTTCCTTCGCGCTTTGCAGGATCTCACGGGCCTCCTCGTTGGCCTGCCGCAGTATTTTCTCTTTCGCCTGGTCGATCTTCTCCTGCTTGGTTTCCAGCTTCTGCTTCAGCGCCTTGACCTCTTCTTTATAGCCTTCGATCTCCAACCGCTCCTTCTCAATGGTCACACGGCTGTTCTCCAGATTGGCCAACAGATCCTCGAAGCTCTCCTTATCCTCCGTGATATGCCGCTTCGCATCCTCGATGATGTGATCCGGCAGTCCCAGCTTGGAAGAGATCGCGAAAGCGTTACTCTTCCCGGGAATCCCGATCAGCAGACGATAGGTCGGCCGCAGCGTTTCAACGCTGAACTCACAGCAGGCATTCTCCACGAAAGGCGTGGAGAGCGCATAAACCTTTAACTCGCTATAATGGGTAGTGGCCATCGTGCGGATCCCCCGGCCATGCAGATGATCCAGCACCGAGATGGCTAACGCCGCACCCTCGGTAGGGTCCGTGCCCGCTCCCAACTCATCGAACAGGCACAGCGAATCGCCGTCCGCCTGCTGCAGGATCGACACGATATTCGTCATATGGGAAGAAAAAGTACTGAGGCTCTGCTCGATACTCTGCTCATCGCCGATATCCGCGTAAACTTCCTCAAAGATCGACAGCTCCGAACGATCCAGAGCCGGAATATGCAGCCCGGCCTGTCCCATCAGCGTCAAAAGCCCCACCGTTTTCAGAGAAACCGTCTTACCGCCGGTGTTTGGCCCGGTGATGATAAGCAGGTCGAAATCGATGCCCAGCTGAATATCGACAGGCACTACCTTCTTCTTATCCAAAAGGGGGTGCCGTCCCTGTCTGATGCGAATCCGATGCTCCGTATTGAAAAGCGGCATGGTGGCATTCTGCTCCAGCGCCAGAGCCGCCTTGGCAAAAATAAAGTCAAGGGTCGTCATCGCCTTCTGATCCGCAGTCAGAAGTTCCGTATAAGCCCCCGCCTGCGCGCTTAAGTCAGCCAGGATGACCGCGATCTCCTTCTGTTCCTCGATCTCCAGTTCCCGCAGCTCATTGTTCAGATTCACGACAGCCGCCGGCTCGATGAAAAAGGTGGAACCGGTAGACGACTGGTCATGCACCATGCCCTGTACCTGTCCCTTGTATTCGGACTTGACCGGAATACAATAGCGGTTATTGCGCATCGTCACCACCGCGTCCTGCAGATAGGTACGGCAGGAACCGTTGATCATGGAAGCCAGCTGGGAATGGATGCGGTCGTTTGTGACCGTCATGCTGCGGCGGATCTTTTTTAACGCCGGGCTGGCGTCATCGGCAATCTCTTCCTCCGACAGAATGCACCGTCTGATCTCATTAGAGAGCGGCGTCAGCGGTTCCAGACTCTCGAAATACACATCCAGAGAGTCGGCGGGCGCATCTTCCCGCTCCTTTCGTCCATAACTCTTGATGCGGTTGACATTTTCCAGAAAAGCCGCGATCCGCAATAGTTCGGCGATGGACAGCACACTGCCCACCTCCAGCGACCGGATGCACATCCCCAGATCCTTGTTGCCGCCAAAGGATGTGGAACCCTTGCGAAACAGATACCCCAGAGCGTCCGCCGTCTCCGTCTGCGCCCTGCTGATCTCATCTAAATCCGTCATAGGCTCCAAAGCCGCCGTCAGCTTCCGCCCCTGCTCCGAGGTGGCTTTGTCGGTCAGCCGTTCCCTTATTTTGTTGTACTCCAGAACTCGTAATACTTTCTTATTCATGATAGATCTCAATCCTTATCGGGGTTAATCAAATTTCTTCCTGCAATAAATTGTAGCATACCATAATAAATTGCGAAAGATCTATTTATCTGCCATAGAAATAACGAATTTTTCAGATAAACCCTGACATAAGATGTCATGATATCTATGCTATCCTTTCTATAAAGCAATTGACATTGCAGGCATTGAAAATACAAAACACATCAGAAAGACGGAGGTACAAGCCTTATGAGCAGACCGACTTCAAAAACAGACTTAATGACCGCGGCAGCCGAAAATTTTCAGAAACTGAACACCCTCATTGCCGGATTGACAGAGAAGGAACTTGCAACCGAATTTGATTTCTCAGCGGATGAGAAGAAGAAAGAGGCACACTGGAAGCGCGACAAGAATCTCCGGGACGTCCTGATCCATCTGTATGAGTGGCATCAGCTTCTCTTAAA
>CANOCU010000057.1 GCA_947564645.1 uncultured Lachnospiraceae bacterium
CTGACAAAACGGGATAATGCTGAAAATAAAACTAATTAATCAGCGGTTCCCTAGTAAAATAAGAGAGGTAAAAGGGTTGAAAGGCATGGGAGGCAATATGAAAAAAACAAAGCATGTGATCTGCAGGATCATAGAGGGTTCCATCGCGGAAGAACTGGGGGTGGAGCCGGGGGATGAACTGCTTGCGATCAACGGGCAGGAGATCACGGATATTTTTGACTATCAGTATCTGGTGCAGGATGAGTATATCGAGGCGCTGATCCGCCGGGCTGACGGTGAGGAGTGGCTTCTGGAGATCGACAAGGAGTACGATGAGGATCTGGGGATCGAGTTTGAGAACGGCCTGATGGACGATTACCGTTCCTGCCATAATAAATGCATCTTCTGCTTTATCGACCAGATGCCGAAGGGAATGCGGGAGACGCTGTATTTTAAGGACGACGATTCGAGGCTTTCTTTTTTGCAGGGCAACTATGTGACGCTGACGAATATGTCGGACGAGGATGTGGAACGGATCATCCGCTATCATCTGTCACCGATCAATATCTCCTTTCAGACCACCAATCCGGAACTTCGGTGTATGATGTTACATAACCGGTTTGCGGGACGGGCGCTCCTGCAGGTGCGCAAGTTATATGAGGCGGGGATCACCATGAACGGGCAGATCGTTCTGTGTAAGGGGATCAACGACGGGGCGGAACTGGAGCGTAGCATCGCGGATCTGACGGCGTACCTGCCTCATCTGGAGAGTGTGTCGGTGGTGCCGGTGGGCTTGTCGAAGTACCGGGACGGATTGTACCCGCTTGAGCCCTTTACGAAGGAGGATGCACGGGAGGTGCTGCGGTGCATCCACAGATGGCAGGAGAAGCTGTATCCGGAGTACGGTCTGCATTTCGTACATGCCTCAGACGAGTGGTATGTGTTGGCAGAGGAGCCTTTGCCGGAGGAGGCGCGGTACGACGGGTACCTGCAGCTGGAGAACGGCGTGGGGATGCTGCGGCTTTTGCTGACAGAGTTTGAGGAGGCCATGGAAGCGCTGGAGGAGCAGGATCCGGAGGGAGCGTATGGAACGTATGACAAAGGCTGCGGCGGTGAGTTGTCGGTGGTGACGGGAAAGCTGGCTTATCCTTTTCTGAAGGATATGGCCTGTAAACTGGAAGCGCGCTTTCCGGCACTGCAGATTCATGTGTATGCCATCACCAATGAGTTCTTCGGGGAGAGGATCACGGTGTCCGGTCTGCTGACGGGACAGGATATCATCCGGCAGCTGCAGGGCAGGACGCTTGGAGAACGGATCCTGCTGCCGCAGAATGTACTGCGCAGCGGTGAGGATTACTTTCTGGACGACATTACGGTGCGCGATGTGGAAAAGGCTTTACAAGTTAAGGTAGATATTGTAAAATCAAGCGGGCATGACTTTGTACATGCGGTGCTTGGCCGTTGAAAGAATGGGCGGCAGGGTAATCAGATGTGACGGGAAATGGAGCGTGTTATATGAGTAAGAAGACCAAGCCGATCGTGGCCATCGTGGGAAGGCCCAATGTGGGGAAATCCACGCTGTTCAACGCGCTGGCGGGTGAGAATATATCCATTGTCAAGGATACGCCGGGGATCACGAGAGACCGGATCTACGCGGATGTTTCCTGGCTGGACATGAATTTTACACTGATCGATACGGGTGG
Organism: uncultured Lachnospiraceae bacterium; assembly: GCA_947564645.1. Lineage (GTDB taxonomy): Bacteria > Bacillota > Clostridia > Lachnospirales > Lachnospiraceae > UBA3282. Next base: position 1,683 of record CANOCU010000057.1, read on the forward strand.
TATCGAGCCGGAGAGTAAGGATATCATACTTTCCCAGATGCGGGAGCAGGCGCAGATCGCCATCGATACGGCAGATGTGATCATTTTTCTGGTGGATGTGAAGCAGGGGCTTGTGGATGCGGATTCTAAGGTGGCGGATATGCTGCGCCGTTCGCGCAAGCCGGTGATCCTGGCGGTCAATAAGGTGGATGATTTCAAGAAGTATATGGCGGATGTCTATGAGTTCTATAACCTGGGCATCGGGGAGCCTTATTCCATCTCTTCCGTCAATAAGCTGGGCTTCGGCGAACTGCTTGACGAGGTGACGTCTTATTTTGATAAGGAGGCGGCTGCACAGGAAGAGGATGACCGCACGAAGGTGGCTATCGTCGGCAAGCCGAATGTGGGCAAATCGTCGATCATCAACAAACTGATCGGAGAGAACCGGGTGATCGTGTCCGATGTGGCGGGGACCACCAGGGATGCCATCGATACGGAGATCACCCATAACAGGAAGGAATATGTCTTTATCGACACGGCGGGGCTTCGCAGGAAGAATAAGATCAAGGAAGAATTGGAGCGCTATATGATCATCCGCACGGTGGCGGCCGTGGAGCGGGCCGATATCGTGGTGCTGGTGATCGACGCCACGGAGGGCGTGACGGAACAGGACGCCAAGATCGCAGGCATAGCCCATGACCGCGGCAAGGCGGTCATCATAGCAGTCAACAAGTGGGATGCCATCGAGAAGGATAATAAGACGGTGAACGAATTTACCCAGAAAGTGCGGCAGGTGCTGTCCTTTATGACCTACGCGGAGCTGATCTTTATCTCGGCAGTCACCGGGCAGCGGCTGGGCAGGCTGTTTGAGCTGATCGATGCGGTCAGCGAGAATCACTCCATGCGGGTGGCGACGGGGGTGCTCAATGAGATTATGGCCGAGGCCGTGGCTCTGCAGCAGCCGCCTTCCGATAAGGGCAAAAGGCTGCGCCTGTATTACATCACGCAGGTTGCGGTCAAACCGCCTACCTTTGTCATTTTTGTAAACGATAAGGAGCTGATGCATTTCTCCTACACAAGATATCTGGAAAACCAGATCCGGGAGACATTCGGCTTCCAGGGAACGCCGCTTAAGTTTATCATTCGCGAGAGAAAGGAAAGCAAGTAAAAGTGGAACGAATTATATGTTTGGTGATCGGGTATGTATTTGGATTGTTTCAGACGGCTTATATTTACGGAAAGCTGCATGGGATCGACATCAGGAATTACGGCAGCGGGAACGCGGGCACGACGAATACGCTGCGGACGCTGGGCACGAAGGCGGGGCTGATCGTCCTGTTCGGGGATATCATGAAGTGTATCCTGGCCATTGTGCTGACGAATATGATCTTCCGGCAGTCCCATCCTGACGAGATCTATCTTCTGAAGATCTATGCGGCTGCGGGTGCGATTCTGGGACATAATTTCCCCTTTTATCTGCACTTCAAAGGGGGTAAGGGGATTGCGGCGACGGCAGGCATGATCCTTTCTTTTCATCCTTATCTGATCCCGATGGGGGTGATCCTGTTCTTCGGCACCTTTTTTACGACCCATTATGTGTCGCTGGGGTCGCTGCTCGTCTATGCGGGATTTATGATCGAGATGGTGGTTTTGGGGCAGATGGGGATCTTCGGCATGTCCCAGGCGGCGCTTAACGAGATGTATGTGGTGGCCGCGTTCCTGACGGTCATGGCCTACTATAAGCATAAAGACAATATTAAACGGCTGCTTGGCAAAACAGAGCGCAAGACCTATCTGACTCATAAGAATAAGGCTGACTGATGCTGCGGACGTGGCAGCAGGCAGGTTGTGGAAAAGAACCGTAACGGCCTGGTACGGAAAGCTGCATAGAAGGCTGTATAGGCCGTGAGAAGCTGCAAAGGCAGAGAAACATTGTGCAAAGCGGCGGAAGTGAAGGAAGAGATGTAAGGCGCGGGTATGGCGTCAGGACGGAGGAGAGTAAGATGGCTGATATCAGTATCATAGGCGCGGGAAGCTGGGGGATTGCCCTGGCGGTGCTACTGCATAAGAACGGGCATCATGTGACGGTGTGGTCTGTCATAGAAGCGGAGATCAGGATGCTGCAGAAGGAGCGCGAACATAAGGACAAACTGCCGGGCGTGAAGCTGCCGGAAGATATGGTCTTTACGACGGACCTGGAGCAGGCGGTAAAAGGAGCGGAGGTGTTGGTGTTGGCGGTGCCGTCTCCTTACACGAGAAGCACTTCCCACAGCATGGCGCCGTTTGTCAGAGAGGGACAGATGATCGTCAATGTGGCGAAGGGGATCGAAGAGAAAACACTGCTCACTCTTTCCCAGATCATAGAGGAGGAGATTCCGCAGGCCAATGTGGCGGTGCTTTCCGGGCCTTCCCATGCGGAGGAGGTGGGGCGTGGCATTCCCACCACGATCGTAGTCGGAGCGAAGGATAAGGAGACGGCGGAATATCTGCAGAATATTTTCATGAACGAGGTGTTCCGCGTCTATATCAGTCCGGATGTGCTTGGCATCGAACTGGGCGCGGCGTTAAAGAATGTGGTGGCTCTGGCGGCTGGTATTGCTGACGGCCTGGGTTATGGGGATAACACGAAGGCGGCGCTGATCACCCGGGGGATTACCGAGATCGCCAGACTGGGCGTGGCCATGGGCGGCAAATTCGAGACGTTCTGCGGCCTGACGGGGATCGGAGACCTGATCGTCACTTGTGCATCCATGCATTCCCGCAACAGGCGGGCCGGTATCCTGATCGGACAGGGATACACGATGAAACAGGCCATGGATGAGGTGAAGATGGTGGTGGAGGGTGTGTACTCCGCCAAGGCGGCCATGGGACTGGCGAAGAAGTATGATGTGCAGCTGCCGATCATCGAACAGGTCAATGCGGTGCTGTTCGAGGGACAGTTGGCGGACGAGGCCGTGAAGAATCTGATGCTGCGGGATAAGAAGATAGAGAATCCGCTGCTGCCCTGGTAAAAGGGATGAGGAAGGACAATGACTCGAAGGAGGGCATTGTCCTTTTTTTGGTTTTTATTTAAAATTTTTCTTTTTTTGTATCTTTTTCTGTTCTGAGCGCTCTACTATACAGAAGGCAGGTGATCGCAACGAATGAATTTGAAAAAATAGTTCAGGCTTATCAGGGCGTGGTGTATCGCTTTCTGCTTTCCTTGTGCGGGGATGTGGCATTGGCGGAGGAACTGACCGCGGAGACTTTCTATCGGGCATATCTGCATATTGACCGGTTCAGAGGGGAATGCAGACCGGAAACCTGGCTGTGCCAGATCGCGAAGAACGCTTTCTATAAGGAAAAGAAACGTACAAAGCGGATTGTTTCCTGGGAACCGGCAGAGTCTGCCGGGACAGACGCAGGGATTCTGGAGCGGCTGGTGGAGAAAGAGCAGGCGCTGAGCATTTACAGGCACATCCATGAGCTTGAGGATCCATACAAGGAAGTGTTTATGCTGCGCGTCCTGGGAGAACTCAAGTTTAAGGAGATCTCCGCCATTTACGGCAAAACGGAATCCTGGGCAAAAGTTACATTTTACCGTGCCAAAAATAAATTGATCGAGCTGATGGAGTAAAAATTTGAAATAGATTGAGAGAGGAGTGTAATGACAAAATGAAGATCAGTTGTGAGATGGCAGAGGATCTGCTGCCGCTGTATCTGGATGGCAGCTGCTCCATGGACAGCAGGAACGTTGTGGAAGAGCATCTGGCAAATTGCCCGGGGTGTCACGCTAAACTGTCCAGAATGCAAAGTGATATTACAGATGGTATGCAGATGCAGGTAGAAGTGCAGGAGCCCGGACTGGCGGATTATGCAAAAAGGATCAGACGGCATCGAATCCGTATGGCGGAATTTACAGTCCTGGTCGTTCTAACGCTGTCTGTCATGCTTGCAGTCGGTTATCTGACGATTCAGGATATGTACCGGCAGGCACATCCTGATGTCCGTGAAGTGGAGCAGGGAACATATAATCTTGTGGCAGGTGCGGTTGACACGACCGCAGAACAGATCGAACAGTTTGTTTTCTATACAAATAATACGCAGATCCAGGTAAGGGTTCTGCAGGAGGAGGGGTGGCAGGGAAGCGGAACGATCATGCTTTGGAACACGATCTATAAAGACAATTTTATACAGATAGCTGATATAGGGGGAGGGACCGGTTCTGTTACGTTTACGAATCTTTCCAGTGCCAACCGTTATAAGATAACATGTGAAAATATGGATGGAGCGCTGCTTACTGTCAGCGACGGACGTTCGGTCAGTTTTTGGAAGAGCCTGCGAGCTGTGCTTGGCGAAATCTTTCGAATATTGTGAAGGAACTTCCTTTGCAGTGCGGAAACTGCAGATGATCATAAAAATGTATTGACAAAATTTGCCGGGTGTTATAGTATAGTAAATGGTTAGTTGCAGCTAACCATTTACCTGGCACATGGGTTAGTCATAACTAATATGCATTTCAATGAGAGTGACAGACAGGAGAAGGGAGGAATGTATAATGCCGCTTATACTGGCAGAAGCAGGAGTGGAAAACAGCATCAGAAAGATCGGGGGCAGACAGGAAGTAAAGACACATCTGGAAAACCTTGGTTTTGTGGTGGGAGGAGTGGTCACGGTAATAAGCGCCATCGGGGGTAATGTCATTGTGAATGTTAAAGGCGCCCGTATTGCGCTCAGCAAAGAGATGGCGGAGAAGATTATCATAGTGTGAAGAGGAGGAAAGCAATGAAAACATTGAAAGAATCGAAAGTAGGCGATATCGTACGGGTGGTGAAGATCCATGGCGAAGGGGCGGTTAAACGCCGGATCATGGATATGGGACTGACGAAGGGAACGGATGTGCAGATCCGCAAGGTGGCGCCTTTGGGAGATCCCATTGAATTGACTGTCCGGGGCTATGAACTTTCTATCAGAAAAGCGGATGCGGAAATGATCGAGGTAGTATAAACAGGGGATGATCCCCTTTCTTTTCAGAATGCGAGTTAGTGATAACTAATAGAAGGAGCGGAGAAATTATGAATATACGAATTGCACTTGCAGGTAACCCGAATTGCGGAAAGACAACACTGTTTAATGCGCTGACCGGTTCCAACCAGTTTGTTGGGAATTGGCCGGGGGTTACGGTAGAGAAGAAGGAAGGAAAGTTAAAGCGACATGAAGGCGTGACGATCACTGATCTTCCGGGTATTTATTCCCTTTCCCCTTATACATTGGAGGAAGTGGTAGCACGAAATTACCTGATCAGTGAGAGACCAAATGCGATTTTGAATATCGTTGACGGCACGAATCTGGAGAGAAACCTGTACCTGACCACTCAGCTCATCGAACTTGGCATTCCCGTAGTTGTCGCTGTCAATATGATGGATGTGGTGGAGAAGAACGGCGACAGGATCAACACGGCAGAACTGTCACGGGCATTAGGATGTAAGGTGGTTGAAATTTCCGCCCTGAAAGGAAACGGCATCATGGAAGCCGCAGAGTCGGCGATCGACGCGGCAAAGAACGGCATAACGATTCCAATGCATACATTTTCGGGAACGGTGGAACATGCGCTCGCCCATATCGAGGAAGCTGCGATACATGGACTTCCGGAGGGACAGCAGCGTTGGTATGCCATCAAACTGTTTGAGCGGGACGATAAGATTTCGGAGCAGCTGGGTCTGAGTGAGTCTGTTCGTTCCCATATTGAAACAGATATCAGGGCAGCCGAGGAGGAAATGGACGATGATGCGGAATCCATCATCACCAACGAACGGTATTTTTATATCGGAAGTATCATCAAAGGGTGTTTGAAGAAAAAATCCTCAGGAAAAATGACAAATTCCGATAAGATTGACAGGATCGTTACAAACCGTTTTCTGGGGCTTCCGGTCTTTGCAGTCATTATGTTTCTGGTCTATTACATTTCGATGGTATCGGTAGGATCCGCTGCTACGGATTGGGCAAATGACGGGCTGTTCGGCGAGGGCTTCCATTTGTTTGGCATCGGTTCTTCTGCCTATGCAAAGGCGGTTGAGGAATATGAAGAGGCAGCGTCTGCAGGCATTGCCCAATATGGCGACGAACCTGATCCGGCTGCTTACGGTGTATGGATTCCCGGGGTGCCGGTTCTTGTCGGGAACGGACTTGAAGCCGTGGGAGCTGCAGACTGGCTTGCAGGATTGATCAACGACGGTATCGTAGCCGGTGTGGGAGCGGTTCTTGGATTTGTACCGCAGATGCTTGTTCTGTTCCTGCTGCTTGCCTTCCTTGAGGCCTGCGGCTATATGGCGCGTATCGCTTTTGTGCTTGACCGGATCTTTCGTAAATTCGGATTGTCAGGCAAGTCCTTTATACCGATGCTCATCAGTACGGGCTGCGGTGTTCCGGGCATCATGGCATCGCGGACGATCGAGAATGAGCGCGATCGCAGAATGACGATCATGACGACCACTTTTATTCCCTGCGGGGCAAAGGTACCGTTCATTTCCATGATTGCAGGAGCAGTCTTTGGCGGCTCCGCGTGGGTGGCAACAAGCGCGTACTTTGTGGGTATGGCGGCCATTATTATCTCCGGTATCATGTTAAAGAAGACCAGAATGTTTTCCGGTGACCCTGCGCCCTTTGTCATGGAACTTCCGGCTTATCACATGCCTACGGCGGGGAATGTGCTGCGAGCCATGTGGGAACGGGGATGGTCCTTTATCAGGAAAGCAGGCACGATTATTCTGCTCTCTACCATTGTGATCTGGTTTACGACCTACTTCGGATTTACGGCGGAAGGTTTTCGGATGCTTGCTGAAGAGGAGATGGATCAGTCGCTTCTTGCGATGGCCGGCAGAGTGATCGCATGGATCTTTATCCCGCTTGGATGGGGGAACTGGCAGGCGACGGTAGCGTCCATCACGGGACTGGTGGCAAAAGAAAATATCGTCGGCACAATGGGTATTCTCTATCCGGGTGGGTGGCCTGAAATCGCAGCAAATTTCAACATGGCGGCAGGCTATTCCTTCCTTGTGTTTAATCTTCTGTGTGCGCCCTGTTTTGCGGCGATCGGTGCGATCAAGCGGGAGATGAACAGTGCAAGATGGACATGGTTCGCCATCGGTTATCAGTGTGCACTGGCTTACGCAGTGGCGCTGATGGTTTATCAGATCGGTTCGATATTCACAGGGAATCTGGGCGGGATATCATAAGAAGTACTATGTACTAGTTACGTCCTAAAATGGTCAGGATACATTTTTTCATAGCTTCATAGCTTTCCGGAGTGATGTCATGTTCCATCTTGCAGGCGTCGCCTGCCGCCACTTTGGGGTCAACGCCAAGGTGGACCAGCCAGTCTGTCAGCAGAGTATGGCGCTCGTATACGCTTTCCGCGATCTTTCTTCCTTCGCTTGTCAGATGGAGAAAGCCATCCGGTGAAACAGTGATGTATCCACGGTTTTTCAGGTTTTTCATGGCGACGCTCACACTGGGCTTTGAAAAACCCAGTTCAGTTGCCACGTCGATGGAGCGCACGGCCGAAAGACGCTTGCCCAGAATGAGTATTGTTTCAAGGTAATCCTCAAGGGATTCTTCTGATCTGTGTTGGATATAGCTCATAGTATTGCGGTCTCCTTTCCTTTTTTCATCCTAACATTTTAAAGGCGAGGTTTCAAGGTTTGATGACCGGAATCGTAAAAACGGATGCATGCACAAAACTGTAATTGGTGTTAGAATGTAAATGGGTAAATCAACAGGCTGGGATGCAGCAGTAACAACAGGAAAGGATAAATGTAACGATGGAGAGGGAAACACTATACCGGTTGATCGGATTGCAGCCGGAAGTTATGGAGCGCCTGCGGGCAGTTGGCAGCCAGATCGATCTCGAACAGATCAAGCCTTATCTGGAGCGGATGATGGAGCGGAGTACAGCGGCAGAAGCATATAAGGAGCTTGGCACATTCCTGACGGAAGATGAGGATCATATGAAAATGCTGTACTGTCAGCTGGAGTGTGCGAGACGTATATTTGACCGATATCGGCAAAAGGGGATTGCAGAGACTGTTTATGCAGATACCATGAAATGTTTTACAAGGTTTTTGAAAGAGTGTGGGCAGAAGAACGGCCGGATATTCTTTGACAGGGGCTGGTGGACTTACCGTCAGGTCAGCATGGGGCTTTTCCGGATCGGCGCTCTGGAATATGAATTTGATAAGCATGAGGAGAAAAGCGTCATTGCGGTTCATATACCTTCGGATGCGGATCTGTCGCCGGAGGCGGTGGATCAGTCCTTTCGGGCGGCAGAGGCATTTTTCCGGACATATTATCCCGATTATCAATATGACAGCTATACATGTGAATCATGGCTGATGTCGCCGGTGCTAAAGAGGCTTTTGCCAGACGGGTCCAATATTGTGTCTTTTCAGAAACGTTTTATGATAACGGAGGAAGACAGAGAAGACAAGGAATTTATTGAATGGCTGTTTCAGGTTCCGGCGGATACAGCATATGAGCGGCTGCCCGAGCGGACAACTTTGCAGCGAAAAGCCAAGGGGCTGCTTCTTGCCGGCGGCACGGTGGGATGCGCATTCGGCATCATAAAGATTGTATCATAGGATTGCCGTATTGCTGCGAAGGCAGTGTGATGCGGATGAGCCGTCCGATTTTCTTCCAAACAGGGCGATGTATGAAATAAGTTGACATAATGCTTGCTTTTTCATCAGGAGTGGTGTACTATAAGTTTACATAATCTGTTTTTTGGCAAAAGATATTCCAACCGCACAGGTGGAAGATATTTACGGAGGTACGTTATGAAGAAGCATGTAAGGACGAAGCTTCGTTTTATGCTTTGTCTGGCACTGGGAATCCTGGTTGTCCTGCCGGCCCGGATGAAGGTACAGGCGGTGGAGGCATATGCAACGGTACAGGGAAGCGTTATGGCCGGAACGACGAGCGATCTGCTGAAGCTTTCCACGCAGGAAGGAATGATGGAGATCAAGATAGACAAAGGAACGGATGCCAGTGGGTGTAAGGTACTGCTTCCGGGCCGCAATGTCGGCGTCTCGGTAAATCATGGTACGGACGGGTATCTGCACGCGGTCACGATCACGGCCGGAACACAGACGCAGTCGGTCACCCTGGATTCTTCTACGAATCTTACGGTTACAGGAACGATCAATGAGAAGTCCGATGACAGTATCTTATATGTCAATACGGCACAGGGAGAAATGCAGATCAAGTTGGATCCGGTCACGGATATGAGCGGATGTTCCATGTTGATCGTCAATAAAACATATTCCATTACTTGTGCGCGCGGTACGGACGCCTATCTCCATGCGGTCAGCATTGCAGACAGTGTGCAGGCGAATGTGGCCAGTGTATCATCGACCGCCGTTTCTTCTCAGTCCCCGTCTCCGGAGAACGTCGTGACTGCAGAAAGGTCCACGGTCACCGGGACGGTGGACAGTAAGACCAGAGAAGATCTTCTGTATCTGTCTACTTCATATGGTGAGATGCAGATCGTTATTGACAATAATACGGATTCCAGAAACGGTATGTTTATCATGCCGGGTAGGACCATGATTGTTTCTGTTTACCACGGATCGGATGCCTATATGCATGCGGCGGTCATTATGGGATCCAAGGAGACCGTCCAACCGGCATCGGTGGACACTTCTTCCACGTCCACGGTCACCGGGACCGTTAATGCCAGATCGAATGAGAACATGCTTTATCTGCAGACTCAGTATGGCGAGATGGAGCTTAAGCTGGATACGGTGCGAAGCATGACGGGATATAAGGTATTGACTGCTGACAGGAAAGTGACGGTAACCTGCGCCCGCGGATCGGATGCCTATATGCATGCGCTCGATATTGCAGGAAACTGAATATTACACAGCCAGGCTGTGTTACCGGTTTGATGCTCCGCAGCTTGCTGCGGGGTATTTGACTTTACGGTATTTCAGGGATGGGAGAAAAGTGAGAAGAGCATGGCAGAGCAAGGTATTTATGGAACGATAGAAAAGTTAAGAGAAAGCATTAACCGTGTCTTTATCGGGAAAGAGGACGTGGTGGAAGATGTGCTTGCCTGTCTGTTGGCCGGTGGACATGTCCTGTTGGAGGACGTGCCGGGTGTGGGAAAAACGACGCTGGCCGGAGTGTTGGCCAGGGTGACAGCATGCAGCTTCGGCCGGATACAGTTTACGCCGGATACGCTGCCGGGAGATGTGTCCGGTGTGTCGATCTATAACAGTAAGACGGGAGAGTTCGAATACAGGCCCGGTCCGGTCATGAATCAGATCCTGTTGGCGGACGAGATCAACAGGACGGCGCCCAAGACACAGGCCAGTCTGTTGGAGGCCATGGCGGAAGGACAGGTGACGGTGGACGGGGTTGTCTATGAACTGCCATGTCCTTTTATGGTGATTGCGACCCAAAATCCGGTGGAATTTCTGGGAACCTATCCGTTGCCGGAGGCGCAGATGGACCGCTTTATGATGCGGCTTTCCATCGGTTATCCGGAGCGGGAGCAGGAGATCCGGATGGCGGAGGCTTTCTTAAAGGGAGAGACGCCGGATACAGCACAGGAGGTATGCGGGGCAGATGAAGTGCTTGAGATGAAGAAGGCAGCAGCCGGAGTAGGAGTCAGCGGCGCACTTCTCGGATATATGAAGGATATCGTGGATCTGACCAGGCAGGAGGAACGATTTGTCTTAGGAGCCAGTCCGCGGGCCTTGCTTTCCCTGGTGCGGGCTTCCCAGAGTAAGGCGTTGCTGCTTGGCCGGGATTTCGTGAAGCCGGACGATGTGAAGGCGGTGGCGATGCAGGTCCTTTTGCACCGGCTGGCGCTCTCCACGGATGCAAGGCTGCGGAAGGAGGATGCGGGGAGTATCCTGAAAAGTCTTATTTTGAAAGCGAAGATACCGGTATGAAGATGCGAAGATGGATCTTACTTATTTTATGGCTGCTTTCTTTGGTGGCGATCAGTTTCTACGGGGGAGCGGTCAGCTACGGCTTTTTCTTTGGGATAACGCTTATTCCGGTAGTGGCGGCAGTCTATCTGTTGTGCGTCTTTTTCCGGTTCAAGATCTATCAGAGGCTGGAGAGCAGGAATGTGGTGTGCGGGCAGCCGGTGCCTTACTTTTTCGTATTGCAGAATGACGATCATTTTGCTTTCACGAGTGTGGGTGTCCGGCTGTTTTCTTCGTTTTCTTTTGTGGAGAAGCTGCCTGACGGGATTTCCTATGAGCTTCTGCCGGGGGATAAGTATACGTTCGAGACGAAGCTTGTCTGCAGATACCGGGGAGAGTATGAGGTCGGGGTCAAGGAGATCGTGATCACGGATTTTCTGCGGCTGTTCCGGGTCAGTTACCGGGTGCCTGAGACGATTAAGGCGCTTGTCATGCCGCGGGTCGTGCGGATCGATGAGCTGCAGTGCATTGCGGATATCCAGGCTCTTATGCAGCGGGAGACGTACCGGGCGCAGACGGAACCAGATGTGGTGGTGCGGGATTATATGCCGGGGGATGCGCCAAAGCAGATCCACTGGAAGGCGACCGCCAGGGCACAGGAGCTGAAGGTAAGAATCCGGACCGGGGAGGAGAAGGCGGGGATCGCGATCCTGTGCGATACGAAACGCTACAGCGCTGATAACAGGGAGTATCTGCCGTTGGAAAATAAAATGCTGGAGGTGCTTTTGGCGCTTACATCCTATTTCGCAGAGCGGAATATGGCCTGTGCTGTCTGCTATGGACAGCGGGGCATGGTGCGCCGTCACGTACAGGACCTAAGAGACTTCGATGCCTTTTACAGGCAGGCGGCAGCAATTGATTTTGCGAAGGAGGAATCGGTAGAGGAGACGGGAAGACAGGCCATGGCTGGCGGTATATGGCAGGACAGTCTTATCCTCTTTTTTGTGCTGCATGTGTGGTCGGATGCCGTCTGGGAGATGGCACAGCAGATCTCCGAAAGCGGCGGGGTAGCAGTACTGTGTCTGGTAACGGATGAAAACCTGGACGAGTATCTTGGGCTTGGCAGTGTGAGAAAACGGATCATAGTGATTCCCGTAGAAGCTAAACTGGAGGGGAAGTTGTGATGGGAGACAGGCAGGATAGTTACCGTCTGCTGAATACAGGTATGCTGCTTGGTATCGTGTTGGCCGGGGCAGGGCGGTTTCTGGGGATCGGGGCACTTACGGCGATGCATGTCCTGACTGCCGTCGCCGTGCTTGTGGCTGCCGCTTTGCTGCAGCGTCTTACGGCTAAGGGGCGGGCAGTATGTGTGCTTCTTGCGGCGGTGTTCCTGGGAACCGTGGCGGCGGCTTTGGGTGCGGAGCGCAGCGGTTTCTTTATTCGCTCCTGGCTTTACTGGCTTGTGGGGCAGGATGGCTGGCAGGAGGAGTGGCGTGCGGGATATGAGGTGCTGCAGGTGCTATTTACGGCTTTTGTCTGTTACGGCCTGCAGCTTATTCTGGAACGGTTTCTGGTGATCAAGGTATTGACGGCAGATCTGGTGATCTCCTGGCTGTTGTTTAGTCTGTTGACGGAATGGGAGGTTACCCATACTGCCGTGGCTTTCGCGCTTTGTTATATCGTGGTCGTCTATGCAGAGTGGGTGCAGCGGGAGTGGGATAAAGTAAAAAGCGGGGACCGGAAACGGTATATACTGTGGATCATGCCGTTCATAGGGCTTTATTTCGCTTTGCTATTGTGTATGCCGACACCAAAACAGCCCTTTGAGTGGCAGTTTGTGAAGAAGACCTGTTCTCAGATCGGGGAGTCCCTGATCGGGTTGACACAGAATTTTATGCGGGGCGGCGGCGACGATTTCGACACTGCACTGAGCGGTTTCTCAGAGGAAGGGACGCTGCAGGATGGTCTGCAGGAAAACAACCGGGAAGTCATGACGGTGCGGGGGAGCGACAGTCTTGTGACCAATGTGTATCTGACCGGGAAAATCTATGATACCTTCGACGGACAGGCGTGGAGGCAGACCTGCCATGAAGCGCCGGGTGGGACGGAGGATGCAGGCGGATTCCGGGACGCAATGCAGATACAGGAAGCGGTAAGACAGTATGGGGCGTCCTTACTGCGAGATCAGATCTCGACAGCTACGCTGCAGATCCAATATCGGTATTTTCGTACTTCCAGTCTTTTTGTCCCGTTGAAGACGAGGGAGATCAGGATGCCGCGGGAGCGGGACTTCCATGTCTGGGATGGGGATAACCTCCTTTTCCGGGAAAAGAGGGGCTACGGCACGGCGTATGAGGTGAGTTATTATCAGATCAATGCGGGGGCAGACAGCTTCGACCATTTCCTGCGGGCGGCGATGGCAGATGCAGATAAGGCGGATGTGATGGAGGATCAGGGGACGTCCGGCAAGGAAGAGCCGTCCGGCACAGAGGCGAAGAGGCGGCAGCAGGTTTACCGGGTTTATGCGGAAGATGTGAAACTTTCGGATAAGACACGGCAGTATGTGGAGGAGTTGACGGCAGGGGCAAAAGATCCGCTTGAGAGCCTGCGGCGGATAGAGGGGGAGCTTGCTTCCTTTACCTATACAAAGCAGCCGCGGAAGCTGCCGGAAGATATAGTGGATGCGGAGAGCTTTCTGGAGTATTTCCTGTTAGAAGGCAGGGAAGGGTATTGTACCCACTTTGCTACGGTCTTTGTGCTGCTTTCGAGAGCGCAGGGGCTGCCGGCCAGGTATGTGCAGGGCTTCTGTGTGCCGATGAAAGGGGCAGACGAGGCGTCGGTGTATGGCGATATGGCCCATGCCTGGCCGGAAGTATATTTCGACGGTGTGGGATGGATTCCTTTCGAACCCACGCCGGGGTATGCCAGGATCCGATATACGCCCTGGGCGACGGAAGATGGGGAGGGGAACATAGCGGTTTCTTACGGGGAAGCTGCGCGAGAAAAGGAAGGGGATGCGGAAGTCTCTTTGGTTATGGGGGAGGACCTGGCGGCTGCAAAGGAGGAAGCAGCCACAGGAACGGGAAAGGGAATCAGCCGGCTTCTGGTCGTATTCGGATATGCGGTGACGGCGGTCTTTGTGACGGGAGGCGTGATACTGGCGCTGCAGCGTGCCGTGAACAGAAGGCGTTATAGACGGATGGACGTAACGGGGAAGTTCCGGATGGTGATCACGGTTAATCTGCGGGCGCTTGGCATGTTGGGGCTGTGCCGGGAAGAGGGAGAGACCCTGCAGGAGTTTCGGGAGCGGGCCGTACAGGAGGAAATACTGCAGGGGCAGCAGAATGCCAAAAGAAGGTGTGACCTGCGCTCGATTGTCGATTATGAGGAGGTTCTCTATGGGGAAAGAACGGCAGAACCGGAGATGTTGGATACGGCCCTCCGAGAATGGGAAGAGTTACTTATGGTGTTACGGGAGCGGAAGCGGTGGCGCTATATGCTTACCATACTGCAAGGCTATAATACACTATACGTGAGAAGGGGTTGATTTTTTGAGGGATAGGATGACTCGATTGCTGGCTTAATTTCGGAAAGACAGATTGCGGACAAGGCGAAAGGTCTGGTATAATCAGAATAACATTGCCGGAACTGTATACACGGTTTCGACGGCAGACAGATCAGGAGGGTAAGACTATGTTATGTGTGAAAAACGGAACGATCCATGATGCCATCCATGAGGAAGCCTATGTGGGCGATATTCTGGTGGAGAACGGTAAAATCAAAGCGATCGGTGAAGACCTGGAGACGGAAGCGGGCGTTCGGGTCGTGGATGCCAGCGGGCTTCATGTGTATCCCGGTTTCGTGGAAGTCCATGGGCATATCGGGCTGGACGGTTATGGGATCGGCTATGAGGGGATGGATTACAATGAGCTGAATGATATCGTCAGTCCCCAGCTGCGGGGCATCGACGGCGTAAAGCCATTGGACGCCGCATTTCCCAAGGCGGCGGAGGCGGGCGTGACCTGTGTCTGCGTAGGACCTGGCAGCGCCAATGTGCTGGGCGGCACTTTCGTCGCCATCAAGACGGTGGGCAGGAGAGTGGAAGACATGGTGGTGCGGGATAACGTGGCCATGAAATGCGCTTTCGGCGAGAATCCCAAGAGAGTCTACCGGGAGAAGAAGGACTCCAGCCGTATGAGCACTGCGGCCCTGCTTCGGGAGATGCTTTTTAAGACGAGAGAATATCTGGAGAAAAAGGAAGCGGCCGGAGACGATCCGTCCAAGAAGCCGGCCTTTGACATGAAGCTGGAAGCGCTGATCCCTGTGATCAAAGGGGAGATTCCCTTAAAGGCTCACGCCCATGCGGCGGAAGATCTCTTCACGGCGCTTCGCATCGCCAGGGAGTTCGGCGTGAAGATCACGCTGGAGCACGTGACGGAAGGTCATCTGATCGTGGAAGAGCTGGCGAAGGAGAATGTGCCGCTGGCAGTAGGGCCGACCCTTACCAGCACCTCCAAGTATGAGCTGCGCAATAAGAGCTGGACGACGCCGGGACTGCTTGCCGCTGCAGGCTGTCAGGTATCGATCATAACGGATTCGCCGGTGATTCCGCAGGAATATCTTCCACTGTGCGCAGGACTGGCGGTACAGGCGGGGATGGATCCCTTCGCGGCGCTGCAGGCCATCACCATCAATCCGGCCAGACATGCGGGAATCGCAGACCGGGTCGGTTCGCTTGAGGCCGGCAAGGATGCGGATCTGGTGATCACGGACGGCTGTCCCTTTGAAGTGTCCACGAAGGTGAAGCATGTGCTGATCGACGGGAAAGAAATTACCGTTACGAAATAATTGACTTTATTTGAGTTCTTTCTTGACGGACAGATCGTAAGGGTGTATGATAATCTCAACAAGAGTAATCGACAAAACGTGCGTTCGCACATTCAGGCAGTTTCTGCCGCTTTACTCACAACCATAATTGAACAGCGGCAGGAACTGTTGCGATTTGTTTCACAAAACTGGCGCCGGAAAAGAGCAGGAAACGATTTATGTCGTTAACGATAAGCTTACGGCCGCCGGATAGAACAGGTTGATACCGGAAATTCTCTGCCGCAGAGCGAAGGAGGATTTTTATGGAACATGTATTACTTGGAAGGGATATGTTATTTATGAAAACGGACGGAAAGAAAGGTTATACGGTGGAGGATATCGAGAGACTGCCGGAGGGAGAGAGAGCGGAACTGATCGACGGTGAGATGTATGGGATGGCCTCGCCGACCCTGACGCATCAGAACATGTTAAGTTGGTTTAATATTAAGATCGGAATGTATATTATGGAACATAAGGGGTCTTGCCGCATTCTCCCGGCGCCTTTTGCAGTCTATGCACTGAATGATGACCGCAATTATGTGGAGCCGGATATTTCCGTGATCTGCGATGAGAGCAAGCTGGATGAGAGAGGCTGCCATGGAGCGCCGGACTGGGTCATAGAGATCGTCTCGCCATCCAGCAAGAATATGGATTATGTAAAGAAGCTTGCCCTGTATGAGAAAGCAGGTGTCCGGGAATACTGGATCGTCGATCCCGCGCAGAAGAGCGTTACGGTGTATGGGCTGGAGAAGGAGGAAGGACCCGTGCTGCATTCCTTCTCGGAGCAGATCAGGGCGGGGATCTACGAAGATCTGGTGTTGGATTTCCGGGAATATGCGTGAGTATCTGATCCGGTTCAAACACTGTTTCCTGTCATGTGATATCCTGTCTCTGATAGGACGCCGAAGCGATCCGATAGCCGGCAAGGAACCAGAGCGCCGCGAACGCAAGCACGATGGTAAAAGCCAGGGGGATATTGTCTTTCACAGGAATCAGGAGATTCAGTAGAAGTACAAGGCCGACAATGATCCCCGTGGATGCCATAAAGGACAGCATAAAGACGATCTGCGATTTCTCCGGGTCGAACAGGTAGGCGCAGGGTAAGCTGATGCCGCCGGCAAACAGGGTGGCGCTCATCCCGATCACGCCATACAGATACAGTGCGTGTAAGATGATGCCGCCGTTTACGGACATCAGCACGATGCACGGGATGAGGGCCGTGAGCAGTCCGACGAGCGCAAGTAAGAGGTAGAATACGAATTTCTCACTGATGATCTGTTTTCTTGACAGCGGCATGGTGACCACATTCTTATTCCACTTTGAGATTGCGTCGCTGGTGATGCTGATAAAGACCGCTGTCGTGGAAGCGACCGGGGCCAGCACCAGAAGCGCGCTCGTTTCCAGTAAAAAGGACAGTCCAAAGCCAAGAACGATGAGGCTGACAAGCGTGACAAGAATGTTGTTCTTTGCGATATAGAGGTCTTTTAGTAAAACGCCTTTCATTTCAGTTTCCTTCCTTTCTGTGTTGTTTCAGGTGTTTCCCTTGACGTAGAGAAGCATGATCTCGTCGATGGTGGCTGGAACGATCAGAGCCTTCGGATATTTTCTATGCATTTTATCCCGGTCTGAGACAAGAACCTGCCATTCATAATCCATCCTGCGGTATGCAATGAGATCCGATTTCTCCAATGCGTCAAACTGGGCGGCTCCGCATTTCAGAATGCCGTATTGCTCGAGCAGCTCGTCTTTCGCTTTGGAGAATACGACTTTCCCCTGATGCAGGAACACGATATAATCGGCGATCTTCTCCAAATCGCTGGTGATATGGGAGGAGAGCAGGATGGAGTGCTCTTCGTCCTGCACGAAATCCAGGAGCATATCCAGAATATCATCCCGGACGACAGGGTCGAGTCCGCTGGTAGCCTCGTCCAGGATCAGCAGCCTGGAGTGATGGGAAAAGGCTGTGCAGATAGCCAGCTTCATCTTCATGCCCTTGGAATAGTGCCGGATCTGCTTATCCGGGGGCAGCGCAAACTGATCCAACAGGCGAAAATAGGTCTTCTCATCCCAGGTATGATAGATCTTTCTCATAATATGGCCGATCTTGCGGGGAGAGAGGATCTCCGGGTAGTTGCCTGCGTCAAACACCACGCCGATCTGTTCTTTCGTGTCGTTGTCAAGTTCCTCTTTCTCCAGGATGGAAACCTGCCCGGATTCTTTCCGGATCAGCCCCAGGGCCGCGTTGATCGTGGTGCTCTTCCCGGCGCCGTTCTCACCGATCAGCCCGACGATGGCGCCGCCAGGAACGGTGAAGGAAACCTGGTCCAGATGAAAGTCCTTATAGGTTTTGGTAAGTCCCGAAACTGTCAAAGCATTGTTCATGTCAATCCTCCTCGTACAGCAGTGTCAACAGGTTCTGTAATCTGTCGAGCGGTATGCCGCTCGTGCGGGCGATCTCGATCGCTTCGCCAAGATGCTCTTCTATCTTTTTCTGCTGTTCCTCAAGATAGAAGTCCTGATTCTGAACGGATACATAGCATCCCTTGCCGGCTGTGGTCTCGATAAAACCATCCTCCTGCAGAAGGTCGTACGCTTTCTGCACAGTCAGAACACTGATCTGCAGGGATCTTGCAAGGGAACGGATCGAGGGAAGCGCTTCTCCGGCGCTCAGCGTACCGTTCATGATCTGTGTCTTGATCTGCGTTACGATCTGCTCATACAGGGGGCGGCTTGTTTTGTTGCTTACAATGATCTCCAAGCTTTCACCGCCTTTCCGACTTATACTGTATTGCTTGAATAAGCACAGTATAAGTCGGAATATATCACTTGTCAAGAGAAGAATCAATTTTTTGATGTCAAAAAATGACAGATTTTTCAGTAAAATTTCATTGAGTATAGAGAGAAAAGGCATTATAGTAGTGATATGGGGAATTTTTTCAGAAAAATACTTTAGAAAAAGAGTTTATGAGGAGGGGCAGTATGGCAAAATACATCATGGCGTTGGATGCGGGAACCACCAGCAACCGCTGTATCCTGTTTAACGAGCAGGGGGATATGTGCAGTGTGGCGCAGAAGGAATTTACGCAGTATTTTCCGAAACCGGGCTGGGTGGAGCATGACGCGGACGAGATCTGGTCCACGCAGTATGAGGTGGCGCATCAGGCGATGGCGAATATCAATGCCACGGCGGCAGAGATCGCCGCGATCGGGATCACGAACCAGCGGGAGACGGTGGTGGTCTGGGATAAGAAGACGGGCAGCCCGGTCCACAATGCGATCGTGTGGCAGTGCCGCCGTACATCGGAGTATGCGGACAGCCTGAAAGAGAAGGGACTGACGGACAAATTCCGGGAAAAGACGGGGCTTGTGATCGACGCTTACTTCTCGGCGACGAAGATCAAATGGATCCTGGACAATGTGGAGGGAGCAAGGCAGAAAGCGGAAATCGGCGAGCTGCTGTTCGGCACGGTAGAGACCTGGCTGATCTGGAAGCTGACCAAGGGCGGCGTGCACGTGACGGACTATTCCAATGCTTCCCGCACCATGCTTTTTAATATCAATACCTTGACGTGGGACGATGAGATCCTGCAGGAATTACAGATTCCGAAATGTATGCTGCCGGAGGTGAAACCGTCGAGCTGTATCTACGGTGAGGCGGATCCCGGATTCTTCGGCGGGCCGATTCCCATCGGCGGTGCGGCGGGCGACCAGCAGGCGGCGCTGTTCGGGCAGACCTGCTTCCAGCCGGGTGAGGCGAAGAATACTTATGGAACAGGGTGCTTCCTGTTGATGAATACGGGAGAAAAGCCGGTCTTTTCCCGGAACGGGCTGGTGACGACCATCGCCTGGGGATTAGACAACAAGGTCACCTATGCCCTGGAAGGCTCCATCTTCGTGGCGGGGGCGGCGATCCAGTGGCTGCGGGATGAGATGCGGCTGATCGATTCGGCCCAAGATTCGGAGTATATGGCGAAAAAGGTGGCGGATACGAACGGCTGCTATGTGGTGCCGGCCTTTACGGGACTGGGGGCGCCCCACTGGGATCAGTATGCGCGCGGAACGATCGTGGGTATTACCCGCGGTGTCAATAAATATCATATCATCAGGGCTACCCTGGATTCGCTGGCGTATCAGGTGAACGATGTGCTTGCGGCGATGGAGGCGGATTCTTCCATCAAGCTGTCGGCGCTTAAGGTGGACGGCGGGGCCAGCGCCAACAATTTCCTGATGCAGCAGCAGGCGAACATCAGCGGCGCACCGGTCAACCGTCCGAAGTGCGTGGAGACGACGGCCATGGGCGCGGCGTATCTGGCCGGTCTGGCGGTAGGATACTGGACGAGCAAGGAAGATGTGGTGAAGAACTGGGCCATCGACAGAGAATTTACGCCGGAGATCCCGGAGGAAGAGCGGACAGCCATGGTGAAGGGCTGGAGCAAAGCGGTGAAGTGTGCGTATGGCTGGGAGAAAGAGGAATAGAAAATAATCCTGGGAACAGGAAGTCAGAATGGAGAAAACTATGTATGACGTAATCATTATCGGCGCAGGGGTATCCGGCTGCGCCTCGGCGCGGGAGCTTTCCAGATATCGGGCTAAGGTGTGCGTGCTGGAGAAGGCGGAAGACGTATGCTGCGGCACATCGAAGGCTAACAGCGCGATCGCCCATGCCGGTTACGACGCGCCGGCCGGTTCCCTGATGGCGAAGCTGAATGTGCAGGGCAATCGGATGATGGAGCGGCTGTCGCAGGAACTGGATTTCGCCTTTCGGCGGATCGGCTCTCTGGTGATTTGCCGGGACAGGGAGGAGATGCCGAATTTACAGGCGCTCTATGACAGGGGTGTGGCCAATGGCGTAGAGGGTCTGCGGATCGTGGAGCAAGAAGAGCTGCGCCGGATGGAACCCCATATTTCGGAGGACGCGGTGGCGGCATTGTATGCGCCGACGGCAGGGATCGTCTGTCCCTTCGGTATGAATATTGCCTTTGCGGAGAACGCGGCGGTAAACGGCGTGACATTCCGATTTGATACCGAAGTGCAGGATATCCGCAGGACAGAGCGCGGCTGGCTGATCGAGACAAACCAGGGACCGTTCGAGGCAAAATGCGTGGTCAACGCGGCAGGCGTCTATGCCGATGTGATCCATAATATGGTCAGTGAGCAGAAGATCAGGATCACGCCGAGAAGAGGGGACTACTGTCTGCTTGACAAATCGGCGGGCTCACATGTGTCCAGAGTCATCTTTGCACTCCCCGGCAAGTATGGCAAGGGGGTTCTGGTAACACCCACGGTACACGGCAACCTGCTGATCGGCCCGACAGCCATCGATACGGAAGATAAGGAAGGCGTTAACACGACGAGGGCGGGACTCGACCAGGTGCTTGAGAAAGCGGGAGAGAATGTGAAGGATCTGCCCATGCGCTCCGTGATCACTTCTTTTGCGGGACTGCGTGCCCATGAGGAGCATCATGAATTTAGGATCGGGGAAGTGGAGGACGCCGCCGGATTTGTGGACTGCGCGGGGATCGAATCTCCGGGACTGACGGCCAGCCCGGCGATCGGGGTGATGGTATCAGAGATCGTGCGCAAGATCCTGCAGCTGGAAGAGAACCCGGCATTCGTCGGGACAAGAAAGGGTATCGTAAACCCGCAGGAAATGCCCATGGAGGAGCGCAGACAGCTGATCAGGGAGAACCCGGCTTATGGAAACATTATCTGCCGCTGTGAGATGGTGACGGAGGGGGAGATTCTGGATGCCATCAGAAGACCCCTGGGGGCCAGGTCCTTAGACGGCGTGAAGCGCAGGACGAGAGCCGGGATGGGACGCTGTCAGGCGGGCTTTTGTTCGCCCAGAGTCATGGAGATCCTTGCCAGAGAATGCGGGAAGGACATCAGTGAGATCACGAAGGCCGGCGGTGCGTCTAAGATCGTGGTCGGAGTGAACAAGGATTCGCTGTAGGATTTGGCAGGCAATTCAGATTTATCTATAAAATGTACATGGAAAATGAGGAAATAATACGTGAAAACATATGATATTGTAATTATCGGCGGCGGGCCGGCGGGCCTGTCCGCTGCGGTCTCCGCGAAGAAGAGCGGAACGGACAGCATCCTGATCCTGGAGCGGGATAAGGAGCTGGGCGGTATTTTGAACCAGTGCATTCACAACGGATTCGGCCTGCATACCTTTAAAGAGGAACTGACGGGGCCGGAGTATGCGGGGCGGTTTATCGAGCAGGTGCAGGAACTGCAGATCGAGTATAAGCTGCACACGATGGTCATGGATATTAGCAGTGATAAAGTCGTGACGGCGATGAACAGTACGGACGGGCTGTTTGAGATCAGGGCCGGGGCGGTCATTCTGGCGATGGGATGCAGGGAGCGGTCCAGAGGCGCACTGAATATACCCGGGTATCGTCCGGCGGGTATTTTTTCCGCGGGAACGGCCCAGAGACTTGTCAACATGGAGGGGTATCTGCCGGGACGCAAGGTGGTCATCTTAGGATCCGGCGACATCGGCCTGATCATGGCCAGGCGCATGACGTTAGAGGGCGCGCAGGTACAGGTGGTGGCAGAACTGATGCCCTATTCCGGCGGTCTGAAGCGTAATATCGTGCAGTGTCTGGACGACTATGGAATCCCGCTGAAGCTGAGCCATACAGTGGTGGAGATCCGTGGAAAAGAGCGGGTGGAAGGCATCACGTTGGCACAGGTGGACGAGAAGGGAAGACCGGTCGCCGGGACGGAAGAAGAATACGAGTGCGATACGCTGCTGCTGTCGGTGGGATTGATCCCGGAGAATGAGCTGTCTGGCGGAATGGGAGTGGAGCTTAGCAGGGTGACTTCCGGGCCGGTGGTCAATGAGAGCCTGGAGACGAATATCGAGGGCGTATTCGCCTGCGGTAATGTGCTGCACGTGCATGATCTGGTGGATTTCGTCTCGGAGGAGGCGGCGGCAGCCGGGAGGAACGCGGCCCGCTATGTGCAGGAAGCCGGAAGCAGGAAGGCACAGGGGACGGATAAAGAAGCAGCCGGCCGGACAGTGGAGATTTGTGCCGTTGACGGTGTGCGGTATACGGTACCGTCCAGGATCAATACAGAGCGGATGGAGGATATCCAGACCGTTCGTTTCAGGGTGGGCGGCGTGTATAAGAATTGTTTTGTGAGCGTTTATCTGGATGAGGAGCGGATCCTGCACCGGAAACGTCCGGTCATGGCGCCGGGGGAGATGGAAGAGGTGAAGCTTAAGAGAGAAGAGCTGCTAAGACATCCGGATCTGAAAGCAATCACGGTGAAGGTGGAGGAGGTATAGGACTATGGGAAAAAGAGAATTGATCTGTATCGGCTGTCCCATGGGCTGTCCGGTCACGGTGGAGATGGAGGGCGACGAGATCGTGAGCGTATCCGGCAATACCTGCCCGCGGGGCGATGCCTATGCCAGAAAAGAGGTCACGAACCCGACCAGGATCGTCACTTCCACCGTGAAAGTGGAGGGCGGCCTTGTGGAGATGATCTCGGTGAAAACGAAGGAGGATATTCCCAAGGATAAGATTTTTGACTGTGTCAGGGCGCTTAAGGGCGTTACCGTGAAAGCGCCGGTGCACATCGGGGATGTGATCCTGGCGGATGTGGCCGGAACCGGCGTGGACGTGGTGGCGACGAGGAATGCATAAAAGACAGGGAGTAAAACTCCCTGTCTTTTATGCAGAATATGGTTTATCCTCCAGGATAGTGCAGATCAGATATTCGGATTATTTAAAAATGCCTGAATATAAGGAAGAGCGGCACCAATGTTGATGCTGTGCTGAGGCATTTTGCTGATCAGAAGAAAATCGTGCGGCTCGGTAAAAGGTGTCAGCTGCTGTATCCTTTCATAAAGGAAATCAAGATCATCTGCACACAGATACTGAGCAATATATCCGCCAAGAATAAAATTTGTATCATAAACAAGGTGGAGCATATTGACGGCATCGGCCAAATCCGTAAGGAAACGGTTCCAGCGGCCGGAAGCAGAAGAGTCTCCGCCTCTTACATTCCGGAAAAAATCATCCAGGGTTTCATTCTCCTTTAACAGGGATTCAAGGGAGAGCAGTGTCTCCATACATCCATGCCGGCCGCAATAGCACTTAGTACCGCCAGGCCGCATCTGTATGTGCTCGATCGTAGAGTTATGACCGTGCTTTCCTGACAGGATGATACGCCTGGAGATCATAGCGGCTCCCAGATGTCTGCTCAGTGAGAGATAAAAGCCATCCGAAAGTTCCGGCGAAACCCACAATTCTGAAAGAGCGGCACTGTCGGCATCATGAATGAAGGTGCATGGATAGGGAAGATGGCAGGAAAATTCCGAAACGGACAGTCCGGTGCATGACAGAATTTTGCCGTACAGGATCGTCTGCCCATCCGGTGCGGCCAGCCCCTGTATGGCAAAGCCGATGCCAAGAATCTGTTCATCCCTGATTCCAAGTGTACTTTTAAATTCCAGTATTTTTCTACATACCGTTTCAAAATAGGGTTCTTTCCGTTCAAAAGTAATGTCAAATGCAGCGCGGCCAATTTTTTCACCATAAAGGCTGACAGCGATCATCTTAATTTCCTTTTTCAGAATTTCCACGCCGATACTGATACGATAATCCGGAACAATGGAGTAGGCGGCGGCTTTCCGCCCTACATATTCTGTATCGATCAGCCCGTTTTTCTTAATGAGCCCGTCAGTCTCCATGTCTGCCAGGTTGGTTGTGACCGTGGGGCGGCTTAGATGCAGTTCGTAAGAGATTTCCTGTTGGGAAGTTTTTCTTTTTTTATAGATATAATGATAGATCAGGCTGCGGTTGTTTTGCTTGATCTGGTTCGGTGTTATGCTCTTTGCCATAATCTCTCTCTCTAATTTGTAAAATCATTTTGCAAATTAATATTATATCAAAAAATGAGGAGAGATTCTATTGTGCATTTTTTATAAAAATCATTCCGATTTTATATGAATTAATACATATTGACAAAGAAAATAGGGTCATATAATATGTAATTGTAATTTGGTAAATGATTTTACAAAATAACTTTTAAGAAGGGAGAACGACATGGGTATTATCGAAAAAATGAGACTGGAAGGGAAAAAAGGATTTGTGACAGGCGCAGCAAGGGGGATTGGAAAGAGCACGGCAAAGGCATTTGCGGAAGCGGGTGCAGATGTGGCGATCGTGGATCTGGATTATGACGAGGCGCAAAAGACGGCGGCGGAACTGGCAGAGAAGACAGGCAGGAAAGTGATCGCCATCCGCACGGACTGCACGGACAAGGAGCAGGTGGATGAGATGGTCGCAGAGGTGGTAAGGGAATTGGGAGGACTTGATTTCTGCCATAACAATGCCGGTATCTGCATCAATGCCCCTGCGGAGGAAATGACCTATGAGCAGTGGAACAAAGTGATCAATATCAATCTGAACGGCATTTTCCTGACGGATATTGCGGCAGGAAAATACATGCTGGAGCATGGGGGCGGCTCTATCATCAACACGGCGTCCATGTCGGCGCATATCGTCAACGTGCCGCAGCCGCAGTGCGCATATAACGCATCAAAGGCGGGTGTCATTCAGCTTACGAAGTCGCTGGCCATCGAGTGGGCAAAACGGGGCGTGCGCGTTAACAGCATCAGCCCGGGATATATCGGGACAGA
>CANOCU010000058.1 GCA_947564645.1 uncultured Lachnospiraceae bacterium
AGATTGGTCAATTTATCCCGACACTAAATGGCTAATTTCCCCCGACGCTAACACTGCTGACACCAAAGAAAAAAAACGTCATATTAAGGGCATTTATCAGAGAAAAGGTGCCAATATATAAGACCATCTCTCCCTTTCCCCAGCTTCCGATCATATCCACGTTGGAATAGATCGCATGGAATGCCAGTAACTGAATCAGGAACAAACTTCCGTCCACAAAAAAAGGGGCAAAAAAATCGAATCTGAATACCATTAATCCATGAACCTTCAGGTAAAATAGCTCTCTAAGCACATGCATATTCTTTTTGATACGATCTGTCATATTCCCACCCCATCATATTTTCTAAGATATTTTTTCCAGACAACATGGATAGAAAACTGCATTATCAGACACCAGCCGGCAATTACAGCAATCCCGGTAATGGCCTCATTCTTACACATCCCGGTCAGTAACATGGCCGGAAGATATGTTACATAATAAAAGGGCAATACCTGCATGATCCTTACAATGATTTCCGGAAATAATGCAAGGGGAACGATCCCGCCCGTAACCAATGCGGCAAGATTGTTTTTGATCATTAGAAACGTGCCTATTCCCTGGTACTTTAATGTAAGCACGCCCAGAAAAAAATTTAACTGCACCATAAATATCATGCCAAGTATCGTCATGATCACTGCACATATAATGAGCCATGCCTCCTCAGCAAACACAAACCGGATCTGAAATACAAATATCCATATCACTGCTGCGATAAAGTCAAATATGATATAGAACGATACGATGCCAAGCTCCATTGCCATAAAATATTTTTCTATTCCTACCGGTATGACCATGTACTTTGAAAATGTTCCGTTTCGTATCCTGTCATGAATCTCGCTGCTAATACCATCAGACATCTCTAACTGAGACAGAAAGGAACTGATGATATAATAGGACAACATCCCATGGAATGTAAATTGCCCGACCATCTCTTTGTTCTGAAAGACCAGGCCCCACAGGAGACAGGCAAAAAGTATCTTCGTTATTGTGAAGATCATATTGAATATGACATCAGCCCTCCATACCAGCTGCGTCTTCATGTAGGTTTTGGAAACCTCCAGGTATTTACCCACGACATTCACCTCCGTCCTGATAGATCCGCTCCACGATCACGCTGATTTCTTCCTCTTCAGCCACAATATCCTTCGGTTCATATTCCATAAGCTCTGCCAGCAGATTTTTTGAAAACCGTTTTGCTACTTCATAAACTTTCTTATAGGGAGCGTCTTCAAGCAAGACGACATTTTGTGTTTTAATCTTAATGTCCTCTACCGGGTTCTCAAATGTCGCGATAACCTTTTTGTTCTTCTGATATCTGTCAAACAGCTCATCCGTTGTGCCGTCATAGATCTTCATGCCATGATTGATGACAACCGTCCTCTGACACAACGTTTTGATATCTTCCATATAATGTGATGTGAGAATAATGGTAGTGCCGTTTCTCTGATTGATCTCTTTTAAGAATCCGCGTATCTGTTTGGACGCCACTGCATCTAACCCTATCGTTGGTTCATCCAGAAATAGTATCTTCGGATTATGAAGCAGTGCGACAATAAGCTCCATCTTCATTCTTTCGCCCAATGACAAGGTTCTCACCTGCACATCCATCAGCTCTCCGACGCCGAAAAGCTCCACTAAATAATGCTTAGTCTTCTGAAAATCCTCCTCCGGGATTTCATAGATTTCTTTAAACAGACGCAGCGTATCATTGACAGTAAGTTCAAAAAACAGCTGACTTTTTTGTCCCATCACGACGGCATACTGCTTTTTAAATTCATTCTTCAGATCATTCGGATAATATCCCAGTATATCAATGCTTCCCTCCGTGGGTGCAATGATCCCTGTCAGCATCTTAATCAGTGTGGTCTTTCCGGCGCCGTTCGGACCGATCAGCCCTATAAATTCACCCTTCTCTACTGACAGATCAATATGATCTACAGCCTTTTTTTCTTCATGATCACGTTTCCACAGGCTGGCTATGCTTCCTCTTATTCCCTCCCTCTTCTTATATCTTCGATATGTTTTGACTAAGTTATTGGTTTTGATGATCGTATGATTCATTGTGTGAGATTCCTTTCCTGTAAAATCCATTATTGTCTTGACAATCACAGTCAAATACCAAATGCAATTCCTCTTAACATGTAAAAAGACCATGGCAGCCCTAAAAGCAGCGGATACCGTGGTCCTTCCATCCATATGATGCACTCATATCATATCTCTTCATAAAGAAACAAAAACATGGCCATACAGCCATGCTTATATGATTCCCTATAATAGATACCACAATATTAAGCAATTGTAAGGCGAAAACGCCGACAGCTTGAGCTGTCAGCAAACGGGCAGACTCCCGGCGCATAAACCGGAATCACCCTTGCAATATTTATTTTGCAATTTTCCCCATTACAATAACACTTAACATGCAAACTTCCTCCGAAAATAATTTTTATAATTTTAGCACGTTCCCCCTTTCTTTGTCAATTATAACAGTTTTCCCGAATCGAAGGAATCGTTACTATTCACAGTGCCCTGCACCCCGCTACAGGGCATCCGGCCGATAACTTTACGGTTTCAGGAATCAGAAAATGTTAACATACGTTGCTTGCGGCAACGGGCATTTCTTCCTATAATCACGGTAACGACCAAGAGAAAGAAGGAGGTTATTCCAAATGCTCAATGAAAATATGAAAGCGATCAGAAAGGCAAAAGGTCTTTCACAACAAGAACTGGCGGTCAAGCTGAATGTGGTGCGGCAAACAATTTCCAAATGGGAACAGGGACTGTCAGTTCCCGACTCCGACATGCTAATCCTCCTGGCGGAAGCGCTGGAAACACCTGTAAGCACATTGCTCGGAGAAACCGTTGCGGCGGCGGAGGCTGATACCTTAAAAGCAATCGCCGAAAAATTGGAGGTGATCAATCTGCAGCTGGCACAGAGGAAAGCCACAAGAAGAAAAATACTTCATTGGCTGCTTATCTCATTGTGTGCGGTCATAGCAGTCATTTTTGCGGTTCTGATCGTCATAAACAGCCCTTACCTGGGTTGGGATTACAGTGATCCTGAGACAGCCGTTCTCGGAACAGCGTTTCATTCGCTTGAATGGCTGTTTGTCAGAACAGCGCCAATCATGCTGACCGGTGCGATCATCGGAATCTTCTTAACACGAAAGTAAGAAAATTTATACAGGTACCATTGACAAATCTCCTGGAGTGTGTATAATAATGACCAGAATTTACAAGTACCTGTATAAAATAAGGAGGAACACAGTATGGACGATATTTATACGGCTATTTATGAGAAGCTGTCCACATTGCAATGGCTCATGAAGCGCCGCCAGATGTTCAACCAGGCGGGATCCGGGACATTTGCCGACTCGACAAGAGGTCAGGGGCGCATCCTTGCCATGTTGAAAATCCAGCCGGAAATTGCCACAAAGGATTTATCTTATCTGCTGGGCATCCGCCAGCAATCGCTGAATGAGCTGTTGAACAAGTTGGAAAAAAACAACTATGTGGAGCGCAGACCATCCGAGAAAGACCGGCGGGTCATGGTGGTGCATCTGACAGAAAAAGGGAAAGAAGCCCGGGAACCGGAAGCAAATTATCAGGAGTTCCTCGGCTGTCTGTCACCGGAAGAATTGCAACAATTCGGCGAATATTTAGACAGGATCATTGCCGCTTTCCGGATGGGAGCAGACAGAAGCGCGGACGAGGACGCAATGACAGACTGGATGGACAAAGCAAGAGAACGTATGGGTAATGAACAATTTGAACGGTTGATGTCCATGCGCGAACGAGCCTTTGGCCCCTTTGGGCGGGGAGCAATGCCGGATCATATACCGGGTGCGGAGCGCTTCTCTCCCGATTACGACGGGCCTGTGCCGGACAGAGGCGGATTTGGCTTCTTTGGCGGCAGAGAAAACAAATAGAATACATAAAGGCACCATATTATTTATGGAGATAAGTCCTATGTGCGTAAAGCGCGTAGGACTTCATTTTTTTGGAGGTGATGAAATGAACCCGATCATTCAAGTAGAACATTTCTCAAAGAAGTATGGAAATTTTACGGCAGTGGACAACATTTCCTTTACCGTGGACGAGGGCAGCATTTTCGCTTTCCTTGGCCCCAACGGCGCGGGCAAGAGTACGACCATCAACACGCTTTGTACCATCCTGGACAAAACCGATGGACACCTGATCATTAACGGGCATGATGTTTCCGGCGAACGGGATTTGGTACGAAAAGACATTGGAATCGTATTCCAGGATTCAACCCTTGATACAAAAATGACCGTAGAGGAAAATCTGAAATATCATTGCAGCTTCTACAAAGTGCCGAAAAACGAGGTGCAGGAACGCATTGACTTCGCTCTTGGCCTGGTGGAACTTACAGATTGGAAAAAGGCCATTGCGGGCAGTCTGTCTGGCGGTATGAAACGGCGGGCCGAGATTGCGAGGGGACTGGTTCATAATCCGAAAGTATTGTTTCTGGATGAACCGACTACCGGACTCGATCCGCAGACGAGGGCCAGTGTCTGGAAATATATTCAGCAGCTTCAAAAACAAAAGAATATGACCATCTTCCTGACTACTCACTACATGGACGAGGCAGAAATCTGCTCGAAAATTGTTATCATGGATCATGGTAAAATCGTTGCCAGCGACACGCCTGAGAACCTGGAACGCCAATATACAAACACAGAGGTGGATGTTACCTGCACACAGACGGAGCCGCTGGAAAGCGTACTGACGCAGCGGGGTGTTTCCTATGACAAAACCGGGAACCGCATGATTTTTTGCACAAAGAACGCACCGATGGCACTGGAAATATTATTGTGCTGCAGGGAAACCATCCTTGATTTTGAAGTAAAAAACGGGACGCTGAATGAAGTGTTCCTTGCCATTACAGGAAAGGAGATTCGAAAGGTATGAACCCCATCGTCGCAATTATTGAAAGAAATCTGTTAAACTACATCCGCAACAAGGCACGGCTTTTTGGGAGTCTGTTTATGTCCTTTTTCATGCTGGTGATGTTTTCGTTTTTGATGAAATCCTCTATGAGTGGTCTGGACCAGCCCATGAACTATCTGCTGTCCGGCGTCATCATCATGACTGTTTTTCAAACCGGCATTAACCATTCCTCCGAGATTTTGTCTGACATCGCAGGCGGTTACATGAAAGAAGTCATGGTGGCCCCGATTTCCCGCAGCGAGATATCCATCGGCAACATTGCGGCGGGAGCGCTGGTCGCAACCTTGCAGGGAGCCATTATGATGATACTTGCCATTTTTATGGGACTGCATGTTTCGATTTTGCAATTTCTGCTGATGCTGGTCGTGATGCTGCTCTCGGCTATGACTTTCAGCGCTATCGGTCTGTTCCTTGCAACCGTTTCCCGGAACGCCCCCGCCTTTCAAACGGTCAGTTCCATGGTCATGATGCCCCTGACCTTTGTTTCCGGCGCATACATCCCCACAACGATCATGCCCGGTTTCCTCCTGCCGGTGGTCTATCTGAACCCGCTGACTTATACGACCTCCATTTTCCGCTATATTGCTTTGGGTGCGTATAAGCTGACCACGACGGAGCTTTTAGAGCAGGGCATGGCGTTTGCCATCGGTGGATTTGTGTTCACACCGATCATGGGCCTAGCGATCACCGTTTTGATCGGCGCCTTTTTCTTCGTACTATGTGTCCGTAAATTTGATCAGGCGGACTTCTCTACGGTAAAAGTCGCTGTGGGTATGCGCGGCGGTGGCGCGCCGACGAGGTAAGGAGTACATATGGAATTGTAATTTGAACAAAGGGATCTCCCTCACCATGGGACCGGAATCAATGAGCTTCCCGGTCTCCATGGTGCGTTTCATTCACTTGAATGGCTGTTTGTCAAAGCAGCGCCAATCATGCTGACCGGTGCGATCATCGGAATCTTCTTAACACGAAGGAACGAATGATCCATCGTTAGCTCTCAGGTAGAAATACAGCCCCCAATCCTGGTCATTGGCATAGGCATCGTAAAACTCTCCTTCTCTCCCGTTGACCTGAAACGGATAAAGATAGGCACTGTTTCCGGTAATCCTTCCGTACAACTCAAACACATTGCCGGTAAGCGCGCTCCAATAATGCGGAAAGGTATCTCCAAAATATCTCTTTTTACCGAACCAGTACCCATCCCAATGCCGCCCCGCCACCTCATGGAGATGATAATCCAGCTGCATACCGTTAAAAAGTTCCAGAATCCGGATCTGACGCTCTGTAGCTTTCAAATATTTCGCATCCCCTGTCAGTGCATACACCGACAGCAGAATGTCCGCTGCCGGGGCGACAATGCTCTGCTCATAATTGACCTCGCTCGCCGGATAACAAATATCCCTTTCGCACATCCTGTCAGCATGCTCTCTGTAAAGTGCGAGCAGTTCCTCTCTTTCCGTTTCCATGCCTGCTCCTCATAGAACGCTATGATACCTAAATCAGCTGCAGCTTCTCAAAAGCGCTGTACAGACCGTCCTCCGTCACTGACGGACAGATCATATGGGCAATCTTTCTCAGAGAGGGGCTTCCATTTGCCATGCAGACTCCAGTCTCCACAGCCTGGAGCATCTCCAGATCATTCATACTGTCTCCCACAGCGATCGTATCCGCCCTGGAAACACCCAGGAACTCACACAGCCTTTCCACTGCCTTCCCTTTATTGAAAGCCTTGCTGGCCAGTTCCCCGTTCACAATACCGCAGGCATCCTCGTCCTGAATACAGAAGTCAAATTCATCCTGCAGCAGCTGCATGGGCTTTTCCAGGCGCTCTGCCCCCCTGCTCATGAATGCCATCCCATAGATCGGCTCGCCGTCGTATTCTGCCATGGGACGGATATCCAGCTCACTTTCAATCTGAATCCGCCACCGCAGCAACTCGCTGTTCGCCTCGGATTGCGCATTCTGCGCAAGAAATTCCTTGAACCCCTCATCGGTATAACTACAGTTCCTGCCCCCTATGGTACGGTAAATACCGCTCTCCTTAAAAACATTCAGTACCCTGGCCTGCTGCTCCGGGGTCATCGGACAGTCGTAAACCACCTGGCCGTCATACTCAATATAACCGCCGGCGCTGGCGATCAGGCCGTTAAAACCAAATTTCAGTACAGGAAAAAGCATCCCATAATTGCGGCCGGAGCATACCACTACTTTATGTCCCCTGGCCTGCGCACGGCGGATCGCCTCCAACGCGGACGGAGGCGGAACATTCTTCCCCGGTTCCGTCAGCGTACCGTCGATATCCAAAAAAATCAATTTCTGATCCATGGTGTCCTCCTTTTTATACCTCAACTTCTCTCAAGCCCTCAATTTTGTAGATCTCATTTTATATCTCAATTTTGTATTTTGTATTGCGTTTTATTTCGGATTTCAATTTTTCATCATGTCTTGAACATGGCTTGAACGCGCTTCCATTTTGTCTATTATAATTTTCCAGACCCGCCCTGTCAATCTGTCCTCTTTCTTTTTCTGTTTTTACCAAAACAAAGTCTTTCTTTTTATGCAGTTTGCTGATTTTTATGTTTTTTTTGTGCATCTATATTGACTTTCTATTCATCTGCGTGCTATTCTCGCTTCAAGATGAACGCGAGTACATTATGCTCATTTCATGAAACATCAACCAAACCAAAAACGTTTCGGAATGGAGGAAACTATGAACTACGATTATGCCAAAATCGCAAAAGAAGTCATTGCGGCAGTCGGCGGATCACAGAATATCAAGTCTGCCGCCCACTGCGCCACCCGTCTGCGCCTTATCGTCGCGGACCTTTCTCTGGCCGACGACAAAACAGTCGGCGAAATCGATGCCGTGAAGGGTACTTTCTTCACAGCCGGACAGTATCAGATCATCTTCGGCACCGGCCATGTCAACCGGGTCTATGAGCAGATCATTCAGCTTGGTATTGCGGAGACTACCGCAAGCGAAGCCAAGGAAGCAAAGATGGACGGTAAGAACCAGGTGCAGAAAGCGATCCGGACTTTCGGCGACGTGTTTGTTCCGGTCATACCTGCCCTGGTAGCCACCGGTCTTTTCCTCGGCCTGAAGGGCGCCCTGCTCAATGACAATTTCCTGTCTCTGTTCGGCATGACCAATGCCGATATTCCTCAGACCTTCCAGGTTCTGGTGGAGGTGCTTTCCGGCACCACGTTCGCCTTCCTGCCCGCGATTGTATGCTGGTCCACGTTCCGCGTATTTGGCGGCTCCCCGGTGCTTGGCCTGATCCTGGGGCTGATGTTGGTAAACGGCGCCCTGCCAAATGCCTACTCTGTGGCAGACCCTTCCAGCGGCGTGACGCCCCTTATGCTTTTCAGTTTTATTCCCATCGTCGGGTATCAGGGCAGCATCCTGCCGGCCTTTGTAGCCGGAGTGATCGGCAGTAAGCTGGAGAAGAAACTGCGTAAGACGGTGCCTGCGGTTTTTGATTTTATGATCACGCCTTTCCTGGTGCTGTTTGTTATGCTGATCCTTTCCCTGCTAGTGATCGGCCCCCTGCTTCACGCACTGGAAAATGTCCTGTTAGTCATCGTAGAATACGCACTGGAACTTCCTTTGGGCATCGGCGGCCTGGTGGTAGGCTTCTTCTGGTCCATCATCACCCTCACAGGCGTCCACCATATCTTTAACATGCTGGAGATCAGCCTGTTAGCGAGCACCGGGTTTAACCCTTTCAACGCAATCCTGTGTATGTGCGGTTTTTCCTCCGCCGGCGTATGTCTGGCCATCTCCATAAAGGCCCGGAAGAAGGAGATCCGCGCCATCGGACCCAGTGCAACCGTGTCCGCCCTGTTGGGAATTGGCGAGCCTGCCCTGTTCGGTGTCATCCTGCGCTATGGCATGAAGCCTTTTCTTCTCAGCTGTTCCATTAACGGTGTGGCCGGTATGATCGCCATGCTGCTTGGAATGAAGGGCACCGGCAACGGCATCACTACGATTCCCGGACTGTTGTTGTACATATATTCTCCTTCCCAGTTAATGATGTATGTACTGCTTGCCGTCGCTACTTTCGCCGTGGCCTTTGGTCTCTGCTGGTTCTTCGCAGTACCCCCGGAGGTTATGGAAGCAGATGCTCCCAAGGGAAGTAAGAAGAAATTTCCTGATGTGCTTGGCGCCGTAGCCCAGGGATCCTTTGTTCCCATGGAAGAGATCCCCGATCCGACCTTTGCCGAGGGCGTCCTGGGAATCTGCTGCGGCATCGAGCCTGAGACAGGCAAAGTCTATGCTCCCATGGATGGTCAGATCAGCCAGCTCGCCGATACCCTGCATGCCGTAGGCATCGAGGCAGAAGGCGTGGAGCTGCTCATTCATGTCGGCATCGATACCGTGGAAATGAAAGGCGACGGCTTCAGGAGCCATATCAAAGAGGGGCAGACCGTGAAAAAGGGCGACCTGCTGCTGACCATGGATCTGAATAAGATCAAGGCTTCCGGGCACCCTGCCACGATCATGGTAGCCGTCACCAATTCGGACGACCTGTCCTTAGTGGAAGCCACGGCTTCCGGTCAGCTTAAGCCCGGCGACCAGCTGATGCGCCTGAAAGCATAGAATGCATAGGATCACTGCGCCAGGCGCCGGTGTACAATCCGGTCAAACAATTAGGAGCCACCCGGGAGGGTGGCTCTTCCATTCTTGACAACAACGATCGTCCGGAATAAAATATTCCTATATGAAATGACGAATCCGGCACGATCCGATAGCCGCTGTTTGCCCGACGCTATCGATTGCGCCCACAATGCCATGCACGAAGAAAGGAGGGACTGCCGTGGTCAGTATGCAGGATATTGCCGATAAGGCTGGCGTTTCCAGAGTAACCGTCTCCAGAGTTCTCTCGAATCATCCTTCCGTTAAGGCAGAGACACGTCAGAAGGTGCTCCACTGGGTTAAGGAACTGGATTATGAACCGAATCTCATCGCCCAGAGCCTGGCAGGAAACCGGACCAACATCATTGGCCTGCTGGTTCCGGAAATCGCCTATCCTTTTTTCAGTGAGATTATAGAATCGATAGAAAACCAGGCATTTTATGAAGGATACAGCGTGATCATCTGCAATACGCACCGCAGTCTGGACAAAGAGAAAAATATTCTTGCCCGGCTTCGTCAGCGGAAAGTGGACGGCGTCATCGCAGTTCCCGTTTCTACAGAGCAAAGCCTGTCCGCCTACCAGCGCCTGCAGGTTCCGGCCGTCATGATCACCAAGAAGATGGATGGATTCAGCAGCGTATATATCTCCCATTATAACGGCGGCCAGCAGATCGCCAGGCATTTTCTGAACATGGGCTTCCAGAAGATCGGCTATATCGGTCCTACGAGAGAATCCACTTCCGCCCTGAAATATGCAGGGTTTCAGCAGTATCTGTCTGGCAACCGGATCCCTCTGACCGACGTGATCGAATGTCCGGCGCCGGAGAATATGAATGCCAGTCTGGTCTATAAGCTGGTAAAACAGTACGCGGAACATACCGGGCTGCACTGTGAAGCCTATCTGGCCAACGACGATATCACCGCCTGCGAGGCCATCGCCGCTTTCCGTGAACTGGGGTATACGGTCCCACAGGACATTGCCATTGCCGGCTTTGACAATTCTCTGCTGGCGAAAGAGATCAGCCCCAAGCTCACCGCCCTGGCCCAGCCTCTGGATGAGATCGGGAAGAAGTCCGTGGAAATCCTGCTGGATCAAATAAACAACAACGCAGAACCCCGTATGTATGAACTGGAATCCCGCGTCATTGCCAGAGAATCCACGATCTGTTTTGTACCTGCCAGGTGACAGCCGGTCACAGGCCCCTGGCAAAAGCATTCCTGATCCGTAAAGCTGACCCGGTGGATCAAGATCGGATCAAGATCGGAATCCAAAAGTTGTTGCAATATGAAACTGTTAGAAGTATAATAAATTCTATGGAAGCATAGCTCAGCTGGGATGAGCGCTCGCCTGACTAGCGGGAGGTCAAGGGTTCGAGCCCCTTTGCTTCCATTTTTTATTCCCGGAATCCGGCTTTTCTTTGCTGTTCTGTCCTCCTTACCCTCTGATACACTCCTGTTCCAGCTTCACATCATGCGCCAGCATATACGCGATCACCTCGTCAAGCTCCCTGTTGCCGCGCATCCCCTGCAGCCGTTTCCTGTCGCTCTCCGTAAGCGGCCTGCCATAGTTCTCATAAGCCTGCAGTGTCTCAAGATCCATCCGGTACATCCGGAAGGGGATGCCCGTCTTCTCCCGCAGATCACGGCAGATCTCGAATCCGCCGGCGTCGATGTCCCCGAAATGATAATAGGCCGCCTGCGGGCAGGCTGCATGGAGTTCCTTAAGCAGCGTCCGGCGGACGCTGTTATGGTAGCCGCCCAGATAGACAAGCAGGCTGGCTGGCTCCTGCCACCGGAAATACGTGGTCAGATTCTCGATGGTGATCACCCGCTCCACTCCTGCCGTCCCCATAAACCGCACCCGCTCGATATCCTCCCCGGAGATACCAAGCCCCTGCTTTAGCACCGACAGATCGATACGCTCTTCTCCCACCGAAAGCGTGACGTTTCCTTTCAGATAGACATAGTTGGGCGTATGGTAGATCCCGTATTCCGCCAGGATCTCCGCAAGCTCCGCCTCTTTACACCCCTCCTTAAATCGCCTGAACACATGAGCCACCCGACCCGCCATATGCTCGAACACCTTGGAGTCCTGGAAGTGCCGGATGGAAAACTCCCGCACATACAGCTGCTCTTCATTCTGCTCGATGGCCCGTATCGTATCAAGCAGCCGTCTTGTGGACGCGATGTCCTCCAGCTGCACGAACTCCTTCACGGACCGGTGCGCCGCAAGCCGCTCCAGCAGACAGGCCGCCAGGGCCCCGCATACCGGTGTGGGATCCTTGGCAAGACATTCTATAAGAAGCTGCCTGTGCTCTGCCGCCATATCGTTTTTCGGCACCCGGCGCACATAGGCATAAGCCTCCCTTAGCCTGTCCGTATTCAGCTGCACTTTGGTGATGATATGTCCCTTACGCTTTCCCTGCCAGCAGATCCTAAGCAGCTGCTTTTCTTCCAGATTTTCCATGAAAAAGTGAATCCGCTCATATTCCGAAGAACTCTCGTCAAAGTAAGCCGGCAACGCCTTCTTCGTAAATCGGAACTCGATCCTTATATTCCTTCTGTTCTCTCCCGTGGAGAGCAGGCTGGACTCATAGGTGTCAAGCAGCCTGTTTAAGATCACCTTGTCATACTGCACCATTGTAATACCTCTCCGCGAAGCTCACCTTCTCATCGGTCATCACCAGCAGCGTCTCCTCCACAAAAGGGCTGATATACTGGATCTTATCCGGCGGCGCCGCGATCAGGATCTGCAGCGGCAGCCTGCGTAAGAATTCCAGCACCCCGCCGATCCGCTCATCGTCCATATTGTTAAAAGCCTCGTCGAACATCACCAGTCCCACGGCCTCGCCGCCGATGCCGTTGCGGTACAGCTGCACGAAGGAGGCGGCCACGGTCACATAGAAGGGCGTCTGGGTCTCCCCGCCGCTCTTTTCCTCGCACACCTTGGAGTAGAGCGAATAGCTGTCGTCGCTGTGGAGGATGCGGATATCGTAATCCATGTAGGTCCGGTAATCCGTAAACTCATCCAGCGCCTTCGCGCTGTTCTCATTGTCCAGTGCCAGCCGCTCGAATAACTCGTCGATCACTTCCTTGTGATTCTCATGGAAAAGGCCGCTGAAGATGGACTCCCCCTGCACGGCATTAAAGTCATCCATGATCATCTCATAGTAATGCCGATAGCGCTTGCTGGGCATAAACAGGAATTCATACTTCTCATTGCTGAAACGGATATCCTTAAGCGCCCGGTTCAATTCCTTAAACTCCGTCTGGGCGTTCTTCATATTCTCCTGCAATTTGGCTAAGAACTGCTCCCTGAATTCCTCCTCGGCAGACTGCCTCGCGCTCTCCACCTTCTCCTCATAACTGAGCAGTTCCGAATTTTTCAATTTCACATATTCCGCCTCGAAGTCCGGATAGCCTTCCAGTGTGGCCGCCGCGCCGAAATCGTGGGCGGTCTTGTATTCCACCATGGCATTTGTCATGGACTCCGTGCATTTTGCTATCGTGGTCTGGTTGGCCTTCCTTCTGCGGGCGAAGTTCTCCTGAAACTGCTCATGGCTTCTGTCCTTCAACTGCTTCTCATAATCACGGTCCCAGAGCACGATATGCTCCTGCTGTCCGGCGGCAAATTCCGCGCAGCGGGCCTGCTGCCCCACCAGGGCGGTCTGTTTGTCGGCTAACCTCCCTTTCGTATTCTCGATGCTCTGCTCGGTCTGGCCTACACGACGGTTGTCTCCGGCGATCTGCTCCTCCTTCTCCCGGATGATCTTCTCCAGTTCCGACAGTTGAATCTGTTTGAGGATCATATTGGAATTTTTCTCCAGCGTAGCGATATTGGCCCGGCAGTTTCTGATCTCCTGGGCCGTGCTCTTAAGATCCGTCAGCACGTCCACCCGGTATTTGATATCGGTATCTGTCTCCGTGGAAAGAGGCTTCTGCAGTTCTTCCAGCTTCTGCTGTACCTTCTGCTTCTCCCGAATCTGACCGTCCAGTTCACCGCTTTTTGCTTTCGCCTGCTGAAGCTGCACCCGGATGGCGTTCTTACCGATATAAGGCGTCTCGAAGATGGCGGGTTTGATCGCACTGGCCACATGATTCTGATAGCGCATACACTCTCTGGTGATGGCCGTCTTGTACTTCTTCAGATGGCTGTAGTGGTCGCACATGGTAACCTTGCCCAGCACCATATTGATGTAGCGTCTGGCGTATTTGTTGCCGGAAGTGACCACCGTGGCCAGAGACCCTTCCGGCGCGGTATCATACCCGTCCAGATTCTGGGTATTGATCAGACCCACACCGTAAGTCTTCTTCTCCCTGCGCAGCCTGTCATAGGTGCCAAGGGCGATGTCGAAATTGTCCGGCTCCACCAGAATATAGAAACGCTGCGTGTTCAGATATCCTTCCACCGCGTTGCGCCAGGACTCATCCGTGATCTCCAACATCTCGCACAGGATTCTCGGTTCCGGCGTCCTGCCGATGCGGACGAATTCCTCCCGGATGGCGTGCATCACCCGGGTGACCTCCTCCGGATAGGACAGCTTCTTCTTCATCAGATTCTCTATTTTCAGGTCCCATTCCTTCTTCTGCCCGGACAGTTCCCTGATCTGCATATCCAGTTCCGCGCGCCGCTTATAGACCTTATCGCTCATTTGATTCTTATAGGCAATGACCTTTTGCAGCGTATCCTTGAAATCGTCGATCCGCACCGACTTCTCCAGGTCACCCAGCTGTGCGCCATAAGTCCGGATACAGTCGTCCGTATCCGGCACCTGCAAAAGGCGGTTTACCTCGGCTTTCGCCTGATTGACGCTGTCGATCAGCAGCTGTCTCTCCCCGGACAGCTGTCTTTGCCGCTCTTCCAGGAGCAGCAGTTTCTTCTGCTGCTCGTCTCTGGCAATAAAATCCTTGTCGCCGGCAAGCTCCGCATAGAGATTATCCCGGATCGTCTGCCGCTCTTCCTTCTCCCGCTGTGCCTCCGCGATCTCTTTATTCCACCGTTCCAGCCGGTGCGTATCATGCACGATGGCGCTTTTAAGCTGTCTGATCTCATCTGTCAGGATATCCACTTCTATCCGATCCAGAAAATACTCATACATCCGGTCCTTTACCATACCGTCCGCCACCTGCCTGTGAAACGCTTCGATCTTCTCAAGCCGCCCCATCCGCTGCTTGATCTTGTCGAGCGTCCGCTGCAGATCCTGGTAGGTGCGCACATTCTCCCGCAGGATATCGATATTGACTTCCTTCTCGTCCAGCACATAAGAATAGACGAAATCCTTGATATCGTCGATGGGACGAAACGCCATGGCCTTGGGGATCAGCTTGAAGAACTTGTCCTCCAGACGGCCGAAGCGGTTCTTGATCATCTGTCTGGCGTCCTTCTCCGTCGTACACCAGGTCTTGATCTTCTTCCCGTTGGCGGTCCGAAACTGGGAGATCGATCTGGGCGCTTTGCCCTGGAAGAACAGCCCGTCCTCTAACCGCTCCCCGTCCATCAGATAGCGGGCCGTCTTCTCCTGTCCTTCCGACGCGGAATCCACCACCGCTCCCACGATAAAATATTTCTGACGCTTCTCCTCATAGAATTCCAGCGCCACGTGGGCGCTGATCTCCCCGGTTCGCTCATAAGGTCTGTTCTCCCGCCCGGTCTTACAGCG
This sequence comes from uncultured Lachnospiraceae bacterium, assembly GCA_947564645.1. Classification (GTDB taxonomy): domain Bacteria; phylum Bacillota; class Clostridia; order Lachnospirales; family Lachnospiraceae; genus UBA3282. Next base: position 15,305 of record CANOCU010000058.1, read on the forward strand.
GATATAACCGGTCAGCTTCCGCTTGCCGTTCTCGTGTGCCGCCTTGTTGAAATAATTGGTGGAACAGGTCACCACAAACTGGATGGCGTCAAGCAGCGTGGACTTGCCCGCGCCATTCTCCCCGGAGATCAGGACGGAATTTTCAAGATCAATTATAACATTGGTGAATCTATGCCAGTTGATCAGTTTCACTCTCGTCAGTTTCTTCATTCGACTTTCCGCCCTTTCGATAGTTTTCCAGCTTTTCATAGGCCAGCTTGATATCCTCCACCCGCACCGCCATCAGAATGGAATCATAGATGATCAGCCGGGAATCCTCATTGGAAAGCTCTCTGTCTAACACCTCCACCAGCTGAAACCGCCGCAGGGTGCTTACCGCATTGCGCAAGGTGGTCCTGTCAATCATCTTGTCGCGGATCTTTAAGCTTAAGAACTTCTCGTGAATATCGCCCATATTGACGATCACCTCGTCGCTGGCGGACAGCTCCCGCTTCTTCTCATCGTATAAGATCCGCAGGATCAACAGGATAATGGACTCAAAGAGCTTCATATTGTAGCGGTTATAATTCAGCGGATTGGTCAGCTGCACCACGCCATACTCCTCGTTGATCTCCAGCCGGTAGCCAAGTACCGCCAGATACTGGGAGAACTTCTCCTTATATCTGGTGATAAAATAGTAATCTCCTCTTGCCGTCTCGTTACGCCTGCAGACAAAACAGTTGCTGATCAGCCGGTTGCAGATCCGCGTAAATTCGTCCTTGTCCTTCTGCAGCATCCCTTCCAAAAAGTCCATAATCCCACGCTCCTCACTTCCCTTTCCTGCGGATCACATAATCCCGGAACCGGTACCCGTTCACCGTAATATCCTCCGCGGCCTCTACCGCATACTTCATCGTCTTACGCTGGCCATACAGCCGGATATAGATCAGATAGACAAACTCCTCCGTCGTCGTAAGCGGCAGCTCCGATGCCAGCATCCGTTCCCTCCCCCGCAGGCAGTCAAGCACATAGAGATCGATCTTCTGCGGATTCAAAACCCGCTCCATTTTCTCCATCATCTTCCGCAGTTTCGCCTGTCTGAGCGCCTCATCCGGCAGATCGTCAGGAAGCACGGTCGGCTTGAATTCCTTTTTCCCTTCCAGAGGAACATACAGGGACTTCTCATCCAGCACGCCGGCGCTGTAGAGCCGCACCAGTTCATCCAGATAGGAGATCCGGTAGATGCCGCCAAGATCCATCCCCTCCGCGTTGATCTTCTCATTGACCGCGGACAGAATCTCCTTGAGCTGTCCCCTCACGTCCTCGCCGCCGATCAGGTAGAATTTCGCCCGGTTGATGGCCGCCTTCTGGTACTGCGTATTCTTCCGGTTGATCTCCGCCAGAATCTCATCCATATTCTGAAAAGCGTCTATGATCTCATGGATATACTGATACACCAGTTCTTCCGCCTGCTGTACCGTGATCTCCCGGATGCCGGCAAGCTCCGCGCTTGCTTTCTCAACATAAGCGCGGCTGCGGCTCTTACTCTCCAGCCGCTCCACGATCTCCGGCCGGAATTTGGACACGTTGTCGGAAGTGAGCAGACGATGATACGCCTTGTCCACGATATTTTCAATATAATCGTTGAACAGGACGTTCATGATCTCCGCCGGCGTCTTGTATTTCGTCAGTTCGTCTATATAATGTTTAATCCCGGAATTTAAGTTTTTCAGCCCTGTGATCAGCATATCGGTGTTTTCCAGAATGGAAAGCAGCACGATTCCCGGATTGTCCGTGCTGCTGCGCACCAGGCTGTAGATGGTATAGATATACCCCTGATATTCGATCTGCTTCCCTTCCTCGATCTCCAGAAGGGTCTTGATGATCTTGACCGCATAATCCTTGAAACTGGCCCGCTGGACATAGCTCTTATCCGTCTCGATCTCGATCCAGTCGTAGTATTCCAGACGACGCAGCATCCAGTTGGCCTTGTCACGGCTGTTCTTTCCCTCAAAGCCCTCTTCCTCCATGGACGCCGCCTGCTCCTGCTCAAAATAATACTGCAGCTCCTGCACCAGAATATCTCTTTCCACGCCAAAAGAAAGCTGATGGTTCATGACCGTGAACAGCTTTACCAGACACTCCCAATAGACTGCTTTGTTCGGCGATGCCAGCGGTACGAAAAAATTCTCCGAAATGATCTGAAACATATGTGCCTCCGTTCCAGTCTATTATCCGCTATTTCTCCGGTTTCGGCAACCTAAATGTTTCAGCTCGTCCAGATTAACAGTTTGGCTTCGGCGAAAGCCGGATGAATCTGACCAGGTTGTGATGCACTCTAAACAGTAATATCCTTCCGGCAATATTGCAGATAGGCCGCGACAATGCCCACCGCCCCGAATGCCAGTCCCAGAGCCAACAATCCGCCGTCCAGGCGCCCGTTTGCCACGATCTCCGCTCCTTCGCAATAGCCGAAGGGCGTGATATATTTCAGAAATTCCGCCGCCTCCGTAATGTTCGCCACCAGATTCAGGAAATACATCATGGCAGCGATCCCCAATCCGGCGCCCGCGCTGCCTTTTCTCATAAAGGCGGAGACGCCGAAACAGATTCCCGCCAGCTCCAGCTGCAGGAGAAAATAAGCCAGGTGAAACAGATTCAGTTCCTTCCAGGGAATCTCCTCCCCGACCGCCATAATGGAACCCATGGAGATCGCATAGAGGATCGCGTTCATGGCGACGATCTGTACAAAGACCGCCGACAGTTTCCCTGTCACAATCCGGCGGCGGCTGACCGGATGGGTCAGCAAGAATTCCGCCGTCCGGTCTTTCTCTTCCTTGCTGAGCATCCCCACCGCACACAGCGATGCAAAAAAAGCCCCGCCCAACCCCAGCACATTGCCGCACTCGACGGCATAGAAGCCGATCAGCGTGCCGAAGTTCAGTCTGTCCATGCCGAACGCCTCCGTAAACGATCCCATGGAAGCAAAGATATCATTGACCCCCTCCATCTGCCCCTTCATCTCCGGAAAGAGGAAGATACAGATTGCCAGAAGCGCCCCGATCGAGGCCGTCCAGATCAGAAAAGAAAGTTTCCCCTGCCGCAGTTCATGCTTTATTAATGTCATAGTCTGTCACCGTCCTTCTATTCAACACGCGATCATCCCGTTAAGAAATGATCGGTTTATTAACCTTACGTGAACTTTACTTTTCATAAAAATGCAGGAAGATCTCTTCCAGATCCGGCTCCGATACCGAGAGATCCGTAACCTCTCCCGCCGCCAGTGTCCGCAGGAGCGCATTCATGGCGCCGTTATAGAGAAAGCTCACTGTCCCGTCTGCCTCCCTTATGTCCCGCACCCCTGACAGTCCTTCCAGCGATACGCTGCCATGAACGGTCACCCGTCTGGCATTGGTCTGGGAGAGCGCATCCACACTGTCACAGACAATGATCCTTCCTGCCCTGATGATCGCCGCGCGGCTGCAGTTGCGCTGGATCTCCGATAAGATATGGCTGGACAGGAACACCGTCGTCCCCTTCCCGTTCCGCTCCCGCAGGATCTCGAAGAACGCCTTCTGCATCAACGGATCAAGACCGCTTGTCGGCTCATCCAGGATCAACAGCTGCGGCTCATGCTGTAAGGCACAGACGATGGCCACCTTCTTCCGGTTGCCGAAGGAAAGCTCATCCACTTTCCGCCTTGTATCCAGCTGCAGGCGCTCACAGAGTCCGTCCGCCGCTTCCCGGCAGTCCTTTTTCCGCAGATCTGCCGAGAATTTCAGGACATCCCGCACCCGCATACCGGGATGGAACATGGCTTCGGAAGGCAGATATCCGGTTCTTGCGAGGATCTGCTCTTTTTCTTTTACAATATCAAATCCCAGCACGGCCGCCTGACCGCCGGTGGGACAAATCAGCCCCAGCAGCGTGCGGATCGTGGTGGACTTTCCCGCACCGTTTGGCCCGATGAAGCCGAAGAACTCCCCTTCCGCCACCGACAGACTGATCTGTTCGATGCCGCGGGCCTTTCCGTAATATTTTGACAAATTCTCTGTCCTGATCGCTTCCATATCGGTAACTATGCCTCCTTCTCGTCCTGCCGCATCGGCAGCCGAAATATGGTAACTATTCAGCCTTCGGCTTCATAGTTACTGAATCCGTCCTATTCCAAGTTTGCCTTCGGCAAAGAGGCCGGATTCTTCTCAACCTTTATGCGTTCTCACGGACTTTGCAGCAAGTGCAAAGTCCTGGGCTGAACTGTTACGAAATATGCTTCTCTACTTATTGTTCTTATTGCTTCCGCAGATAGACACTCTTCCAGAACTCCAACAGTTTCACGAAATCCCTGTTCATCTGTTCGATATCCGCGTCTCCCCGCTGCATCATCTCCCACAGATACCCTTCCGACGCCCAGTACATCTCCCGGTACATCATGGGAATATCCAGCCCGGGAATGAACTGCTCCGGATCAAAGCTGATCCTCGCCTTATCCGCCTTCAGGTTAAAATAGCGGTGATAGCTCTCCTGCACGGCGACATTGATCTCCGGATCCTTTTCATAGAAAGCCCTGAGTGCGAAGTTCGCCATATCCGGATACAGGCGGATGATCTCCAGCTTCGCCTCCATACCCCGTTCCATGCTCTCGAATAATTCCCTCTGGCTGTAACAGTCATATCTGGTCAGATGCTCGATCGTCATCCTGGCGCAGTTATCCCACAGATACAAATACAATTCCTTCTTGTTATGAAAATAATGAAACAATAAGGACTTACTGATCCCCGCGGCCTGCGCGATCTCACTCATGGGACTGTTCTTATAGGAATTCTGGGAAAATACCCGGTAACCGGCATTGAGAATCGCCTTCTGCTTTTCTTCCGGCAGAGAGAAAAACTTTTCATTCATGGTAACCCTCCCTTCCTGTGCAACGTGCAAATACCCTTCCGTTAACCGTTCGGTCAACTATAGGATAAATCCGTTGACCGATTTTGAGAAGACCCTTACATCAATTATCTGACAAAAAACAGGACTCAGCCGCACGGATAAGTCCTGTTCTCAAATTTTCTTCTATGATCGGATAAAGACCTGCTACTGGTACAGTTCCACCAGATGATCGACCGCCATCAGCCTCTTTTCACTCTGTGCCAAAAAGCCTGCGCCATACATTTCCTTCATGCTCTCCACATACTCTTCACCGATCTCCTCAGCCTGTCCGGCAAAATAAGCCTCCACATCAAAGGAAAGACCGGCATCCTCGAAAATGGCCTGATATACCATTGCTTCTTTAACCCGCTCTCTGGCACGGTCGGTCAGCTCCTTCTCATATGCGATCTCATCCTCCATCGCAGTTCCATTGTTATTATCCCCGTATTTCAGAAGAGACTTCGTCGCTTTCACATATTTATCCGGATAAGTATTGATCGTGGAATGTTCGACCACATACTCACTTAAGTAGTCACGCAGATGGCTCTTTCGGAAGTCATCCGCCACCTTGGCGCGGTATTCGGCCGCCGTGGATACACCCTCACTGTCCGAAAGCTGCTCTGCCACAAAAGAATCCGTAAGCTCCGGCGTCTGTCTGATCCCGTTGATCGTCACCGCAAAGCTGGCATCCTTACCCGCCATCTCCTCATTATAATTCTCAGGGAAAGTAACCTCCACCGTCACTTCCTCTCCCGGCTTATGCCCGATCAGCTGTTGTTCGAAATCATCCACGAGAGATCCCGATCCGATCGTCACATCGTAACCGTTTCCGCCGCTGTTGCCGCCTTCAAATTCAACGCCGTCAACGGTTCCCACATAATCAATATTGACCTCATCGCCATCCGCAATCGTGAGCGTGTCATCCGTCACGAGCTCCTTATGAGATTCCAACGTCGAGTTGATGCTGTTCTCGATCTCTTCCTCCGTTGCCGCGATCTCCTCCTCCGGCACGGAAATGTTCTTATAATCGGCCAGTGTCACTGCCGTCGCCAGATCCGCATTCTCGATCCGTCCGTCTTCGGTAAGCCCCGCACTGTAATCCGTTCCCGGCGTTGTACGGATCGCCAGGATATACAGCTGCCTTCCGACTATCGCTAAGACTAACAGTGCAACAACCGCTGCTGCCGTTATACCGACCGTTCTTGTGACACGCGCATCCCTTTTTGCTTTCTGAACCTCTTTTCTCCGCTCCTCACGCTTTGCCTTGCTTTTGCTCATTTCAATGCCCGCATTATCCGGCGCTTTCTTTTGCTTTGCCATTCTATATGCCCTCTTTCTCTCATAGATTGATCTTTCCAAATAATAAATGTAACACATCTGATCGACAAATGATATAGTTTAAGCAAAGTTCACAAATAATGCACAATTATTACGATTCACGGCCAGAGGACCGCTCATGGCAAGAAGCCAGTTTCGTAAAAAGATCCTCAAACAGTGCATCCCTGTCGACCGAATAGACATACCGTATGAAATGTCTGCCGGAATCAAAACTGTAATGATGATCGTACTGCGGAATCGGGCTCGGCACCAGCCTGTCCTTCATGAAATCACCGTCCAGAAGCCATCCGACGGCTGTTACATCCCAGATCACTCTCGTCCATGTCCTGTAAGGACTCTCGGCCGCCCCGTCTCTCTCCACGATATCCACCAAATAATCGCACAGCCTGTTTCTGCCCCGCAGGAACATCTCCAGTTCCCCTGCAGACGTCGTACAGGAGGATACCACGCCGATGCAGGGAAGCTGTACCATTGCCGCGCCGCTGCCAAAGATCACTCTGGCCGCCGCCACATCCTGCTGACAGTTAAACTCTCTGTTATCCGGCCAATGATGCGCGTTTCCGCCCAGCCAGACGATCACGATCCGGTCTATGATCTCCGGTTTCATCAAAACAGCGGAAGCCACATTGGTGATCGCGCCGATCGCCACCACATATAACGGCTTCTGAGGCGTATATTCCATGGCAAGCTCTGTCAGCTTCACGGCAGCCTCAGAATGCACAGGCGTCTTCTCATCCGGCAGCCACATGGCAGACCCTCTGTACACCAGTCCCTCATATTCCTGCTTTCCCATCAGCTGCAGAATATGATGGATCTCCTGATAACTCTTTTCCATGCCGTCCGCCGGTCCTTCTGACTTTGCATTGTAAAAAGGTGCTGCGCAGACAGCCCTCAAATTCAACTTATCTGCAGAACAAAGCAGATAGGACAGCGCGAACTGATCGTCGATCTCATTGTAAGTATCCGTATCCAGTACAACGTCAATCTTTCCTTTCGGTTTCTCTAATCTTTGAAGCAATGATAAATCTGTTTGTTGCATGACTCTCCCTCCTTGTTTCCTGATTCCAACTGTTCCGTTCATTGTCTCCCGGTTCCAACTGTTCCGCTCACCGTCTCCCGGTTCTTTCTGTTTAACCTGTTATACATATTGCAACGTATAATAAGACCCGTCACTCCACAACCTCCACGCAGAACGCATAGCTGGCCGTACCGCCGCTGCCGTCCTTTTCCGGATCCCACCAGGCAAAGACCTCATAGATACAGGTGCCCGGCTTCAGCGTGATCTCATTCCCCCGCACGGGTACCTCCTCACTCTCCGCGCCGGTATCGAACCAATGCGCATCGCTCCAGCAGCGGGCCGTCAGTTCATCCGGATCCACGTCAAAGCGCAGCTTAGCCGTCCCTTCCGTCGTCTCCAACACCGTCAGGCTGTCCTTACAGTCCAACGGATGAGGCGCGTCCGCCTCCCCGCCCGTAGTCGTACCGTCACCGTTATCGCACCGCCAGGAATAAGTCCCCGTCATGGCGCTGCAGCAGGTGGCATCGCTGGTCACGTCAAGAAGCGGCGGCTTCGTCATAACGATCGGCGCCTCTTTCTCCTGCAGCAGCCTGTTCGCATAGCTGCTCAATGCTTCACAAGGCTCATCGGCCGTCCGATAACCGGCGCCGTCGATCACGACAAAGGGATTATAAGCCCCCACTTCTACCTGGGTCCCATCCGCCATGGTCAGCGCGAACGAAACGCCCTGTCCGCTGTATTCCGTGTAGGAATCGTCTCTGCGGTAAGTCTCCACATCCCGAAGGAGCCCTGCCAGTGTCTCCGTATCCAGGATCCGCAGAGTCGTATCCGGCGGTGTCAGCCGCACCGTGGCCGTGGTGATCTGTGATGCTTCCAGTTCCCGAAAGGGACGCTTAGCCAACATGGCCTCCAGGGGATTCCTGCCGGATCCGATCGCACAGAGAGCAAAGGCTGCGACTCCTGCCAACAGGATACCCGCTGATGCTATGATCAACTTTCTTCTTTTATGCCATGGTTTCATGCGCGCCTCCTGTCCATCCGGCAGCCCCTCAGAAAAGCGAAACTAAGAAACCGAGGGCCAGACCGTTCTAAAAAATCCAATTCCAATATACCATAAACCTCCAAAAAAAAAAAGTTTATGCACCGAAATGCACAAACTTTTGTCTTACACCCAGGATATAATGCATGAACGCACAACTCTCATTATCTCAATCTTATGTAAACCACTCCTTCATCGTGTGCAGCACCCGCACCAGTTCTTCCTCCGAGATGACATAAGGCACCATGGCATACATGCAGTTAAGGAACGGCCGGCTGAACACCCCACGCTCGCAGGCAAACTGCTGATACCCTTTCAGACTGGCCGCCTCCTTCACCTCCACGCACACACAGCCGCCCATGATTCTCACTTCCCTGATCTCCGGCGCCTCGAAGCCTTCCATCTCCCTTCTGGTGATCGCTTCGATGCGGCGGATCTTCGCCATATAATCCTCGTTCTCAAAGACCTCGATGGATCTGAGCGCCACACTGCAGGCCAGCGCGTTTCCCATAAAGGTGGGGCCGTGCATCAATGCCTTCTGCGGATCGTCGCTGTAGAAACCGTCATAGACCTTCCTGTTCGCCACGGTGACCGCATGGCCGATGTAACCGCCTGTCAGCGCCTTGCCAAGCACCAGGATGTCCGGCTGCACCAGATCCGCCACGAAACGGTTGCCGGTACGGCCGAATCCTGTCGCCACCTCGTCGAAGATCAACAGTACCCCGTACCGGTCACACAGCTGTCTTGCCCGCTCCAGGAATGAAATGTCGTACATACGCATACCGCCTGCCCCCTGCAGCAGCGGCTCCACAAGAAAACAGTTCAGCTCTTCGTGATGTTTCTCGAAAGCCTCCTCCAGGGCCGGAATCTGCGTCGGGATGTGCAGCGCATCCTTCTTCTCCCCGTATGCCTCCAGAATAAAATGATAATCCTCGTCGTCTCCCACCTCCATGGTCTTAAAAGTATCGCCATGGTAAGCGTGGGTCAGAGACAGGACTTTCGTCCGCTGCCACTCTCCCTGGTTTACATAATATTGCAGCGCCATTTTCAGCGCCACCTCCACCGCCACGCTGCCGGAATCGGAGAAGAAGCAGTAATCCAGGTCTCCCGGCAGAAAACTCTGCAGCTTATCGGACAGCCGCCGCACCGGTTCGTGGGTCAGCCCGCCCAGCATCACATGAGAGAAAAGATCGGCCTGGGACTTGATGGCCTCCGTCAGTGCCGGGTGCTTATACCCATGGATCACGCTCCACCAGGACGAGACCGAGTCGATCATCTCCCGCTCCGGCGTCTTCAGCCATACGCCCTTAGCGTCTATGATCTGAAAAGGCTCTCTCATTGTCTTCATCTGTTCATAAGGATACCAGATCATCGCTACCTCCCTCATACAGCGCCGCAAGCTTCCCAATCTCCATCGGAAATTCCAGGGCGCCTTCTTCCACACAGGCAAGCACCGGCAGACCGGTCCGGTATTCGCACATGCGCAGGTTGTCCTCCTCCATCCTGTCACCCGGATGAAAACGATTGAAGATGATCCCCTTCACGGGCAGTCCCTTAGCCCGCATATATTCCGCCGTCAGCGCCACGCTGTTGATCGTGCCAAGCCCCGCATCCGCCACGATCAGGCTGGACAGGCCAAGCTCCCTGATCACATCTTCCAGCCACAGCTTATGCTCATCGAAGCAGAGCGGGCACAGAATGCCCCCGCTGCCCTCCATGGTGACGAAATCGTACTGTCCACAGACCGCCTCGAATCCCTTCACCACCTCATCCAAAGCCACCGGTCCGCCCTCGATCCGCGAGGCCAGATGGGGCGAGACAGCCGTCTCGTAGACATAGGGGCACATCTGCTCCAGGGGCTGCCCGATCCCCGATACCCTCTTCACATACAGGGCGTCACCGGGGATCAAAGCGCCCGCTTTTATCTGCTCATCGCCGTCATCCTTCCTCTGTGCGGTGTCAGATCGCAGCACGCCCTCCTTCGTCTGCACGGCATCGGACAGCAGCATGTCCTCTTTTGCCCGCTCGTTCCCGCTCATGGCGGCCTTATAGTAAGCGGCATTGATGCCATTCTCTTTTAACTTCTTCACGATCAGTCCCGTCACGAATGTCTTGCCCAC
>CANOCU010000059.1 GCA_947564645.1 uncultured Lachnospiraceae bacterium
AGGAGCTTTTACTATGGGAAAAGACTTAAAAGGAAAGGAACTTGGTGTTGGAATAAGCCAAAGCTCGGATGGCTTTTATGTTGGCAGGTTTACCACGAAATACGGACAGAGGAAACAGAAATTATTCCATAAATTGCAGGAGTGCAGGCAGTGGCTGGCGGATTCGCAGTATCAGGACGAGCATAGCAATCTGAATTTCCCCTGTGATAGGTCAGTTGACATTGTCGGAAGTTTTATAAGGAGGATATAGAGTAAAATGAAACTAGGCATTGTAGGGCTCCCCAACGTGGGCAAGAGCACTCTTTTTAATTCATTAACGAAGGCCGGTGCGGAGTCGGCCAACTATCCGTTCTGCACCATCGATCCGAACATCGGTATCGTTGCGGTGCCGGACGAGAGGCTGAAGCTGTTGGGCGATATGTACCAGTCGAAGAAGGTGACGCCGGCCACCATCGAGTTTGTGGACATCGCCGGGTTAGTCAAAGGCGCGTCGAAAGGCGAGGGACTGGGCAACCAGTTCCTGAGCAATATCCGGGAAGTGGACGCCATCGTCCATGTGGTGCGCTGCTTTGAGGACAGTAATATCGTGCATGTGGACGGCACCATTGATCCGCTGCGGGATATCGAGACGATCAATCTGGAGCTGATCTTCTCCGATCTTGAGATCTTAGAGCGCAGGATCGCCAAGACCGGCAAGGCGGCGAAGATGGATAAGACGCTCGCCAAAGAGGCGGCCCTTCTGGAGAAGCTGAAAGAGCATCTGGAGAACGGGCAGCTGGCGAAGTGCTTCGAGCCGGAGGATGACGACGAGGCGGCTCTTCTGGCATCCTATAATCTGTTGACGTATAAGCCGGTGATCTTTGCGGCCAATGTGGCGGAGGACGATCTGGCCGACGAGGGAGCGGGCAATGACGGGGTGAAGCAGGTCAAGGAATTTGCGGCACAGAATGACAGCGAAGTGTTCGTGATCTGCGCCCAGATCGAGCAGGAGATCGCGGAACTGGACGAGGAAGAGACGGCTATGTTCCTGGAGGATCTGGGTCTGTCGGAATCGGGCTTACAGAAACTGATCAAGGCCAGTTATCGTATCCTGGGACTGATGAGTTTCCTCACCGCGGGGGAGGACGAGACCAGGGCCTGGACCATTAAGATCGGAACGAAGGCGCCGCAGGCTGCCGGGAAGATACATACGGACTTTGAGCGGGGCTTTATCAAGGCGGAGGTAGTGAACTATAAGAACCTGCTGGAACAGGGTTCTCTGGCTGCCGCCCGGGAGAAAGGCCTGGTCGGTATGGAAGGCAAGGAATATGTGGTGCAGGACGGGGATGTGATCCTGTTTCGGTTTAATGTCTAGTTGTCTGGTGTCCTGCTTTTAAGAGCGGCGGCGTGGGTGATGTGTGGCGGCATACAGTCTCATTTCATGACCGGCGGGCCGCCTCTTGCGGCAGCCGCTGCAGCTTTGTAAGGACGGAAGGAGTCGGGAAGAACATGCAGGATATAATGGATGTGAAGGATATAGCGTTTCCGCATTTGGGTATTTATCTGAGGAATGTGCCGCGCGGCTTTGATATTTTCGGTTTTCAGATCGCGTTCTACGGCGTGATCATCGGGTTTGGTATTTTCTGCGGCATTCTGCTGGCGGCCCATATCGCGAAGAAGGAGAAGCTGGATCCGGATCTGATCTGGGATTTTGCGATCTATGCGATCGTTTTCTCCATCATTGGGGCGCGGATCTATTATGTGATCTTCGCCTGGGATCTCTATAAGAACGATCTGCTCAGCATCTTTAATACGCGCAAAGGCGGACTGGCCATTTACGGCGCGGTGATCGCCGCCTTTATCACGCTGTGGGTGTATTGTAAAGTGAAGAAACAGAGTTTCCTGCAGATCGCGGATATCTGCGTGCCGGCGTTGGTGCTGGGACAGATCATCGGCCGCTGGGGCAATTTTATGAACCGGGAGGTGTTCGGTGAATACACGGACAGCCTGCTTGCCATGCGGCTTCCGATCGATGCGGTCAGAAGCAGCGATATCTCCGAGAGCATTGCCAGTCATATCATAGAGGGCACCAATTACATTCAGGTGCATCCCACCTTCCTGTATGAAGGGTTGTGGAATCTGGCGCTCCTTCTTTTCATGCTGTGGTATCGGCAGCATAAGAGATTCCGGGGCGAGATGTGGCTTCTGTATCTGGGCGGTTACGGTCTGGGCAGGGCCTGGATCGAAGGGATCCGCACGGATACCCTCTTTATTCCCCACACGACGATTGCCGTATCCCAGGTGCTGGCTATTGTACTCTTTATAATCGCCTTGACAGCCGATCTGATAATCCGTATTCGTTTGAGACGGGCACTGCAGATGACAGGCGGGTCGCGGGAAGGTTAAATCCACTTATCTGAATATAACAGGGACTTACTGAAAGAATCTTACATCATGCAGATGCATGTAGGGTTCTTTTTTTGTACGATTTGTAGAAGAAACACGAAAGAATTTCTGAATTATTTTCTTGCAATATGGGGCTGCATGGTATAAAATTGGTATCAAAGTGGTGGAAAGTGGTATAAAGTGGAATGAAGTGGTTGAAAAACCTGATTTTCATAATAAATCTGATTTTCCGTGGCAGACCACTTGTATGGCGGAAGGTATATGGATGATAGTATCCTGCGGCTGGTGAAACCTGCCGTGCGTATCACATATACTCAGGGCAGGTGATTGATGATGTTTATGGGAGAATACAATCACACAATCGATGCAAAGGGCAGGCTGATCGTCCCTTCAAAGTTCAGGGAAGCGTTGGGAGACACCTTTGTGGTGACCAAAGGACTAGACGGCTGTCTGTTTGTGTATGATAACGATGAGTGGCAGGCCTTTGAGGAGAAACTGAAATCCCTTCCGATCACAAATAAGGAAGCCAGACAGTTTGCGAGATTCTTTCTGGCGGGAGCTGCAGAAGTTGAAGTGGATAAACAGGGAAGGATCCTGGTTCCGAATATTTTGAGGGAGTTTGCACAGATCAGCAAGGATGTTGTGCTGATCGGTGTGGCAAGCAGGATAGAGATCTGGAGTAAGGAACGGTTCGAGGGCATAGGAGCCTTTGAGGATATGGATGAGATAGCAGAACACATGGCGGAGCTCGGCCTTGGGATTTAATCAGTTGGTCTTCCGTGCAGGGTATTGTGATCATGGCGAATGGATATGCTGATGGATCGTGGAGAAGACAGGATGGAATTTGAACATACATCGGTTCTCTTAGAGGAAACCATAGAGTGTTTACAGATAAAGCCGGATGGTATCTATATGGACGGTACGTTGGGCGGAGGCGGTCATTCCGGCAGGATCGCAGCTGCACTGGGCAGTGGCGGAAGACTGATCGGAATCGATCAGGATGAAGCAGCCATGGAGGCGGCAGGGAAACGCCTGGAACCGTATCAGGACAGGGTGACATTGATCCGCGATAATTACTGCAATGCAAGGCAGGCGCTTGGGCAGATCGGTGTGCAAAAGGTAGACGGTATCCTGTTGGATCTGGGCGTTTCTTCTTTTCAGCTTGATAATTCAGAGAGAGGATTTTCGTATCGATATGATACCGCTCTGGATATGCGGATGGATCAGCGTCAGTCACTGACCGCCAGGGATATCATCAATGAATATACGGAAACAGAACTGTACCGGGTGATCAGGGATTACGGTGAGGAACAGTTTGCGAAGAATATAGCCAGACATATCGTAAGGGCCAGAACAGATAAGGCCATAGAGACAACAGGAGAACTCAATGAGATCATAAAGGCGGCGATCCCTGCGAAGATGCGGGCAGTTGGAGGACATCCTTCCAAGAGGACATTTCAGGCGATCCGGATCGAGTGCAACAGAGAGTTGGAAGTACTGCGGGATTCTTTGGATGAGTTGATCGATATGTTGAATCCGGGAGGAAGGATCTGTGTCATAACATTCCACTCCCTGGAGGACAGGATCGTTAAGACGGCTTTTCGAAAGAATGAGAATCCTTGTACCTGCCCGCCGGATTTTCCGGTGTGCGTGTGTGGACAGGCTTCCAAAGGGAGAGTGGTGACCAGAAAGCCGATCTTGCCGACAGAGGAGGAGATCCTGACAAACAAAAGAGCAAAAAGCGCGAAGCTGCGGGTGTTTTGCAGAATATAGAAGCGTTAGCATGTTCTGTATTATGCAGTGTGGAGGTGATGGATAATTTATGGCAGCGGTACACAGAGCGGGAAAACAGCATCATACGGCAGATAACAGAAAAGAGTACTATGTTCCGGGCAGCACTGTCAGAAAATTTGACGTGACCAGAGAGATCGACGGCAGGCCGCAGACTAAGATCAGTAACCGGACACGCAAAAACAGAGATAAGGCGAAGCATATGAGCGCCGGCTATGTCTTCTTTTTGTGTCTGGCGCTTGTGGCGACAGGGTATATCCTGATCTGTTATATTGGTCTGCAGTCAGATATTACGAACAGCGTACAGCACATTTCGAAATTGGAGAAAGAGCTGAATGATCTTAAACTTGCAAATGACGAAGAGTACAGCAGGATCACGAGCAGCGTGGATCTCGAAGAGATCAGGCGGGTGGCGATACAGGAGCTGGGAATGCAGTATGCAGAGGAGGGACAGATCATTTCCTTCTCCAGTGAGAGTAACGATTACGTAAAGCAGATGGCGGATATACCCAAATAAGGCGGGTAGGCCATATGGGATTATAAGCGGGTGAAAATTTGAGCAATAGAGGAAAAGGGAGAGATCTCGGCAACAGATTCACAATTAAAATGCAGAGGAAACTGGTGGTGCTGTTTCTGATCGTATTATTGGTTTTTGCAGGGCTCAGCGCGCAGTTGTATCTGATCACAAGGGACAATGGAGAAGAGTATAAGCAGAAGGTATTGTCGCAGCAGGAATATGATTCGACGACAATACCTTTTAAGCGTGGGAATATTGTGGATTCTAACGGTACGATCCTGGCAGTCAGTAATAAGGTGTACAATGTGATCCTTGACACGAAGATCCTGATGCGTAAGGAGGAGAATCTGGAGCCTACACTGGAAGCGCTGCGGAAATGTTTTGACATTGATACCGCCGTGGTGCGCAATTATATTGCGGAGCATCCGAATTCATCCTATTATGTATTGGCAAGGCGCATGGAATATGAGAAGATGAATGCTTTTCAGGAAATGACCAAAGATCCGGAAACGGGCGCCAATTTAAGAGGCGTGTGGTTCGAGGATGAGTATAAGCGGGAATATCCTAACGGAAGACTGGCGTGTGATGTGATCGGGTTTACGACAAGCGACAATGTGGGAACATATGGCCTGGAAGAATTTTATAACGATACATTGTGCGGCACTAACGGAAGAGAGTACGGCTATCTGAACGAGGATTCCAATCTGGAGCGTACAACCATACCGGCCAGAGATGGCAACAATCTTCACATTGCCCTGGACAGCAATATCCAGAGCATTATCGTAAAACATCTGCAGGCGTTTAACGAAGAGTTCAAGGATGCCTACAGACCGGGAAATGCGGCGGAGCATGTCGGCTGTATCATTATGGAGGTCAATACGAGCCGGATCCTGGGGATGGCAGAATACCCGAATTATGACCTGAATGATACAAGAAATAAGGATAATCTGATCGGTATGCCGCTGTTGGATGAAAAGGGATTCAGGACCGGGGAAAGCGTGACGCAGGAGATTCTGGATGGTATGGACGATGCGGCGATGTACCAGCAGCTTAACGGTTTATGGAAGAACTATTGCATCTCGGATACCTATGAACCGGGTTCGGTGGCCAAACCGTTTACGGTTGCCGCGGCGCTGGAAGCCGGTGCGATCAACGGTACGGAATCTTTTAACTGTGAAGGATCTCTGATGGTAGGCGATCACGAGATCAGCTGTCATCAGACTTTTGGCGACGGGTATATCACTGTGCAGCAGGGAATAGAACGTTCCTGTAATGTGGTGCTGATGAATGTAGCCTTTAAGCTTGGCAAGGAGCAGTTCGTAGACTACCAGCGTCTGTTCGGCATGGGATTGAAGACGAATATCGATCTGGCCGGAGAAGCAAGAACGGCAGCAACCGTTTATACGAAAGACAATATCGGGCCGACTGATCTGGCGACCAACTCTTTCGGGCAGAGTTTTAACGCGACAATGATACAGATGATCACGGGATTCTGTTCTCTCATCAATGGGGGCTATTATTATGAGCCTCATATCGTGGATAAGATCACGACCGCCGACGGTGCGACGATAGAGAACATTATGCCGAGAGTCTTAAAGCGCACCATCTCGCAGTCGACCAGTGATACGGTCAAGGAATTTTGTAATACGGTAGTGAGCGGCGAGAAGGGAACCGGTAAGACGGCAAGGCCGGCGGGCTATATGATCGGCGGCAAGACAGGAACGGCGGAGACGCTGCCGCGTAAAAACGGGCAATATGTTGTTTCTTTCATGGGCTACGCACCGGCAGATGATCCTCAGATTGCCATCTATGTGGTGGTGGACCGGCCGAATGCCTTTGCACAGGATGATGCAAAGTATGCGACCAGAATCGTCAGGGCGGTGTTAACGGAAGTGCTGCCTTATCTGAACATCTTTATGACTGAGGAACTCAGCGATAAGGAGAGAGAAGAGCTGGAGGAACTGAAGATCCAGATCAGGATGGCTGACGGCGGGACGCCCGAAGATGCGGAGACGGATGAGGAAGGAAATCCCATCGATCCGGAGAGTCCGGAAGGGACTGCGGAAGGCGGCGAAGAGGGAGACGGCGGCGAAGACGGGACACAGCCGGAGGAATCTCAGGCCAGTGATGTGTGGAAGAGTTTCCCGAAGGATCCGGAAACGGGATACCTTAAGGATCCGGATACCGGCGCATTGTACGATCCCGAGCTGGGAACGCAGGTGTATGGCGGAAGCCTGCTCGGCGAAGAAGAAACGCTGCCGGGAACCGGAGAGGATACCGAAGAGAAAGAGACTGAGGAACCGGCAGAGCCGGATGAGGGTGAGTGATAAGACAATGGCAGATATAATGAGCAGTCTGAGTGAATTGGTGGAAGCGGCAGTGGGTGTGGTAAACGGGATACGGCGTGGCAGACCGGAAGACCGGACGGAGGGCGGTGGCAAAACTTATGATAAAGAGACGCAGAAGCCGGTTCTTAAGTGCAGCATCTGTAACGGGGAACAGGTAGCGGGCTTTAAGGATATCCGTACGGGAAAATTCGAGGAAGTGACGCTTGTCAGGACACCGAAGGAGCTGGACGATTTTATGAAACTGTATGGGATCGATGAGATCTCCAAGGAATATTGAGACAGGAAATAAGAATAACCTCACAAAAGCAGTAATAAATTATACTAATATCTTTTGTGAGGTTTTTATATGACAGAAGACATACCTTATCAGCATAAGACGTATCACAGGAGCAAAACAGTCATGGCGCTGTTTCTCTGTGTGGCGGCTTTTATGGGATTGATGGGCCGTCTGGCTTATCTGATGATCTTTCAGTCGGAATATTATACCATGAAAGCGAAGGAGCTTCATGAAAGAGAACGCAGTATCAAGGCTGCCAGGGGCAGGATTGTGGATGCCAACGGCAAGATACTGGCAGACAATAAGACGGTATGTACGATCTCCGTGATCCACAACCAGATCACGGACCAGGAGGAAGTGATCGCCGTATTGTGCAGGGAATTGGGACTTTCGGAGGAGTATGTCAGAAAAAGAGTAGAGAAGTATTCGTCGATCGAGAAGATCAAGAGCAATGTGGAAAAGAGTATTGGGGATACGATCCGCTCCTATGATCTGGCGGGCGTTAAGGTAGACGAGGATTATAAACGTTATTATCCTTACGACTCGCTGGCCTCAAAGGTACTGGGATTTACCGGTGGAGATAATCAGGGGATCATCGGACTGGAAGTCATCTATGAAGAATATTTGCAGGGTGAAGCGGGAACAATCCTGACAGTGACGGATGCCAAGGGTGTTGAGGTGGCAGAAGCGGGAGAGGAGAGAGTGGAGCCGGTTGACGGACAGGATCTGTATATCAGCCTGGATATGAACATCCAAAGCTATGCGACACAGCTGGCGCTGCAGACTATGGAGACGAAGGAAGCGGACAGTGTGTCCATCCTTGTCATGAATCCTCAAAACGGGGAGATTCTGGCGATGGTAAATGTGCCGGAGTTTAATCTGAACGATCCCTATGCGCTGCCGGATACCGTGGATGCCGATACGGTCAGTGAGGAGGAGAAACAGAATCTTCTGAATGGGATATGGCGTAATGGCTGCATCAATGACACTTATGAGCCGGGATCTACCTTTAAGATCATTACGGCAGCGGCGGGCTTGGAGTCGGGAGCGGTCAAACCTACGGATACCTTTAACTGTCCCGGGTTTATCATGGTGGAAGACCGCAGGATCCGGTGCCATAAGGTAGCAGGGCATGGCACGGAAGATTTTGTACAGGGCACGATGAATTCCTGTAACCCTGTATTTATCACGGTAGGGCTGCGTATCGGAGTAGAACGGTACTATTCCTATTTCAGGCAGTTTGGCCTGTTAGACAGAACGGGGATCGATCTGCCGGGAGAAGCCGGCACGATCATGCATAATGTAGAGAATATCGGTCCGGTGGAGCTGGCAACGATCTCCTTCGGGCAGTCCTTTCAGATTACGCCGATCCAGCTGGCGGTGACAGCCTCATCCATCATTAACGGCGGCAGAAGGGTGACTCCTCATTTTGCAGTCAGAGCTGCTGACAGCGACGGCAATAACAGTCATATCTTTTCCTATCCGGTCAGAGACAATGTGGTTTCTGCGGAGACATCGGAGACCATGCGCTATATTTTAGAACAGGTGGTAGCGGAAGGAAGCGGCAGAAACGGTGCGGTGGAAGGGTACAGGGTAGGCGGAAAGACCGCTACCAGCCAGACACTGCCGAGGGGAAGCGGTAAGTATATCGCCTCCTTTCTGGGATTTGCACCGGCCGATGATCCGCAGGTGCTTGCCGTGGCCATTATCAATAACCCACAGGGCACTTACTATGGCGGGCAGATTGCGGCCCCGGTGGTGCGGCAGCTTTTTGAAAACATTCTTCCCTATTTGGAGAAAATAAACTATAATAAGACATGAAGCATTCTCCGCAGGAGGAGTGGTACGGAATGCGTTTTATACTATAAAAGTTGCGATTTACGTGTGGTTTGGAGGAAGAGATGAATAGTACAATTTTGATGTCGGTTTTGTTATCATTTGCGATCAGCGTTGTTCTGGCGCCGGTGGGTATTCCGTTTCTGCGCAGGCTGAAGGTGGGGCAGACGGTACGGGATGAAGGGCCGGAGAGTCATTTGAAGAAGAACGGGACTCCGACTATGGGAGGCATTCTTATATTGATGAGCATGGCGATAACATCTGTTCTCTTTGTGAAGGATTATCCGAAGATCATACCGGTTCTGTTCCTTACGCTGGGATTTGGACTGATCGGTTTCCTAGATGATTACATTAAAGTTGTATTGAAACGTTCGCTGGGACTGCGGGTGTGGCAGAAATTCCTGCTGCAGATTGTGGTAACGGGTGTTTTTGTATTCTATCTGCTGCATTATACGGATGTTTCCTTAAGTATGAAGATGCCTTTTGTCAGGGGGATGTATCTGGATTTCGGATGGATGAACATTCCGCTTCTGTTCTTTATTGTGATCGGTACGGTTAACGGCACTAATTTTACAGACGGACTGGATGGGCTGGCCAGTTCTGTCACGGTGCTGGTGGCGACTTTCTTCAGTGTGGTGGCGATCGGAACGGGCAGCGGTATTGAACCGGTTACCTGTGCGGTGGTGGGAGCGCTTCTGGGTTTCCTGTTATTTAATGTATATCCGGCCAGTGTGTTTATGGGGGATACCGGCTCCCTTGCGCTGGGCGGTTTTGTGGCGGCTGCGGCTTATATGATGCAGATGCCTCTTTACATTGTGATCGTCGGGTTTATTTATATGGTCGAGGTGCTGTCTGATATCATACAGGTGAGTTACTTTAAGATGACGGGAGGAAAACGCATCTTCAAGATGGCGCCGATCCATCATCATTTTGAATTGTGCGGATGGTCAGAAACCCGTGTGGTAGCCGTATTCTCCATCGTGACGGCGCTTCTGTGTCTCGTGGCGCTGATGGGAGTATGGTAATAACGGGTGATATTTACAGAATGGTGAGGAGAGAGGATCGATCGATGTTGGATGCAGTGCATTTAAAGGATAAGAAAGTATTGGTGGTAGGCTCGGGGATCAGCGGAATCGGGGCGGTAAAAGCATTAGAGTATGTAGGTGCGATCCCCATCCTGTATGACGCCAATGAGAAATTAAAGAAGGAAGAAGTGGCGGCGAAGCTGGAGACAGGAATGCCGGTACAGATCCTGATCGGAGCGCTGCCGGAGGAGACGGCGCAGACGGTGGAACTGGTAGTCTTAAGCCCGGGGGTGCCGACGGACACGGAATTTGTGGAAGGCTTCCGTAAGAGGGGGATCAGGATCTGGGGCGAGATCGAACTGGCTTACCGGATCGGGAAAGGACGCGTGATCGGTATCACGGGTACGAACGGCAAGACCACGACTACTTCCCTGGTGGGGGAGATCATGTCAGCTTACTGCAGCGATGTGGATGTGGTAGGCAATATCGGGAATCCGTATACGCTGACGGCCCTTGATTCTACAGAGGATACGGTGACGGTGGCGGAGATCAGCAGTTTTCAGCTGGAGACCGTGGAGGAGTTTGCACCACAGGTTTCGGCGATCCTGAATATTACGCCGGATCATCTGAACAGGCACCACACGATGGAGAACTATGCGGCAGCCAAGGAGGCCATTGCAGGGAGGCAGTCGAAGGAGCAGGTCTGTGTACTCAACTACGAGAATGGCTTTACGAGGGATTTCGGGAGCAGATGTCCGGCCAGGGTAGTCTGGTTCTCCTCGAAGAGAAGGCTTGAGAACGGTTTTTATGAGGAGGATGAGAAGATTTATCAGGCCGTGGACGGTCAGGACTCTTTTGTCATGAGCATTCATGACATGAATCTTGTAGGGACCTGCAACGTGGAGAATGTAATGGCGGCGATCGCCATCGCGCAGGCGATGGGAGTGCCGATGGAGACGATCCTTGAGGTGGTGAGACAGTTCAAGGCCGTAGAGCACAGGATAGAATTTGTAGCGACTAAGAACGGCGTGGATTATTATAATGATTCCAAAGGGACCAACCCTGATGCCGCGATACAGGGGATCCGCGCCATGCATAAGCCCACCGTACTGATCGGCGGCGGCTATGATAAGCAGAGTGAGTACGATGAATGGATAGAAGCTTTTGAGGATAAAGTCAAGTGTCTGGTACTGATCGGGCAGACGAGAGAGAAGATCGCTGCCTGTGCGCGTGCGCATGGTGTGCGCAATATTGTTCTGGCGGATACTTTCGAGGAGGCATTTGCGGTCTGTGTACGGGAGGCCGTAAGCGGAGATGCGGTACTGTTGTCGCCCGCCTGTGCAAGCTGGGGGATGTTTCCTGATTACGAAGTCAGGGGAAGGCTGTTTAAGGAACTTGTGAATCGATTGGAGGAAGCGGAGTAAGTGGCTCGAAGGAATGCAACCCGCAGGGGGAAAACAAACAGTGAGAATTTCATGGATTACAGCCTGCTGTTTATTGTGCTGTTTCTTCTGGCATTTGGACTGCTTATGGTGTACTCTACCAGTTATTATGAGGCGAACCTGGACTTCGGGGATTCTGCTTATTATCTGAAAAAGCAGATATTCGCCACGATCCTGGGATTGATCGCGATGATCTTCGTGGCAAATATACCGTATCATTTCTGGGAACGGTTTGCGGTGCTTGGCTATGTGGTGTCGGTCGTGCTGATCCTGTTAATCATCCCGTTCGGGCATGAGGCTAACGGCGCCAAGCGCTGGCTGTACATAGGTCCGATCTCGCTGCAGCCGGCAGAGGTCGCCAAGTTATGTATGATCCTTTTTCTGGCAAGTATGATCTGTACGATGGGTAAGCAGATCAGGTACCGCAAGGGTTTCTGGATGGTGGTGCTTGTTCCGATGCCGATCGCACTGATGCTGTGGAAGATCACACAGAATATGAGTTCCGCGGTTATTGTTGTGGGAATCGCGGTACTGATGCTGTTTGTCGCCTGTCCGGATTACAAGCGGTTCATTCTGTTGGGGCTGGCGGCCATGGCGGGCGCGGCGCTCATTGTCTTTGCCATTGTACAGATGGGGGCGAATCAGACAGACAATCTGGACTTTCGTGGCGCGCGCATCCTGGCCTGGCTTGATCCGGAAGCTTATGCCGACGGTAAGGGATTCCAGACGCTGCAGGCGCTCTACGCGATCGGTTCCGGCGGGGTGCTGGGCAAGGGGCTGGGAGCCAGTATGCAGAAGCTGGGCTTTCTTCCCGAGGCGCAGAATGATATGATATTCTCCATTATCTGTGAGGAGCTGGGATTGTTTGGCGGTTATGCAGTGATGATCATGTTTATTCTGCTGATCTGGCGGTTCATGGTGATCGCCAACAATGCGCCGGATCTGTTTGGTGCGCTGCTTGTGGTGGGTGTGCTGGGGCATATCGCCATCCAGGTGATCTTAAATATTGCGGTGGTGACCAATACGATCCCCAATACGGGAATCTCCCTGCCGTTTATCAGTTATGGAGGTTCATCGGTCATGTTCCTGCTGATCGAGATCGGACTTGTCCTCAGCGTTGCACGCGGGATACGACTCAAGGATTTATAAGGACAAGATAACTTTTTAATGGAAAACCATATAGATAGAATAGGTCATATTTTTTGGATTCGAGGTAAATAATATGGACGCTGTTCGTATCTATGGTGGTAACTGTCTGAAGGGACAGACTACGATACAAGGGTCAAAAAATGCGTCGCTGCCGATTCTTGCGGCGACTCTTTTGATAAACGGTATCTGTGAGATAGAAAACTGTCCGGATATAGCCGATGTGTATCATATGCAGCGGTTATTGGAGAGTCTTGGGTGCAGGGTGGAAAGGGAAGATTCCCTTGTACGGGTGGATACAAGATGCCTTAGGGAGACTGATATGCCGGCCGATTCCGTAGGCGTGATGCGTTCTTCCATCATGCTTCTTGGCGCACTGCTTGCCAGAACAGGCAGTGTCAGGATGGAGTATCCTGGCGGCTGCGTGATCGGCGCCAGGCCGATCGATCTGCACCTGCAGTCGCTGCGCAGGATGGGAGTCGAGATCGACCAGCAGGAGCTGGGGTTTTCGGCCAAGGCAGCAAACCTGCGGGGGATTGTGTTCCGACTGCCCTTTGTCAGTGTAGGTGTGACGGAGAACCTGCTTCTGGCAGCTGTTCTGGCGGAGGGTATGACGGTGATCGAGCCGGCGGCAAGAGAGCCGGAGATACAGGCGTTATGTGAATTTCTGATCCGGGCGGGGGCCAGGATCGAGGGAACAGGCAGCGACCGGCTGGTCATTCACGGCGTGGAAAAGCTTATGCCTGTCAGATATCGTGTTCCGGCGGACCGGATCGTGGCAGGCACTTACATGTGCGCCTGCATGTGTGCCGGGGGCAGCATTTTCCTGAGGGATGCACCGGTTCAGGATATGGAAAGTGTCGTGGATCATGTAAGAAGGATGGGCAGCGCGGTCAGCTGTGAGCCGGACGGCATTCTGGTGACGGGCAGGGCGCACAAAGAGTTGTCCTGTGCGCTGCGAACCGGCTGTTATCCGGATTTTCCTACGGATCTGCAGTCTCCTTTTATGGTGGTGATGGCGGTCTCCGGCAAACGGGGACGGATCGAGGAGACTGTATTCGAGAACCGGTTCCGGATCGTGCCGGAACTTAGGAAGATGGGAGCCGATATCGGCGTTCAGGGTAATATCGCTTATGTAAATGGTGTGCGAAGGCTGCATGGTGCGGTCGTGCAGGCCAAAGAGCTGCGGGGAGGGGCAGCGCTTGTCGTCGCAGCGCTTGCGGCCGAGGGGACCAGTATCGTGACGAACCGTCACTATATTGACAGAGGATATGAGGATATTGTATTTCGCCTGCGGGAATTGGGGGCGAAGATAGAACTTGCATGAGGTTTATGGATGAGTAACAAGAAAGCGGTCAAAAAAATAAAGAGAAAAAACCCGAATCTGCGTCTTGTGAAAAATGATGATAGTAAACCGGAAAGCAGCAGGAGCGGGCAGAAAGAGACAGTGCGGTTTGGCAAGACAAAGAGAACGGTCATTCTGTCTGTCCTGCTGCTTTTGCTGATGACCGGTCTGATTACGGCGTATCTCTATATCGTGAATAACTATACGGTTACAACAGTGCATGTTGAGGGGAATATCCATTATACCAATGAAGAGATTATGGATATGGTGATGGGCGGCGCTTATGGGAATAATTCCCTGATTCTTTCGCTTAAATACAGGGATAAGGGAATAGAGGATATTCCTTTTATCCAGAGGATGGATGTGACGATCGAAGCGAGAGATACGATCAGGATCACGGTTTATGAGAAGGCGCTGGCCGGCTATGTGACTTATCTGGGACGGTGTGTCTATTTCGATAAGGACGGCATCGTGGTAGAGACCTCTACGGAGACAACGGAAGGAATACCGCAGGTGACGGGCCTTAAGTTCGATCATGTGATCTTACATGAGGCTCTGCCGGTAGAGAAGCCGGAGGTGTTTGCGGAAATACTGAATATCACGCAGCAGTTGGACAAGTACTCCATGTCCGCGGATAAGATCTATTTTGATCCTGATTACAAGATCACCCTTTTGTTCGGGGATGCAAGGGTAGCGCTTGGAAACGATATTTATATAGAAGAGAAGATCATGAAACTGCAGTATATCCTGCCGGACCTGCTAGGCAAAAGCGGTGTGCTCGATATGCGGGAGTATAGTGAGGACACCAGATCCTATAGTTTTGAACAAGATTAGTGCATTCACGAATAGGTAACGGTTCAGCCCTCATCATTCATACAAATAGCAAAAAACACAAAAAATGGGTTGCGAATTTCGAAAAATAATTATATGATAATCTATGAGAGTTTATGCATGAGTAGAAGGAGGAAGTACCTTGCTTGAAATTAAGTCGAATGATGCTGATTCTGCAGCTAAGATCATAGTAGTAGGGGTTGGCGGCGCAGGAAATAATGCTGTAAATAGAATGATAGACGAAGCAATAGACGGAGTTGAATTTATCGGGATCAATACGGATAAGCAGGCGCTGCAGCTATGCAAAGCGCCGACTCTGTTACAGATCGGTGAGAAGCTGACCAAGGGTCTTGGTGCAGGTGCGAAGCCGGAGATCGGAGAGAAGGCGGCGGAGGAGAGCTCGGACGAGGTCGCCGCAGCGCTCAAGGGTGCGGACATGGTGTTTGTCACCTGTGGTATGGGCGGCGGTACCGGTACGGGAGCAGCGCCCGTGGTCGCCAAGCTTGCCAAGGATATGGGTATCCTGACGGTCGGTGTGGTGACGAAGCCGTTTCGATTTGAGGCTAAGGCACGCATGACGAATGCTCTTGCAGGAATTGAGAAGATCAAGGATAATGTGGATACACTGATCGTAATACCAAACGATAAGCTCCTGGAAATAGTTGACAGAAGGACGACTATGCCGGATGCACTCAAGAAGGCGGATGAGGTTTTACAGCAGGCTGTACAGGGCATTACGGATCTGATCAATGTGCCGTCCGTGATCAACCTGGATTTTGCGGATGTGCAGACTGTTATGAAGGACAAGGGTATTGCCCACATCGGCATCGGTACCGGTAAGGGAGATGATAAGGCGAGCGAAGCGGTTAAGATGGCAGTGGAGAGTCCGCTTTTGGAGACGACTATCTCCGGCGCTACGCATGTTATCATCAATGTTTCCGGCGATATCTCTCTTGCGGATGCTTCCGATGCGGCAAGTTATGTGCAGGATCTGACCGGCGATGAGGTGAATATCATCTTTGGTGCGATGTACGATGCGAATATGACGGACACATGCAATATCACGATCATTGCTACCGGAATCGAGGAGAAGGCGAAGCAGATGAGCGGTCTTGGTTTCAAATCCGGGTACATAACGCCTACCTCTCTGCAGGGCAAGCAGTCCGGTATTCTGCCGGGAACAGGGCTTGGTAATTTTACGGCGCCTTCCGGCCTGAAGCAGGGAGTACGCCCGACAGGGGCTATGACGGGACAAGCAGGGACAGCGCCTCTAAGGACCATTAACGGAATCAATAAGTCGGGTGATATTAAGAGTTCTATCGAGGAGAAATCTTTAAAGATACCGGATTTTTTAAGCAGAAACAATAAATAACCGGCTGCGATAAACGGACCACAGGAGAAGATCCTGTGGTTTTTTGTTGCTATCTGTCTTCAAAAAGTATGGAAATGCTGCCCGGTTACGACAGAATATTCACGTCCCATTTCTTATAATAAAGCAGAGATACGGAGGTGAGATGTGTATTACAAATTGTATATTGACAGTGTTTTCGTTTTGCAGATAACGGGCAACTTCTATCTGCTGTCTTTGGCCGGAAAGATTCTTGGATGTACTGCCACGCATCGAAGGATCTGGCTCGGAGCGGCGGCAGGGGCGGTCCTGACCTGTATCATGATCTTTGTGCCGATGGGTCCTCTGTTCATGAGGATGCTGACCGGTGCGGTTCCTGTCAGTATGCTGATGTTGTATATTACCTTTCGAATACGGCGCGGCAGAAATCTGATTCATGGAAGCCTGATCATGGCTGGCTGTGGATTTTTTTCGGGCAGTATCATGATATGGATTCTGAACCGCCTCAGAATGGTTCTAAAAGACGGCGGCGGCATGGTGGTGACATTAGTGTCAGGTTACTTGTCATACCGTATTATCAGGGGTATGACCGGGTATTTTCAGAGCAGGAAAGAAAGCTGCATCAGAGAAGTTACCGTTTATGTGCCGGATCTGGGTCACGACATAAGGATACAGGCTTTTCTTGATACCGGCAATCAGCTGGCGGATCCTGTCAGCGGCGCGCCGGTCAGTGTGATCAGCAGGAAACTGGCGGATGAGATGGGCTCCTGCTTTAAGCCGGAGAAATATCATGCGATCCCCTTTCGCAGCGTCGGAAGAAGAAGCGGCATTCTGGACGCTTATGAACTGCCGGAGCTGATCATAGAGTCGCAGGGAAGGAACATTCGAAAGGCACATGTTATTCTGGCAATTTGTGATGACGGCATTTCAGAAGAGAGTATCTGCCAGATGATACTCCACCCCCGGTTATTAGAAAACTAGGAGGAACAAAAATGGTTTTAAAAGTGGCAATTCCCGGCAGGGTTCAGTTCAAAATGGTACATAAGGACACAAGGTTCCTTATGACAAAGCAGGGGGATATTCATTACATAGGCGGAACGGAGGTGCTTCCGCCGCCGCTTGAGAGCGAGAGGGAGAATGAGATCATAAGCGATCTTGGAACCGAGTATGAGGAGGAAGCCAAGGCGATCTTAATAGAACATAATCTTCGGCTGGTTGTCTATATTGCGAAGAAATTTGATAATACGGGGGTGGGAGTGGAGGATCTGATCTCGATCGGGACGATCGGACTGATCAAGTCTATCAATACATTTAATCCCGGGAAAAATATTAAGCTGGCAACCTATGCCTCACGCTGTATTGAGAATGAGATCCTGATGTACTTAAGAAGAAATAATAAACATAAGATGGAGGTATCGATTGACGAACCGCTTAATGTAGACTGGGACGGGAACGAGCTTCTTCTCTCGGATATCCTGGGTACGGATGAGGATGTGATCTATAAAGATATTGAGAACGAGGTGGAGCGGAAACTGCTGATCAGGGCGATCGCCAAACTGTCGGAGCGGGAACAGACCATTATAAAGCTGCGTTTTGGACTCGGAAGCAAAGACGGGCAGGAGCTTACACAGAAGGAGGTGGCGGAGCTTCTGGGAATATCACAATCCTATATATCCAGACTGGAGAAGAAGATCATGCGCAGATTGAAGAAAGAAATGAGCAAGGATAATTGAACGGGATGACGGGTGCCGGAGCAATCGCTCCGACACCCGTGTCCTGTTATGCGGTAAGATATAAGCGCATGGTTTTGAGCGCATTCTTTTCCAGGCGCGACACCTGAGCCTGGGAGATACCGATCTTACTTGCCACTTCCATCTGCGTTTTGCCTTCGAAGAAACGCAAAGTGATGATCTCGTGTTCCCGGTCGCTGAGCTTTTTCATGGCTTCGCTCAGGGAGATGTGTTCCACCCAGGTTTCTTCACGGTTCTTCTTATCACTGATCTGATCCATCACGTAGAGCGTGTCGCCGCCGTCTGTATAGACAGGCTCATAGAGACTCATGGGACTCTGGATCGCATCCAGGGCATAGACAATGTCCTCTTTTGCAACGCCGATCTCCGCGGCGATCTCTGTAACGGTAGGTTCTTTTGCGTTTATGCGGGTAAGATGCTCTTTGGCATAGATGGCTTTATAGGCCGTGTCTTTCAGGGATCGGGAGACACGGATGCTGTTTGCGTCCCGCAGATAGCGCCTGATCTCTCCCACGATCATGGGTACGGCATAGGTGGAGAACTTTACATTGAGAGAACTGTCGAAATTATCGATGGCTTTGATAAGGCCGATACAGCCGATCTGGAACAGATCGTCTACGTTTTCGTTACTGGAATGAAATCTTTTGATGACACTTAAGACAAGACGGAGATTGCCGTTGATATATTCTTTGCGGGCGGCGGCATCGCCGTTTCCGATCCGTTTAAACAGTTCTTCCTTTTCGGCATTTTTCAGAAGCGGCAGCTTGGAGGTATTGACACCGCAGATTTCCACTTTACCCTGTATCATATTCATATCTGTCCTTTCCGCTATGATCTCTTTTCTAACAAGGATGTACGAAACGTCAGGAATTATTCATGAAAAATTAAGGAAAATCTTTGTATATTGTTTTACAAAATGACATTTTTTTGATACATTATTATGAGAGAAAGTTTTATGTATTCAAGGATGTGTAAGAATACGGCCAAAAGGGGAACAGGATGAGGTGAGACGGAAATGATATGTACGAAGTGTGGTGCCCGCCTGATGGACACGGATCAATTTTGTCCGAAATGCGGCGCCAGGGTGATAAAGGAGAAGAGATGCCCGGATTGCGGCGAGATTTTGCGTGACGGAGTCCGGTTCTGTCCGGGATGCGGCAGGGCAGTGGGTGAGAGCCATAAGTCGCAGACAGCAGCGAAGGGGACGGTGGATGATATCCCGATCGAGGCTATCGAGAGGAATATTCTGTCCGAGACCGAGGCCGAGATCAAGGCGGAGCGCCGGGGGCAGCCTGCGTCGTCTAAGAGACAACCGGACAGAAGCGAAACATCCGCAGGGTCGGCGAAGAGAAGCAGGAGCGCCGATTCCGCAGATGCAGTTAAGAAAGGCAGGGGTGAAGTGTCCACAGGTACAGCCGGGAGAGGCAGAAGTGCAGGAGGAAGTTCCAGGGCAGCAGAGCCGGCCAGGAAGAAGCAGACTGTGTCTCCGGAGCCGCCCCGCAGGAAGAAGCCGGTCTATCGGGAAGAGGATGACTGGGAGTATGAAGACGACTGGGACGATGAGGATTGGGATGACGACGAAGAGGAAGGTATGGATCCGATCACGATTATGACGGTGGTAGTAGGCTGTATTCTTTTGATCGTGGTCGCTTTTCTGGGATTTCATTTTTACAGACAGTATGTACCCAAGGACTATGAGGGCGCAGCCGGGCAGGGTGAGGAACAGGAGGAAGAGCAGGAGCAGACCGGACAGGATGCGTCAGGCGGTGACGGAGCGGAAAGCGGCGGACAGGAACAGACGGACGGCATATCCGGCGGTACATCCAAACTGACGATCGTATCCAACGTGAACGTGCGCGACCAGCCGAGCACTTCCGGTACCAATGTGCTGAAGGTGGCGAAGGCAGGCGAGACTTACGTCTGCAATGGCTCTACTGAAGACGGACAGTGGTATGAGATCGTTCTCGAAGACGGCACTACCGGGTATGTTTTTCATGAGTATATTGCCATAGAGTAGAGAGAATGGTTGGGAAAGGAATAGGAACCTTATCCGGGGCATATGCATTTAATAATAAAAAGCCCGGTGAGGTTCCTATGTTATTTTCAGAATTAAAGAAAAAAGAAGTGATCAATCTGAAAAACTGTCAGAAATTGGGCAGAGTAAGTGATTTTGAGTTTGATGAGTGTACCGGACAGATCTTTAAGCTGATCATTCCGGGGGAGAATAAATGGTGCGGACTGTTTGGAAGCGATTCAAACTATGTCATCTGTTATAAAGATATCAAGCAGATCGGACCGGATATCATTATTGTGGATATTTGTGTGTAGGTTTCCATAAAATAGTTGACATAAATGCTAAATTCACCTATAATAGTAATAAACTGAGCCTGAGGAGGATTTCCTGATGAAATGCCCATTTTGCGGACATGAGAATACAAGAGTGATCGACAGCCGCCCGGCGGAGGAGAACAATTCTATCCGCAGAAGGCGTGTCTGCGACGAGTGTGATAAACGTTTTACGACATATGAGAAGGTGGAGACGATTCCGCTTATCATCATCAAGAAGGATGATAACAGAGAGACGTACGACAGATCGAAGATTGAGGCAGGCGTACTGAGGGCCTGTCATAAGAGACCGATCAGTGCGAACCGGATCAACCAGCTGGTGGACGAGGTGGAGACGGAGATCTTCAATATGGAAGAGAAGGAGATTCCCAGCCAGGTGGTAGGTGAGATCGTCATGAATAAGCTCAAGGACTTAGAGGCGGTCGCTTATGTAAGATTTGCATCGGTGTACCGGGAATTTAAGGATATCAATACTTTTATGGATGAGCTTAAGAAGGTACTGGAGAATTAAGTTTACATAAGTGAAGAGTATACAGGGAGTCAGAATGACAGAGCAGGAGAAGGAAATTGTAGCAAAGGCAAGTGTGCCAATGACGATAGCCAACGGATTTAGATGGTTCTTTATGGTAATTGCGTTATTGGTGCTGCTTGTTATGTTTTTCGGGAATAAGATATGGGAAGACGCTGCGTGGTACGTGGCCTTTTCGGGGAAGGCCTATGCTTTCCTGATGTGGGACATTGCGTTGATGCTGTTGTGCAGCATACTGCGCATTGTATTTACGGCGAGATATAACAGGATCGTCAGGAATCTATGATAATAACCCCTTGCATTTATGTGAGGGGTTTTGTTATGATAAAAAGTGGCTGCCCCATACAGGGCAGAAGAAATGGAGAGATGAGATTGTTAGAGCGCTTTTATCCGGATTTTTATCTGGATTCCACTTATGAGATCGATTTTGAAAAACGGTATCAGGAAGGATACCGTGGCGTGATCTTCGATATTGACAATACGCTGGTGCCTCATGGGGCGCCGGCAGACCGGCGAAGCATCGAATTGTTTCAGAAACTTAGGGAGATCGGATTTGAGAGCGTGCTTTTGTCCAACAATAAAGAACCGCGGGTAAAGACGTTCAATGACAAGGTGCACTCACGTTATATCTATAAGGCCGGTAAGCCGTCCGTCAAAAATTATATCAGGGCCATGGAGCTGATGCATACCGGGCCGGAGACGACAATGTTTGTCGGGGATCAGCTCTTCACGGATGTGTGGGGCGCTAAGAAGGCCGGGATCAAAACCTGGCTGGTGAAGCCGATCCATCCCAAAGAAGAGATTCAGATCGTACTCAAGAGGCAGTTGGAGCGGGTCGTGCTGTTCTTCTACAAACGCTCGAGAGGACGTTATAGTGAGCTTGGATGATGAAGAAGGAAAATGGGATTTGGCAGAACAAGATCTGGAGGTTGTGATGGAAATAAACGGTAAGACAAGAACCTGCGGTCTGATTGGATACCCGGTGGAACATACGCTGTCTCCGGTCATTCATAATACACTGGCCGGGGTGATGGGACATGATCTGGTATATGTGCCGTTTGGCGTGGAACCGGGTGCACTGCAGGATGCTGTCAGGGGCGCTTATGCCTTGCAGGTTCTGGGACTGAATGTGACGGTACCTTATAAGAGCGAGGTGATCGGCTGTCTGCAGGATATGGATGCACTGGCGCGCAGGATCGGGGCGGTGAACACGCTTGTGAGGACAGAGGGCGGCTTTAAAGGTTACAATACCGACATGGAAGGATTGTACCGGGCCATGATAAGCGAACGGATTAAGATCGCCGGAGAACAGATCATTCTCCTGGGAGCCGGAGGCGCGGCGAGGGCTGTGGCACACCTGTGTGCGCTCAAAGGGGCCGGGAAGATCTATCTGCTCAACAGGACGCTTGATAAGGCTGAGCAGGTAGCGGAGGAAGTCGATCACGCGGCAGGCAGGAAGCTGATCTGCCCGATGCGGCTTGCGGAGTATCATGAGATCCCGGAAGGAAAGTATCTGGCGATCCAGGGGACTTCGGTAGGTTTAGCGCCCCATGACGACGAGGTGATCCTGTCGGATAAGGCATTTTATGAGAAGATACATACCGGCTTCGATTTGATCTATAATCCCTGGGAGACGAGGTTCATGCGGCTTGTGAAAGCAAGCGGCGGCAAAGCATACAATGGGCTTAAGATGCTTCTGTATCAGGGAATCATAGCATATGAACTGTGGAACGACGTATCGGTGCCGGAAGAAACGGCGCAGATCATTTACCGGAAACTGATGACACATTTTGTGCAGGGACAGCGGGATGCGGAGGAACGATCCTGATGTGAAACACGGCAGGAGTGCATCGGGAAACGCCAGATAAGGGAGTTATGCGATACAGATGGGAAACGTGATTTTGATCGGATTTATGGGCAGCGGGAAGACAACGGTCGGGCTCAGGCTGTCCTATCGTCTGCGGCAATCGGTCATAGATACCGATAAGGAGATTGAGAAAGCAGAGAAGCGCACCATAGCGGATATTTTTGCGGCAGAGGGGGAGGAATATTTCAGGACCCGGGAAACGGCCTGTCTGCAGAAACTGCAAGGAAGCGTGCGCAATCAGATCATATCTGTGGGCGGAGGACTGCCCATGCGTGAGGAGAACAGAAAACTGCTGCATCAGCTGGGGCAGGTTTTTTATCTGCGGGCGGACGTGGAGACGATCTATGGTCGGTTGAAGGGAGATACCACAAGACCCCTTCTGCAGGGCGCCGATCCGCTGACGAAGATCAGGATGCTGATGGAAGAGCGGGATCCCTTCTATAGGGATGCATCGGATGTGGTCATTCAGGTGGATGGTAAGAGTTTTGAACAGATTCTGGATGAGATAGAAGGAAAGACAAGAGAAAGGTATGGTGACAGAAGTGAAGCTGTTAGTGATCAACGGACCAAACATTAATTTCCTCGGTATCAGGGAAAAGAGCGTATATGGAACACAGGATTATGACTGTCTTTTGCAGATGATAGCACAGAAGGGACAGCAGGAAAACTGTACGATCGAGGTGTTCCAGAGCAATCATGAAGGAGCGATCATCGACCGGATACAGGATTCTTATTTCGACGGAACGGAGGGGATCGTGATCAACCCGGGCGCCTATACCCATTACAGCTATGCGATCCGGGACGCGTTATCCAGCGTCACGGTGCCCAAGGTGGAGATCCATATTTCCAATATCATGGAGCGGGAGGATTTCAGGAAAGTATCGGTAACGGCCCCGGCCTGCGACAAACAGATCTACGGAGAAGGACTGCAGGGGTATCTTATGGCGATCGACCATATTCTTGCCATGACGGCCAGGTAAAAGCCGGGCCGCAAAAAGTTTTCGTTTTTTTTGGGAAAGAGGTTGAAAAAACAAAATTTATAGTATAAACTAAGTAGGAATTATACTTGTGAAAATTTAGGAGGATAGATTTATGATATCTGCAGGCGATTTCAGAAATGGTATTACCATTGAGTTTGAAGGTAATGTTTATCAGATAATTGAGTTTCAGCACGTAAAGCCCGGTAAAGGAGCAGCCTTTGTAAGGACGAAACTGAAGAATATCATCAATGGCGGCGTGGTGGAGAAGACTTTCAGACCGACTGAGAAATGCCCACAGGCACGGATCGACAGGAAAGACATGCAGTACTTGTATTCCGACGGAGATCTGTTCAACTTTATGGATACGGAGACTTACGACCAGATCGCATTGAATGCGGAGACGGTAGGCGATACGCTTAAGTTTGTGAAAGAGAACGAGATGGTGAAGATCTGTTCTTATAATGGCAGCGTATTTGCGATCGAACCGCCTTTGTTTGTGGAGTTGGAGATTACAGATACGGAACCCGGATTTAAGGGAGATACGGCGACGGGAGCTACGAAGCCGGCGATCGTTGAGACCGGTGCGAAGGTTATGGTTCCGCTGTTCGTAGAGCAGGGTGAAGTGATCAAGATCGATACCAGAACCGGTGAGTATCTGTCCAGAGTATAACGGAGACTGCATCATTTTTGGAAGAGGCCTATAAGACAATGGGAGCGGAAGTGACCATTGTCTTTTGTATGTCAGGAAATTTTCCGCTCATTCGAGTTCGCTCGTTTTTTCTTCTGCCCGGAGAGAATGGGAAAGAGGGAAAATGAAATTTGAAGAATTTAAGGATAAAGTGATAGAGCAGCTGCAGAAAAGACTGGGAGAGGATCATGAGATCACGGTGACGGAGGTGCTTAAGAATAATAACGTGCGGCTGACAGGGATCGTCATTATGAGGGAGGAGGACAATGTCTTACCTACGATCTATCTGGAGGGACCCTACCGCCGATACCAGGCGGGCGTCTCTGTTCAAAAGATTGCGGAGGAAATCCATGCACTCTATGAAGAACATGCCCATTCAGCAAGACTGGATATGGATTTTTTCAAAGATTACAGACAGGTAGAGGGGAGGATATTATACAAACTGGTTCATTATGAGAAAAATAAAGCGCTGCTTGCGGACGTGCCCTGGTTCAGGTGGCATGATCTCGCGGTCACGTTCTACTATGTAATGGAGGAGGCGGCATTTGGGAGAGCGTCCATTATGATCCATAACAATCATCTGGATCTGTGGGGACAGCCTGCCGAGGAAATATATCGTATCGCGCAGAGGAACATGCCAAGGCGTATGCCGGAACTTCTGCTGCCCATTCGGAAGCTGTTGGAAGAAATGCTCGGTAAGAAGATGGGAGAAGAAGAGCAGTCTCTGTATGTACTGACGAACCGTGACAAGATATTCGGCGCTGCAGCCATGCTTTATTCGGAGAAGATCGGGCAGCTGGCGGACATGCTGCAGACGGATCTGCTGATCCTGCCAAGCTCGGTCCACGAGGTCCTGCTTTTGCCGGACGACCGGAATCAGGAATACGCGTATTACAGCCAGATGGTAAGGGAAGTAAATACAACGCAGGTGGATCCGGAGGAGATCCTGTCTTTCAATCTGTACCGTTATGACAGGGAGAAAGCGAAGATAGAAGTGATCTACAGTGACTGACCAGGGTCTGCGCATATGCTGTTAAGGAAATTATTGTATAATTTTTTTAGATACTGGACAACGGGGCCAGCTTGTGGTATGATAATCGAGATGTAACAAAATCGTAACATTTCATACGATAAGAATTTGCCGTAAATCTGTCATGCAGCAGGTTTTGGCCAGGCACCCGTAGTCTAATGGATAAAACGTAGGCCTCCGACGCCTTTGATGCAGGT
>CANOCU010000060.1 GCA_947564645.1 uncultured Lachnospiraceae bacterium
TCTTCTCCACAGACCTTACCTTCTATATTAAAGGCGGCCGCATCTCCAAAGCCTCCGGTTTTATCGGCGGTATGCTGAGCATCTGTCCGCTCTTGAATGTCAATCATCTGGGGCAGCTGATCCCGCGCTACAAGATCCGCACCAAGCGCAAGGTCATTCAAGCAGTCGTGGATAAGATGGAGGAATGCATCGAGGAAGGCCGTGGCTACAGCGGCAAGTGCTATATCTCCCACTCCGCCTGCGGGGAAGACGCCAGGGCCGTGGCCGACCTGATCGAAGAGCGTTTCCCGCATCTTGACGGCAAGGTCCTGATCAACAGCATCGGTACCACCATCGGCAGCCACACCGGCCCAGGCACGGTAGCCGTATTCTTCTGGGGCAAAGAACGGGTGGACTGATACGGAAAACGACAAAGCGGCGGACTATGCTCACATCGGGCAGTCCGCTCTCCGTACTTTACGTCCAGCCGGTAATTCCTGTATCCATCCAGGTTCATTCGCGGGATCATTTCTGCCTCCTCACTCTGCGTATTTCAACCTTTCACCGCTCCTGCCGTCATTCCCTCTATAAAATATTTCTGGAAGAGTAAAAACAAAAGGACGATCGGTATGATCGCAAAGAAAGAACCCACGATCAACAAATCATAATTATTTCCATAAGGCGTGATCAGCGTGTTCAATCCGATCGGAAGCGTATATTTGGCGTCGGAGCGCAGCGCCAACAGCGGCCAGAGGAAATTGTTCCAGCTGTTCATACCATTCATGATCGCCATTGCGGCAAAAGACGGCTTCATGATCGGAAAAATAAGCCGAAAGAAAATACCGTATTCGGTCGCTCCGTCGATCCTGCCCGCCTCTCTGATCTGTGCCGGTATGCCGCTGATATACTGCCTGAAGAAGAAAATCGTCGATGCGTGCGTGAGAAATGGCAGCAGCACAGCCGTATAGGTATCGCTCATCTTCATGTCGTTGATCTGCTGATACAACGGCAGCATCAGGATCTCGAAAGGAATGGACATAATGATCAGCACAAATACAAATGCCAGATTCTTAAACGGGAATTCGTAAGCTGCAAATCCATAGGCTACACAGGCGCTGACGAACAACGTAAGCAATACCTGAACCACTGTGAGCAGCATACTGTTCCGATACCAGATCCAGTATCTGTGGGCACTGCCGGAAAAAAGCATACTGTAATTACGGAAATGCAGCTTTTCCCAATCCAGGGAAAGACTCAGGCCATACTGGATCATATCCTTACCGTCCTTAAAGGTCGCCAGGAAAAGAGCGTACAGCGGAATCATAATGAAAAGTGCGATCACGACAAACAAAAAATAAGATGCCGCCTTGCGGGCTGCCAGAGAAGAATTGCTGTGTCTTTTCATGATCTCTCCTCCTTCTTAAAAAAACCGGTCAGATATAACTGCGTCATATTGATCGCCAACACCACAAGCAGCAGCAGAATGCCAACTGCCGAAGCATATCCCATCGCATTCTTCTCGATACCCTGCCGGTACAGATACCCTACGATCGTCAGCCCTATGTTGCTCGGTGAATTGTTTCCTTTCCAGAGCATATAGCTCTCTATAAACATGGATAGCCCGGCATTGATGCTGATCGTCAGCACATAAGTGGTGGTAGGCTTCAGCAGCGGGATGGAAATCCCGATCAGCTGCCAGAATCCGTTCGCCCCGTCGATTGCCGCCGACTCGTATAATTCCGCAGGGATATTCTGCAGCCCGGCGATATAGTACATCATGTTAACGCCGATCCATCTCCAACAGGCCAGGATCAGCAGCGCGGCATATCCGGTCGATCTGAGCTTTAACCACTTGATAGGATCCCCGCCCAGAAATTGCAGTACCTGATTCATCAACGCCCTGTCGCTTTCTCCAAAGATCAACCGGAAAACCGTGCCCGCCACCACTACCGAAGTCAATGCCGGAATAAAATAGATCGTTTTAAAGATCTTAGTATATTTCATGATCCTGCTGTTAACGATACAGGCCAGTACCATCGAGATCGGGATGAGCAGAAGCAGCATCCCGATCGTAAACTTAAAAGTATTTCCCACTGCGATCCGGAAAACACGGTCGTTCAAAAGCTGCCTGTAATTGCGCAGGCCGATCCACTCTGTCTGTCCCTGGAGTACATTCTGAAAACTCATGATCACCGATTTTCCGATCGGGAGCAGCCAGAAGACAATGACCGTAAGCACAAAGGGGCAGATGAACACAAACGGGGCCGCTTTCCTTGAATAAAAAAATTTCTTCATACTAACCTCCATTCTGGAAAAAAAGGGGTGGATTGTTTCCAGTCCACCCGTCTTTTTCAAAAAATGAATCCTGATCAGATCAATATGCAAACTCATTTTCCAGTTCGTCCTGCACAATATCCAGAATCTCCTGAATCTCGTCTCCATTTTCAAATACCGCGTTAAACACCTCCGTATTGAATGAAGTACCGATAGACGGATAGTATTTCGTCGTCTGGGAATCCAGGATCATGATCCCGTCCTTCACCGCATTCAGCGTATCAAATGGATTATTGGTATAGTAGGCAAGGTATCTGTTATCCGGATTCTCGGTCACCGACGTATCGGTCCATACGGACATATTACAGGGATCATTGCCCAGCGTATTCCACTGGATGATACTTGCATACTCAGAAAGCTTCGCGTAGGTTATGAATTCCGCTGCGATATCCGCCTTCTCACTGGTCTTTATCACAGCCGTTCCCGTACCGCCGTTGCAGGCCGACAGAACCGTCGTGGAATCATCAAATACCGGAACAGGCGCAACGGCGATCTGACCGTCCAGATCTGTCATGTAATTGACGAATCTGTTGCTCATCCAGAGAGGCATGATCATAACCGCAAACTCACCGCTGTTGTACGCCGCATAGCCTTCATCTGCATCTACGTTTCCGCCGGGCACCAGACTTACCGCATTGGCTTCCTGCATATCTTTCATCACCTGCAGCGCCTCTGCCACCTTCTCGTTATTAACACAGATATTCCCTTCCGCATCCAGATAATCTCCTCCCAGCTGTGCCAGAAGCAGATTAAAGAACATGTTTGTCCCTGTATCCAGATTACCGAAAGCCTTTCCCGTAGTCTCATAATACTTCGATCCTGCTTCCTTGAAATCATCCCAGGTCCTGATCGTCTTATAATCGATCCCTGCATCACCAAGCAGCTTTTCGTTATAGAAAGCAACCGTTGCCCCTACATGTGTCGGACAGCCATACAGCTTGCCGTCGCGGCTGAATAACTGCAGCCTGGAATCAACCACATACTCTTTATAAGGCTGCGCCGCTTCCGTCATATCCATGAGCTGCACATCCCCTTCCGTAAATCCGGAGAATCTGCTGACTTCGATATCCACCGTATCCGGCGCGCCGGTTCCGGAGTTCAACGCGATCTGCAGTTTATTGTGCATGTCATCGTAGGGCAGTACATGCACATTGATCCTGATCGGCTTGTCCGGGTTCTCTTCGTTCCACTTATCCACCATATCCGCATAGAATGCCGTGAACAGTTCCGTGAATGTCCAGTGCTCCAGTTCCGTAGCTTCCGGGTCGTCAGAACCGATCGCCGACACATCCTCACCGGACGCTGAGCTTTCCTCCTCCGCTGCCTCCTCCTCTGCCACGGACTCATCCCCGTCCTGGACAGACGGCTCGGATTCCGCTGACGTTTCAGAAGCATCTGAAGATGCTGCCGGCGCATCCCCTGCCTGACCGGAACCACATCCTGTAAGCACCGTGGACAGCACCATCACACCGGCGATCAAAAGCGCTAATTTCTTTTTCATATCTGTTATCCTCCTTTTTTTGTTTCTATTGTAATCAAAAGAAGGACAGAGCAAAATTACCGATTTTGACAACGACTCTCTCTATTTTGACTTCCTGATCTCGGAGGGAGAAAGTCCGTAGGTCTCTTTAAAAAGCAGGTAGAAATGATTGTAGTTCTGAAAACCGGTTGCAACCGCCACCTCCTTGAGCGTAAGCGCGCCGGATTCGATCAGTTCCCGGGCCATCTTCATTTTTTCATCATTAATATATGTGACGATCGTTTTTCCTGTATTTTTCTTAAATAACCGGCTCAGATAAGCACTGTTGACCGCCAGATAAGAGGAAATGTCCTTTAAGGAAAAAGACTGTGAGATATGTTCCTTAATGTACTTGATCGCCTGGTTAATGATCTGATTATTGTATCTCTCCTCCGTATTCTCCGCATTGCAGTACAGGCCATAAAACTGCAGAAGCAGCTTCTCCAGCATCACACCGCTTTGCGCATCCTGCAGAATGGAGAAAGGATTCTGGGTGCCATATATTTCCTTCTCACTGTAATGATCCTCCTGCAGCTGCCTGTTTAAAACATTGATAAAGTCGATGGCCAGAAACTGCAGCTGTGACAGCCCCACCTTGTTCTCTGCCAGTTCTCTGAATTTATTATGGAGAAAAGGTGCAATGACCGGCATATTTTTCTCTCTCAGATTCTGATAAAGCCACTGCTCATCAGCCAGAGTCAGCGTGATTGGACTGCTCTTTCCCGCTGCCTGTCCATCCTCCTTCGAGATTGCCGGCAGGCTGTCAAGGCTCCGCCCGAATAAATAATTACGCTGCAGCGCTTCGAAGACAAATCCGATATTTTTCAGATCGTAGAAAGGCGAACTGATCACAAAACATACTCTGATGCTCACAAATCTGTCAATGTTTTCTATCTGCTGATTTAAAAAATCGATCACATAATCCTCATCCTGAATCGGCTCCATAAAGAACAGGAAGACCGGCTGCTCTTCATCAAAGC
Organism: uncultured Lachnospiraceae bacterium; assembly: GCA_947564645.1. Classification (GTDB taxonomy): domain Bacteria; phylum Bacillota; class Clostridia; order Lachnospirales; family Lachnospiraceae; genus UBA3282. The sequence continues at coordinate 4,813 of CANOCU010000060.1, forward strand.
AGAACAGGATCTTTTTCTCATAAAAGGCAAGCGTCTCCTGAAAGATGGACTCCACATAGGCTCTCTGCTTCCCGCTCATTCTGTCCACCGCGGAAGGCGTACCGAATGTCCCCAGAGCCATGATCAGTCTTTTCTGTTTCAGTGTCCTGTTTCTGCGATAGAATTCTTCTATTATTTCTGCTGCATTCTCATCTCCCGGCCGCAGCAGTTTCTTCAGGAAAGCTTTATCGCTCACCGGAAATTCCGCTCCGGCATCCGCTCCTTGTGCACTGACTCTGCGGATCGCTTCTTCTATGGCCGCTTCCATCTTAGCCGTCGTCAGCTGATGCTTCAAAAGATAATCAATGGCTCCACCCGTCAGGCTGCCCCGGACGTAAGGAAAGTCATCATAAGCGCTTAAGGCGATCACTGCAATCTGTTCATAGCGCTCCCTGATCTGTCCGATCAGTTCCACGCCGGTCATTCCGGGCATATCCATATCCGTGATCACGATCAGGGGCATATACGTCTCGATATAGGCGATCGCTTCCTGTCCGTTAGACGCTTCTGCGACAATTTCGCAGCCAAATGCATTCCAATCTATTAAATTCTGCAATTTTACTCTGATGATAGAATCGTCATCTACCAATAATACTTTATACATCTTTACCTCTACGTGGATAATGCTGCCTGTGCCTATACTATCCCTGAATACATAATGGAAATCTATTCCGGCAGTATAACAGGCATTCTCACCAGCACCGTAGTATACAAGTTGACCGAACTGGAGATGGAAAGCCCATATTCCGAGCCAAACAACAGCTGCAGCCTCTTGTTGATATTGCTGACGCCGATACTGTTAAATCGTCCCGTCTCCTGATTATTCTTTTCCTCAAAAAGAATGTGCGCTATCTCCTCTTCCGTCATCCCTTTGCCATTATCCGTCACACTGAAACAGATCATATTTCCTTCCCTGTATCCTTTAATGGAAATCTGTCCCCGCTTGCTCTTCAATGACAAAATGCCATGAATGATCGCATTCTCCACGATCGGCTGCAGTATCAGATGCGGCATCCTGCAGGGAAGAATCTGCGGATCTAGCTGCATCTGTACTGTAAATTTCCCAAACATCCTGTAATCCTGAATATTGATATAGCTGTGCAGCATGGATATCTCATCCTCCACGGTGACAAACCGGTCATCCGACTGGATGCAGTCCCGAAGCAGATCTACAAGAGAATTGGATATATTCTCAATCCCCGTCTCCCCCTTGGCCGCTGCCATACTCGAAATCATATTCAACGTATTCGCGATAAAATGAGGATTAATCTGCGCCTGCAGTGTCTGGATCTCCAGTTTTCTTTTCTGCACTTCATAGTCCCGTATGTCGGCGATCATCTGGTTCAGCCTGAGTATCATCTGGTTAAAAGCATGGGACATAAAAGTCAGTTCATCATTTCCCACATCCTGAATGATACTGTCACTGTTCTCATCCTCATAGTCTTTCATGGCATGGATGATATGATTCACCGGGGATAAAATACTGGAGGCGACCATCACCGAGATCACAATGGAAAACAGAATGCACACAGATACCGTGATCCCCAGCTTGATTGACAGCTGTTTGGAATCCACACGGAAGAAAGATTCGGGCACGATCGACACAATACGCCAGTCCGTTCCTTTGACCTGTGCATAATTAACGATCTGCTTCCTGCCGTCCCACATAACGGGAAATGTACCGTCCTGTGCTTTCTGCAGCTGCTGAAGAAAAGCATCCTTCTCAATCCTCGTCGACAGTTCACCGGTATTCTTTGACGAAACGATCACCCCCTCCTGATCGACAATAAAGGATCTGGCATTGATCTGGGACAGGGTATCCTCAAACACCTCCGAAACCCTGTTTTCATCAATCCTCATGACAAGATAGCCGATAGGTTCCCATGACTTCTTATCTTTGATCTGCCGGCAGAGAATAATACTGTTGGCCGCATTGACCGGTACAAGTACGCCGCTTCTTTCACTCTCCTCACATTTCTCCACAATGTATTCCAGTTCCTTCTCCGTCGGATGGAAGCGATATGCATATGGCCCGTACATGGTCGCTTTCTGCAGATCGGTCGTGTAGATGCTGATCTCCGTGACCATATCATTATAAACAAATTTCTTCTTCATATCCTTATCAAATACAGCCTGCGCCATATGCAGCGTAACCGGATCATACCGATCAAAATGATTCAACACATTCTGTATGATATCGGAGTACGATATCTCCACACCGTCAGAGATGATCTTCTGCATTTTACTCCCCAGATACACTGCTGTCTGGCCGTTTACGGTCGATATCATTTTATTGATATTATTAAACATGGTGTCACTGGATTGTTTAAAAAGGACCAGACAACACAGTAAGATCGGCAGCAGAAAGGACACAAGAAACAGAATGATCAGTCTGCTCCCGATCCTCGTGCTCCGCATAAATAATACCGCTTTATCTTTGATCAGCCTTATCGTATTCATCGTATTTATCTCCCGTGTGTGTTCCTGTACTTACCCGATCAGATAGACAAAGTACGCCGCATACCCTGCCAGCAGACACACGCCGCCAAACCTTCCCAGCCTGTGTTTTCGCAATACCAGCACCCACAACAGTACTGACGCCGCAATGCAGGCCACACTATCCACCAGAAAAGCGGATGTATAGGAAACCGGCGTGATCAGGGCCGACGTGCCCACCACGAAGAGGATATTGAAGATATTGCTGCCCACAATATTGCCCACCGCAATATCCGCCTTGCCCTTGACCGCTGCCGTGGCCGAAGTCACAAGCTCCGGCAGCGACGTACCGAAGGCCACGATCGTCAGGCCGATCAGCCGCTCGCTCATGCCGAAGATCCGTGCCAGTTCCGTGGCCGCGTCTACCGCCACATCGGAACCGAACACGATCATCACGCCGCCCAGCACGATCAGCAGCAGCATTTTCCAGACAGGCATCTCTTTATCGTCATGCGAAAGCTCCTCCGGCAGCTCCCCGCCATGCTTTGCCATCCGCAGCAGATACAGCAGATAGCAGATCATCAGCGCCCAGAGGATAAGGCCGTCCGTCAGACCCACCACATTATCCGTCAATCCCAGTCCCATCAGCAAAGCCGTCACCGCAACGACGAAGGGGATCTCATATCTGACCGTAGATCTCTGCACCGCAATCGGCTTAATGACCGACGTGATCCCCAGAATCAGAAGAACATTCAGAATATTACTGCCCACAATATTACCGATCGTAATCTCCGCGCTTCCCTTAAGTGCCGCCGAAACACTGACCGCCGCCTCCGGAAGCGATGTGCCCATGGCCACGATCGTCAGGCCGATCACCAGCTGCGGTATGCCGAATTTCTCCGCCAGCTTACTCGCACCTTCCACAAACCAGTCCGCCCCTTTGACCAGAAGGACGAACCCCACTGCCAACAATACCAATTGTACTACCACTGCCATACTATCCTGCTCCTTTCTCATCCTGCCGCCGTCTGCGGCATGTCATCGTGCGCGATCTTTTTAAGATGCCCCGCTCTTTCACTTTTTCTTGCAGCTGTCTCCTTTTTGTCTTCTCTCCTCATCTGGACATCTCAGACAAACAAAAAAGAGACCTCCGGCATCTTCAATGCTAAAAGTCTCGTTCTTTCTAAGATAGAAAGTTAGAAAGCGTGTAAACATGGCGTGCGCCAGGGTATGTTGCTTACACAGGATAACTACTCCCTCTTAACGTATACTACATCTGTATCGCATGACGGTAGGGTATCACAGGATGTTTTGCTTGTCAAGACAGGAATTCCCATTCTTTGCGGATTTTATACGCAAAGAGGCTATGGCTCTCACACGTTACTGTATCTTCGCCAGAGATTCCTCCGACAGAATCTTCCTGATATTGAGCAGGAAAAGGACTGACGCCGTGGCCGCCGAGATCGTATCGGAGATCGGCTCCGCCCAGTATACCCCCATCACCCCCATAAAACGCGGCAGGATAATGGCCAGCGGGATCAACAGGATGATCTTGCGCAGTACGGCAATAAAGAGGGAGATCTTCGCCTGCCCCAAAGCAAGGAACGTGGGCTGGATCCCGTTCTGCAGGCCGAACACCAGCATACCCGCCATAAAGAGCGGCATCACTTCCCCCGTCAGCGCGACAAGCTGCGTCTCATTGGTGAAGAAACCGGCATAGAATCCCGGCAGGATCATGGTCGTGGCCGTGGAGAGAAACCGGAATCCGAAACACATCCCGATCATCCACCGATACAGCTGTTTCACCCGGTTAAAATTCCTGGCCCCGTAATTGTAACTGACAATAGGCGTCATGCCCTGCGTAAACCCGTTGATGGGCGCGGAAAAAAGCTGCATGATACTCTGCATGATCGTGAGCGACCCCACATGCAGGTCGCCGCCGTACGCCTGTAAGCCATGGTTTAACACAATGCTGATAAAGCTCTCCGTGGCATTCATGATAAAAGGCGAGATCCCCAGTGAGAACACGCTTCCGAGGATCCTTCCCTCCAGGCGCATACAGCTTCTGCGGACCCGCAGGGAAGTCTTTTTCCCAAGCAGAAAGGACATGACCCAGGATGCGCTCAGCCCCTGCGATATCACCGTGGCGATAGCCGCGCCCTTCACGCCCAGATGCAGGCCGAAGATAAAGACCGGATCCAATACGATATTGGCCACTGCGCCGATCAGCACGGAGAACATGGCGATCCGCGGCTGGCTCTGGCAGATGATAAATGCGTTAAGCCCCAGCGCCAGTTCCACAAACAGGGTCCCCAGCAGGTAGATCGACAGATAATCCATGGCATAGCCTACGGTGGCGTCACTGGCCCCGAACAGGTACAGGAGCGGTCTCTGAAACGCGTAGAAGAAGGCCATCAGGAGCACCGTGCAGATCAACAGGAAACTGACGCTGTTGCCCAGGATCTTCTCCGCGTGCTCCCTGTCCCCCTTGCCCAGCCAGATGGCCGCAAGCGGCGCGGCGCCGTTGCTGATAAAAGCGGAGAATGCCGAGATGAACACCGTGATGCAGAAGGTCACACCCACCCCCGTCAGGGCATTGGCGCCCACCCCCTCCATATGGCCGATATAGATCCGGTCGATGATACTATACAGAATATTGATGATCTGCGCCAGGATCGCCGGCAGCGTCATACTTGCCATCAGCCTGCCGATGGGCTGTGTCGCCATCCGCTCTTCCCGCGTCATTGCTGTTTTTGTTTCTGTTGCCATTTTATTCTCCCTCGGTTATGATAGTAATATCTTAATGATACTGCGTGACAGATCGATCTGATGCTCGGTGTCACACCATGATGCATCATATACCAAATTTCGGATTTTGGCAATATCGCCCGCGCTGTTGTTATCACCTTTTACATAACCCGCACAAAGGACACACGATCCATGAAGACACCACCCTCCAACCGTTCCAGAACATTATACAGAATATTCTCCGGCTTTATCATCCTGTTGGCCCTGAACCTTCGTCCGCTCTGTCATCTTCTGTACTCTCAGGGCCATACCGCATCCCCTTTTCCGACAGGGTGCAGGATCGCGGAAGTTCTCTGTTATCTCCTGCTCCTATATCTCAACTTCTTTCCGTCTCTCACCATGCGCAGGACCTCCACCGTCCACAACAAGATCCTGGAAGACGGCGCGGCGCTTTTACAGATCTTCCTGATAACTACGGCTATAGAGATCGTCTGTTGTATTGCAGGACTGTTTCAGGCAGCCGCGGCAGAGCAGTCCGGGATCGCTTTCTTTTCCTCATGGCTTTCCTGTCTGCGCTATCTCATAACGGTATTTCTCGTGGAATTTATTCTGTTCTGGAACGGCATCCTGCGGGTCTATCTGACTTCCGTACAGCTGGGGATCCGGTGGCGCGCAATCGGCATCGCCTGCGGTTTTATCCCTCTGGTACATATCTATGTACTGTGCCGGATCATCGGGATCGCCCGCGCCGAAGTGCTCCTGGAAGACGAGAAATACCTGCTGAATCAGACCCGCGCCGAGAATCAGGAATGTCATACCAGATACCCGCTGCTTCTCGTGCACGGCGTCTTCTTCAGGGATTTTCGTTTCTTTAATTATTGGGGACGCATTCCGGCGCAGCTGAAGAAGAACGGCGCGGTGTTCTTCTACGGCGGCCAGCAGTCGGCCGCTTCCGTGGCGGAATGCGGACGGGAACTGGCCGAGCGCATCCGGCAGATCCTGGAAGAGACCGGCTGTGAGAAAGTGAATATCATCGCCCATTCCAAAGGCGGCCTGGACAGCCGTTATGCCATCTCAGAAGGCGGCGCAGCGCCTTATGTGGCCTCCTTAACTACCATCAACACGCCCCACAGAGGCTGTATCTTCGCGGACTATCTTCTGGATAAGATTCCGGACAGAGTATGTCAGAGCGTAGCCGCCAAATACAATGCCGCATTAAAAAGGTTTGGTGACAAAGCACCCGACTTCCTGGAAGCCGTGCAGGATCTGACCGCTTCCTCCTGTGCCCGTCTAAGTGACCTGCTGCCGGATGACCCGCAGGTCTATTACCAGAGCGTTGGCAGTAAGATGACTCATGCGGTCAGCGGCCGTTTTCCCCTGAATCTGTCCTATCCGCTTGTCAGGCACTTCGACGGCGACTGCGACGGGCTGGTATCCTTAGACAGCATGAAATGGGGAACAAAATTTATCTGCCCGGAGACGCCCGCAAGCCGGGGGATCTCCCATGGCGATATGATCGATCTGAATCGGGAGAACATTCCCGGATTCGATGTGCGGGAGTTCTATGTCTCCCTTGTGAAAGACCTGAAAAAAATGGGATTTTGAGAAAGAAAGTGAGGATCACCTATGACATTACTCCACAGGATCTGGAAAAACGACACCGTATACCAGGAACCGGTCTGCTTCTCGGAAACCGCATCCGGCGCCCTCACAGGCGGCAGGCTGCTCTATCGCCCCACGCAGGTGATCGAGGTAAGCTCCTGGGACGGACTGACGAAATATGAAGAAGGGACTGACTATCTGATCTCCGACAGCCATATCCTGCGCACAAAGCAGTCCCGCATTCCCTTCCTGCGCCGCAGCGCCTATATAAAACCTTACAGGGGACAATCCGAGACCGCATGGCTCAGACTCCCCGGCGGCAGGGAATATGCCGAGATCTTTCCCGACGTTTACCGCTATCAGGTCCTTGTCACGTACAAGCACCGGGACCTGTGGGACCGGCCCCCTATGCAGGATCAGTCCGCGCGTCTGCCCCGTTCTTTTCGCCTGCTCAACGAAGGCGGTGCATTTCACCTTGTCTTCTACGGGGACAGTATCACCGCCGGCTGGGAAGCCAGCGGATGTGACGAACTTGCCGTCGACATGATGACCCTGAAAGACTGCCATGCCGCCATCGGCCGTCCCCCGTACATGCCCTCCTGGGCGGAACTGGTAACGGATGCGCTACGCAGACAGTTTCCGGACTCCCGGATCCACAAATATAACCGGGCCGCCGGCGGTTCCACGACCGGATGGGGTGTACGGCACGCGGATACCCTTGTCTCTCCCTGCACTCCGGATCTTGTCATTCTCGGGTTCGGCATGAACAGCCTGCAGGATCCGCCGGATCAGTACCTGTCTGAAATCCGGCAGATCATACAGACCATCCGCCTTGCCCGGCCCTGCTGCGAATTCCTGCTGCTCTCCCCTATGGTTCCCAACCCGGAGATCGCCGGATTTCAGAATAACGCCCTGCCGGAACAGGAGAAAGCCTTGCGTCGTCTGGCAGACCGGGAACCGGGAATCGCCCTGGCCGAAATACATTCCCTATTTCTTGCCCTAATGGAACGCGGCAAAGAATATCTGGCATTGACCGGCAACTGTATCAACCATCCCAATGATTTTGCCGTGCGGCTCTATGCCCAGAGCATCCTGGATACCCTTGGAATATCTTACTCCGCCATATAGATGGCCACGGTCTTCTCGATCTCGTCAAGCGCCTCTTCCATCGTCTGCTCTCCCAGCATAAACCCGGCGCCCTGCCTGAACACCGCTTCCTCCAGCATCTGGTCCGGCACATACGCCGTGGTCAGTTCCGACAGCTCCTGCTTGAAGGAAGCGATGGTCTCGTCCGAAGGCCAGTACATGGTATAGCCGATCCCATTGCCCTCCGCATCTGTCGTATACAGGGATGTATATTCCCCTTCCTCGCCCATGATATCCTCTCTCGGTGTAAACTGGACATCAAAAGCGTTCTGATTCAGCGGCAGCCCGTCGTACTGGCTCTGCACTTCCGCGGACAGGAATGTGCCCAGGAAGTCCTTCGCCGCATCGATCTGCCCGGAAGCCGCGCTGACCGCCAGCATGGTCGCAGGCTTAAAGACTTTGGTACACTGCCCCTGCATGGGTATCACTTTCGCATCTTTGGAGGCTTCGTTCTTAGAAAGGGATACCAGTTCCAGATACCCGTACTGAGCGCAGGTCCATCCGATCATCATATGCTGCTCTTTGCCGAGATAGGACATAAGATCCAGATAGACTTCCCAATCAATCCGCTCCATGCCGACGCCATAATACTCTGCCATTCTTTCCATTCTTTCCTGATAGGTTGCCACCATTTCCTGGCTCAGACCGTCCGTCTGAATATCGTAGATCCGCTTACACTGTTCCAGATATTCCTGCAATACCCCTCTTTCGATACTGCCGTCCGCTGTGATCCACTTCGGCGCACTGGTGGCTGCCAGCCTTTTTAGAAGCGCCGCTGCACCGCCGATGCCCATGATGCTCTCGCCGGGATGCGCCTGCCGCAGCTGCTCCATCACCTCCGCTAAGCCTGCCAGATCCTTCACATTCTCCATGCCGTCAGCCGCCGCCGCAATCTGCGGGATGCCGATGGTAGCCGGCGCCACATAGGCCTTGCCGTCCCGCTTCAGCGCCTCGATCACATTGTCGAACAGAGGCTCCTTCGCACTGTACTCCTGCAGATAATCGGTCAGATCCGCCAACATGCCTTTTTCCACATAGGAAGCAAAGGGCAGGTCGTCCATCACCAGCAGATCCGGGCCTTCCCCGGCCATGATCTGGGTATTCAGCTTCTTGATGGCGTCCTCTCTCGTAACGGCGTCGCCGCTGCCCATGCCCACCTCATAGGAGACGAACACATCCGGATGCTGCACCTGATAGCGGGAGATCGCCTGTCGGATATTCATATCCTCCCGCAGACTGTAAAGTCTGACCACATGCTCCGGCACCGAAGGCACATCGGGATCGTAGGTGAACCGGATCAGCTTGTTGCCGGTATAAAGCCCCAGGAAAGCGTCCCCCTCCAGCTGCAGCATACTGATCGTATAGTAATTCGGGTTGCTGAGCATGGACAGGCTGCCGTCCACGATCTGCTCCATCATGTTGCCGCCGATCACATGGCGGTGAATCCCCTTATTGCCTGCCACATAGACGGTTCCCTCCTCGCCGGGCAGCAGGAAGACGTCGCTGTAATCCGTGCCATTGAAGCTGCGGTCCTGATAATTTTCTGCCATAAACTCCGTCAGCACCTGATCCTCGAAGGCCGTGCCGGCTCCCAGATCATAGAGCGCGGGCATCTCCTGCTCACCCCAGTCGTTATCGACCACCAGCAGGCTGTCCTTCACCCACATCCACTGGGGATTATAGTCCAACGTCAGGATCTGCTCACAGCTGCCGTCCCTCTGCACTTCATAGATCCCTCTGTAGCAGCTGGCCAGGATCGTGCCGTCCTCCTTGAAAGCCACCTGCTTGAAGTACATCTCGTCCTCGGTCAGCTCTGCCTCCACGGGCACCCGTGTACCGTCCGGCAGGAACAGCTGCAGACTCTGGATGAAACTCATGTCGTCGCCTTCCCCTACGCTCTCCCCTGTGATCACCGCCGCCGTGCCGTCCGGCCCCATATACAGGTTGCTGATATACGTATCGTTAGCCTTCAACTCGGCAAACCAATCCGGCGTCTCCTCCGTCCAGGTAGCGCCCTCATCCCTGGAGACCAGCATACCGGCGTCTCTGTCCATGATCACCAGACTGCCGTCCGTAAGCCTGCTCATGCTGCCGGGCTGGGACAGCTGTTCTGACAGGTCGATCTCTTCCTCCACATACCGGCCCATGGCCACGGGACCGTCCCCGGCCGTATCGCCTGCAGCCCCGGCCTGCACCTTTTCCCCGGAACCGTCCGTACCGCCCTGCGTTCCCTGCTCTCCGTCTCCTGCGCCTCCCGCGCCGCAGCCCGTCATGGCAAAGACCATGGAGGCCGCAAGCAGAAGACTGACTGCTTTTTTCAGATCCCTTTTTAACATATTCTCCTCATCCTTTCTATATAGATTCTTCTGGCCCAATTTACTTATTTTCACGGACTTTGCAGCAAGTGCAAAGTCCTGGGCTGAACTGTTACTTTCCACTCGTCCATTCGAGGGACCGTACAACCGCATAGATGGAAATCATTCCGCCATATAGAGGGATACCTTCCTCTCGATCTCGTCAAGCGCCTGTTCCAGTGACACTTTATCCTGCAGATAGGCCACACCCTGTTCAAACACGGCCTCTTCCAGCACGCTGTCCGGAAGATAGGCTGTATGTAAGTGCCCAAGCCGTTCCTTTAAGGACATGATCTGTTCGTCTTCCGGCCAGTAGATCACATATTCCACTCTCGTACCGTCCACGCTGCTCATGGAGAGATAACTATACCCTCCGTCCTCCGCCAGATACTCTTCCACCGGCGTAAACTGTATGTCAAAGGCCTCCTGGTTGACCGGCAAGCCAGCATAACTGCTCTGTACCTGCGCCGACAGGAAGTGGTCAAAGAAGCGCATCGCATCCTCTGTCTTCCCGGAAGCCGCGCTGACCGCCAGCAGTGTGTCTGGCCGAAATACGCCGCTGCACTGCCCTTTCATCTCCACCGCCGCATACTCCCCGAAGCCGTCCACCCTGTTTATGGAGACCACCTCCCGCCAGTCGGCGGCAGAATCGACCCAGCCGGAGGCCATGTTGATCTCCCCTGTCAGCACCGAGAAGAAGTCATGTGTCACCCGCCATTCCAACCGGTCCGCATCCATCCCGTAATACGCCTGTAGATCGGTGTCTCTCTCCTCGTATTTGGCGATCGTATCCGTCCCAAGGTCCTCCGTCTGTATCCCGTGGATCCGTTTGCACTGCTCCAGGAACTCGCTAAGCGTCTGCCGGTCGATCCGGCCGTCCTCCGTGATCCACATCGGCGCGCTCACCGGCGCGAAGCGTTTCAGAATGCCTCTCTCGCTGATCATGCCGATGAGATCCTGTCCCGGATCCGCCGTACGCTGCGCCTCGATCCGCCCCGCCAGGTCTGACAGGTCTGTCACATCCGCCACATACTTTTCTTCTCCCACCAGCATGGGCAGACTGACTGTGGCCGGCGCCATGTAGGCCTTGCCGTCTATTTTCATCGCATTGATCACATTGTCGTAAAGCGCATCTCCCACACTGTACTGTGCAAGATACTCCGTCAGATCCGCCAGAAGCCCTTTTTCCACATAAGAGCGGATTGGCAGATCGTCCATGACCAGAAGGTCCGGCCCCGTACCGGCCATAATCTGGGTATTCAGCTTCTTTAACGCGTCTTCTCTCGTCACCGCCGCACCCTCCGGCATCCCCACTTCATAGGAAATGAAGCTGTCGGGATTCTGAGACTGGAAGCTGGCAATCGCCATGCGCATATCCGCGCTTTCCCTTAAGCTGTAGACCTTGAGCATATTTTCCGGCACCGCCGGGGCATCCGGATCGTAAGTAAAGCGCATCAGCTTACAGTTGGCAAAAAGCACCAGGAACACATCCCCGTCTAGCCGGATCGCCGAATTGATGGTATAGTCCGGATTGCTCAGCATGGACAGATCTCCGTCCACGATCTGCTCCATCATATTGCCGCCGATCACGTGGCGGTGGATGCCCTTATCACCGATGGTGTAGACTGTCTGCTCCTCCCCCGGCAGGAGGTACATGCTCTGGAAGGTGTAGCCGTTGTAATAGCGGTCCCCATAGTTAGCCGCCGCAAATTCCTGCAGCACCGTATCCTCCACATAGCTTTCCGCCTCCATGTCGTAGATCACCGGCAGATCGCCGACCTCACTGTCCATAAAGAGAAGGCCGTCCTGTATCTTCATCCACTGCGGTTTCTCCTCCACCGTCAGATAGTTCACCGCGCTGCCGTCCCTTTGGATCTCATACAACGTCTCCGCCACCGTGCTGACAATGATCCTGCCGTCCTCGGAGACCGCCAGATGGTTAAAATACTTCTCGTCCTCCGTCAGCTGCGCTTCCACCATGACTTCCGTCCCGTCAGGCAGCACCAGCTTCAGCGCCGGGTCATATTCATCCGCCCACCCCGTGTTATACAGCACGGCCATAGTGCCGTCCCCGGCCATATCCATATCGATGATATACTTCTCATCCTGCTTCATGGCCATGAACCAGTCCGGTGTCTCCGTCTGCCAGGTGACGCCTTCATCCTGCGACACCACAAGGCCGTTCAAAATGCTCAGGATGACCAGGCTGCCGTCCGCCCGCCTGCGGATCCCTCTGTTGCCTTCGCTGTTTAACAGAAATTCCTGCAGGTCCAGTTCTTCCTCCACATATCGCCCCATGGCCGCCGCGCCCTCATCCTCCAGTCCGGACAGATCCCCGGATGCCATGTCTCCGGACGCCGTGTCCACGCTGTCAGCGCTTCCCATATTGCCTCCCGGACTGCCATCCGCCGCACTGCCCTGGCCCATCGCGCCGCTCCCGCCGCAGCCTGCCAGGGTAACCATCATGGAAACTGCCAGAAGAAAGCTTCCTGCTTTTCTCAGATTCCTGTTAAGAAAATTGATTCCCTTCTTCATTCCTTCTTCATTCCTTCCTCATTCCCTCTTTCTTCCCGTTTTGCTATTCCGCCATATAGATCGCCGCCTTTTTCTCGATCTCATCAAGCGCCTGCTCCAAAGGCTGCTGTCCCTGCAGATAGGATACCCCCTGCTCGAACACGACCTCCTCCAGCACGCTGTCCGGCACATAGGCAGTCTGCAGACCGGCCACCTGTTCCCTGAAAGCTGCTATCGCTGCGTCTGAAGGCCAATAACCGGTATACTTAATCAGAGCTCCATCCTCATCAACGATCGCCAGATAGCTATAGCCGCCGTCCTCCGCCACATACCCTTCCTGCGGCGTAAACAGGAGATTGAAGGCCTCCCGGTTTACCGGAAATCCGGCATAACCGCTCTGTGCCCCGGCCGAAAGGAAGTGATCCAGAAACGCAAGCGCGGCATCTCTCTTCCCGGAAGCCGTACTGACGGCCAATAATGTCTGCGGCCAAAACACGCCGCTGCACTGCCCCTTCCTCTCCACCGCCTGATAATCCTCGAAGCCGGAAGCACGGTCGATGGACACCGTCTCGATCCATTCATCGACGGAGTCCGCCTGACTGCTGACCAGGCTGACTGCTCCAAAGACCAGGTCAAAAAAAGCATAGGTTTCCCACCAGTCCCGCTTCGAACCGGCATGCAGCGCCTCCACCGCACTCTTTCGTTCCTCGTATTTTTTCAAAACCTTTCCGTCCAGACCATCCATCTGCGCACGGTAGATCCGCCCGCACTGCTCCAGGAATTCCCGAAGCGCCTGCCGGTCGATCCGGCCGTCATTATCGGTCCATGCGGACGCGCTCACCACCGCAAAACGATCCAGAACCTCTCTCGCACCGGTCATGCCGATGATATCCTCACCCGGTTTCTCTTCTCGCAGCGCTTCCACAAGATCCGCCACATCTGACAGATCCGTTATATGCAACACATGTTCCTTTTCCCCTGCTATCATGGGAAGGGTGATTGCCGCCGGCACCATATAGGCTTTCTCTTCTATCTTCAAAGCATCGATGATATTGTCAAAAAGCGGCTCCTGTGCGTTGCCTGCCGCCAGATGCTCCGTCAGGTCAAGCAGCAGTCCCTTTTCCGCATAGGAACGGATCGGCAGATCGTCCAGTACCAACAGATCCGGTCCGGCGCCCGCCATCACTTCCGTGTTCAGCTTCCGGATGGCATCCTCTCTCGTCACCGCACTGCCGGCCACTATCCCGATCTCATAGGAGACGTACACATCCGGATGCAGGGACTGGTAGGCCGCGATGGCCTGCCGCAGGTTACCGTCTTCCCTGAGACTGTATACCGTAAGGACGTTCTCCGGCACCGACGATACATCCGGGTCATAAGTAAAGCGCAGCAGTTTCCCGCTTGCAAAAAGCACCAGGAAAGCATCCCCCTCCAACCGTATGGCGGAGTTGATCTCATAATTCGGGTTACCCAACATGGAAAGACTGCCGTCCACCACCTGTTCCATCATATTGCCGCCGATCACATGACGATGGATGCCCTCGCTGCCCACCGTATAGACGGTCTGCTCTTCCCCCGGCACAAGGCACATGCTCTGGGAGATACCGCGGTTATAGCTGCGGTCCTTGTACGTTGACTCCACAAACTCCTGTAAGACGGTGTCTTCCACACAGGTTCCCGTATCCGGATCATAGAGTACCGGCATGGTTCCGTATCCCAGGCCGCTGTCCAGAAACAGTAAGCCGTTCTGCGCCTGCATCCAGGCCGGCTCTGCCTCCGGTGTAAAAAGCTTCTCCGCGCTGCCGTCCCTTTGGATCTCATAGACGCTGCCCTCTGCCGTAGCAGCGAAAAAGCGGCCGTCTTCCGATGCCGATACAAGATGAAAATATTTCTCCTCCCCGGTCAGCGCCGCTTCCACCGGCACCTGTGTACCGTCCGGCAGGATCAGTTCCAGCAGCGGATTCCAGGCGTCATCCCTGCTGTCTTCGTCATAGATGATCGCTGCGGCGCCGTCAGGCGCCAGATCCATATCGCTGATATATCCATAGCCGCTCTGCATGGCGGACAGCCATTCCGGCGTCTGTATCTCCCAGGTAACGCCCTCATCCCCGGAGACCACAAATCCACTCTCCGTATTTAAGATCACCAGACTGCCGTCCGACAGCCGGCGGATCCCTCTGACGGCTTCACCGTTCAGCGGCAGCTTCGTCAGGTCAGTCTCCGTTTCCAGGTACCGCCCCATAGCAGCCGCGCCGTCACCGCCGTTATTTCCACTATCAGGATCCGTATCCGCCGCGTTACCCCGGTCTGCAGCACCGCTTCCGCCGCAGCCTGCCAGGGTAACCATCATGCAGGCGGCTAACATAAAATTTATATCTTTCCTGAAAGACTTTCTTTTCATACTTTACACCATTTCTACGCTGCTTTTTGACTCAAATTTCCATGAAAAACCAGCCCTCGTTTTCCCTTTTACTGCATCTTACCAGAATAGTCTCTAAGAATTCTCTAAACATATTAAGAAATTCTTAGAGATTATTTAAAGAATCCTGTGGTATTCTAAAAAAGGATAAGCGGAAGGATTGATTCGAAGGGAGAATTTCACATGCGTATCTTACTGGCAGAAGACGACCGGGATTTGAATAAAGCGCTCACCTGGCAGCTCACCGGACAGGGGTATAACGTGGATACCTGCTACGACGGGGAGGATGCCCTTTATTATGGAAGTCAGAATATCTATGACGTGATCCTGTTGGATCGTATGCTGCCCTGCCACGAAGGAACCGAGGTACTCTCTTCCCTGCGCAGACACGGCGTCACCGCCCCCGTGATCCTGATCACGGCGCTTGGCGCACTGAAAGACAAGATTCTGGGACTGGATCTGGGCGCCGATGATTATCTCGTGAAGCCTTTCGACTTCGAAGAACTGCTGGCCAGGATCCGCTGCGTTACCAGGCGCTCCCTGCTTCTCAGCGGGCAGGCAGACGGCAGGCTTTCCTATCACGATATCACCTGGACTGTCCGTGACATGTGCCTGTCCGGCCCCTCCGGCACCTGCACCCTCTCCAAGCATGAGGGCGATCTTCTGGAAGCTTTCCTGCACACCCCGGAACAGACGCTTGCCCGGGAAACCCTGCTCTTAAAAGTCTGGGGACCCGACAGCGACGTGGAGACCGGCAATCTGGACAACTATATCCATTTCCTGCGCCGCCGTCTGAAATCCGTGAACAGCACACTGCAGATCAAGACCGTGCGCGGCGTCGGATACGGCTTGTTTATCAGTTGATCGAAAGGATTCCCCTATGTTTCGTAAAGCCCATTTTCTCTTCACCTTATTATGTGCCGGTACTACTACCGCGATCATGATCTTCATGTCCCTGCTCTACCTGCAGGTGTCGGAGAACAGCCTTTTTAAAAACCATTTTGCCTCTTTTCGCAATGATATCAGCACCATCACTTCCACTCTGGAGCAGTCTACCTATATCTCCATGCAGTGGCTGGCCGGACTGGAGGCAAGAAACTCCTATCTGCTCTTCGTCACCGATAACGATAAGCCATTTCTCTATAATACTCTGAAAAACGGTGTAAAAAAAAGCGGCCAGGCAGACGACGAGAGTGACTTACCCGGTCAACGTCTGCTGACGGAAAGTCTGCAGGCTTATGACCGAATGTTTGCATCCGAAGCCGTTATCTCTTACGACAGCAGTTACTTCGGTATTCATCATGATGAATATGAGTTTACTTCCCCCTCCACCGGAGAGAGCTATTACAGCAGCCTTATCGACATCGAGCGCGGGCAGACTCACTCCCGCATTCTGATCCTTAATCCGCTTGCAGGGCTGCAGGCGCAGATTACCCACCAGCGGCTGCTTTTCCTGTTACTGGATTTGCTGGCTGCCCTGGCATTCTCCGTCTTCTCCTGGTTCTTCACGGGTCGCCTGTTAAAACCGCTGCAGCTAAACCATGAAAACCAGATGCAGTTTATCGCCTCCGCCTCCCACGAGCTGCGCACCCCTCTGTCCGTCATCCTCGCCACCAACGAGTGCTGCACCACCGCCTCGCCGGAGGAACAGGACGGGTTCTTCCAGACGATCCGCAAAGAAGGACGACGCATGAACACGCTGATCGACGACCTGTTGACCCTGGCCCATTCCGATACGGGCCGCTTCCTGATCGAGAAAAAGGAAGTGGAGCTGGATACCCTGTGCACCAATGCCTATGAAGCCTTCGAACCGCTGTGCCGACAGAAGCATCTGACGCTCTCCCTGTCGCTGCCGGACGTCCCGCTGCCGCGCCTTGTCTGCGACCCGGACCGCATCGCCCAGGTACTCTCCATCCTCCTGCACAATGCCGTCAGTTATACGCCGGAGAACGGCTATGTGACCCTGGCCCTTACCTGCCGCCGGGACCGGAAGAATCTCTTCGAGATCACCGTCAGCGACACCGGCGTCGGCATCCCCGACAGCGACAAGAAGCGCATTTTCTCTCGTTTCTACCGGGCAGAAAAATCCCGAAGCACCAAAGGGCACTTCGGGCTTGGCCTGAGCATTGCCTATGAGATCATATCCGCCCATCACGGGAAGATCTCCGTGCAGGATAATCACCCCTGCGGAAGTATATTTGTGGTGCGGCTTATCGGGTAAAAAACGCGAAATCCAAATCATTGAGATTAGATTTCGCGCCATAGCCTGCGGATAACAGGACTTGAACCTGCACGGTCTCCCACTGGAACCTAAATCCAGCGCGTCTGCCAATTCCGCCATATCCGCATATTTTCCTATACCTGCCATATCTCAACTACAGATATGACAGGTACATAAAGTCTCTTCGCAGTACTACGCCAATTTCTGCAACTGCGTTGAATGATCAGTCACCACCAATTTAAGCATCTTAATATCATCAAAAGCTGCTTCTATTCGATCTGTGTAACAAACATATCTCTTGAATGTATCTGTATAGCAGGCTTCAATTGTGTTAAGCCGCGGCAACATAACATTCTCCTGGCACAATTTGATACAATGGACATCTATTTTCAATCCATCTACATCCGTCTTCAGAACTTCCACATCTGCCTTCAGCTCTACCACGTCGGCTTTCAGCTCCACAACATCCGTCTTCAGATCTTCCACGTCTGCCTTCAGATCTACGACATCTGCTTTCAGTTCCACAACATCCGTCTTCAAGACCTCTACATCTGCCTTCAGCTCTACGACGTCTGCTTTCAGTTCCACGACATCCGCCTTTAGAACTTCCACATCTGCCTTCAGCTCTACGACGTCTGCTTTCAGTTCCACGACATCTGTCTTCAGACCTTCTACGTCTGTTTTCAGATCCTGAACATTCTCTTTCAATTCCTTCATATCATTTCTGATTGGCTGCAATTCCGACTTTAACTTTGTATCCAGCAAATCAGAAATAGACGATAATAATTCGCAATCTGTCAATATTACTCACCTCCTTATAAAAATATTAAAAAAGGAGTTCCCGCTCGTTTCATATAGTACCTGTTTATTGTAGCACATACATCCTTCAAAGTCACTATATTTTTATGACAGAATGGCACCTAAATATTTATGTGATTTCATTCCTTTCCAATATACTGGATCACGTCCCTGTATATCCTGACCAGGAAGATCACCGTCATCAGCATGGACATCAGTTCCGCAATCGGGAAAGCCCACCACACATACGTAACTTCTCCCGTCAGGGACAAAAGATAAGCCACCGGAAGCAGTACCACCAACTGTCTTGCTATAGACACAAGCATACTATAGGTTGCGCTGCCAAGAGCCTGAAAGGCCGTACCGCACACAATACCAAATCCTGCTAACAAAAAACCATAACTGATCGTCCGAAGCGCCGGTACACCGATGGCCAGCATGGCCTCAGAAGCGTCAAACAAGCCCAGCAATACACCCGGAATCGCCTGAAAAATAACCAGTCCCACAAACATGATCGCCACCGCATACTTTATTCCGCATTTAAGCGCCTGAACAAAGCGCTCTCTTTGTCCTGCTCCATCATTATAGGCCAGAATAGGCACAAGACCATTGTTCATGCCAAATACCGGCATAAAGATAAAGCTTTGCAGCTTGAAGTATACACCAAATACTGCCGTTGCCGTGGAGGAAAAAGAGATCAGGATCAAATTCATGCCATAAGTCATCACAGAACCGATAGCCTGCATAATAATAGAAGGTACGCCTATCTTATAGATCTGCTTAATGATCTCCCTATCCGGCCGCAGCGTCTGTCTGGTAATCCGTATCTCGTCATTTTTCTTAAGATTCACCAGAAAAGCAAGCAGTCCCGCCGTCACCTGTCCGATCACGGTTGCTACTGCTGCGCCTCGTACTCCCATCTTCGGCATACCAAACAGACCGAAAATAAGAATCGGATCCAGAATGATATTGATCACGGCTCCCAACCCCTGAGTGATCATGATATAGAACGTCTTGCCCGTTGACTGCAGCAGACGCTCAAACGTAAACTGAGCAAAACTTCCGAATGAAAGACAGCATACAATTGTAAGATATTCCCGACCATACTGCACAATCTGTACATCTTCCGTCTGGCTTAAATAAAATATCCGCGTCGCAAAAAGGCCTATCAGCAAAAATACAACATAACTGACTGCCATAACAAAAATACCGTTTCCGGCCGTCTTGTCCACCAGTTCCTGATCTTTCGCTCCCAGAGCCCTGGATAACACCGCATTGATACCTACGCAGGTACCTATGCCAACCGCCACCATCAATGTCTGAATCGGAAAGGCAAGCGAGACGGCTGTCAGCGCGTTCTCATTGATTCTGGACACAAAAATACTGTCTACTATATTATAAAGCGCCTGTACTAACATGGATGCCATCATCGGAAGTGACATGGTGATCAAAAGCCTGTTGACGGGCATGGTGCCCATTTTATTCTCTTTCATCCCTTTTCTCTGTTCCATATGCTTCTTCCTCCTTTGTATAAACTGAAAAACCTGTTTCCGTACCATATGGGCAAAAAAATTCAGATTCCATAAGAATCTGAATTCTGGTCTTCCTCAAATAAACCATCAAAAAACAACAATTTCCAATGAACCACTGGGGATATCAAACCGGGGTTCGAATCCCCTATTTACTTACTTGGCACAATACAATGAACCACTGGGGATTCGAACCCCAGACAACTTGATTAAAAGTCAAGTGCTCTACCACCTGAGCTAGTGGTCCATAAACTGGGCTAACTGGATTCGAACCAGCGAATGCAGGAGTCAAAGTCCTGTGCCTTACCGCTTGGCGATAGCCCATTAATTGGTAACAACAGGCTGTGTCACTGCACCCTCCCGTGTAAAGGTGGATAGAGGGACTCGAACCCTCGGCCTCCAGAGCCACAATC
>CANOCU010000061.1 GCA_947564645.1 uncultured Lachnospiraceae bacterium
GTCATGCCGGCCCCCATATACAACGCCAGCTTGTTGACGATCTCCGGATAATCCAACAGCAATTCCTTTCTGCGATTCTCCAATTGT
Organism: uncultured Lachnospiraceae bacterium; assembly: GCA_947564645.1. GTDB lineage: Bacteria > Bacillota > Clostridia > Lachnospirales > Lachnospiraceae > UBA3282. Next base: position 88 of record CANOCU010000061.1, read on the forward strand.
CTGTCAGGTTCCCTGCTTTTTGCCCAATACAGGAATCCCGCTGCAGATAACACCAGCAGCAGAAGATACCCGCTGCCATCCTCCACGATCTCCTTCCAGACGATCGGCACGGACTCCACCTGAGCCGGCAATGCCATCCTGTCCATGGCTCCTGTCTTTTCCTCCTGAAGATGCAGCAGCTCCTCGATTCGCCTGCGAAACAGTTCCTGCCCGGTATACAGCTTCGGATTCACCTGTACATACATCTGATAGTCCCAGGCCAGCTTTTCATAGCGAAACTGTGCTGTCAGAGCAACGGCCGTACCCTCCGTCAGTTCCTCATTGTTCACCGTGCCGTCCGTATTTACGACAGAATAGCTGTCGCTCTCCCATGATATCGTAAACGGATACCCTTCCAATTTCGTCACCAGGTCCAAATGCGTGCGCACGTTTTCCAGACTCTCATTCTGACCACGAATCACTTCCGGCAGGGTCCTGACCGCCTGTGCGTACAATTTCTCCGCTTCCTGCGTCGTATACTTCCGCTCCTCCACGATATATTCGAAGATCTCCTCCTCTCTCCCCTCCACCTGCGCCGACAACGACACCGGCGTCTCACCCTCTCCATAAGGCTTTCTCTTAAGATAGCCTCCTTCCAACAGTACCGGATTACCATGCGCCGCGATCCACAGGAATAGGCAGACTGCCGTCCCGATAAACACGACCATGAGCAGCAGACTATACAGCGATACATAATACTCCTGTATCTGTACCTGAACCGCTGTCTCCGGCCGCAGCGTCCTCAGTTTACTTCCCAGCTGTTTCCGGTACAGATCCTTCTGCCAGTTACGTTTCCTCCCTGCCTTCTCCTGCCGTGCCCTCTGCCCTCTTTTCCAGAAATACATCGCCATTCTCCGGAAAGCGCCCTTCCCCTCTTCCCGCAGAGACACTATCCACAATATCAGATAGCCGCACAGCACTGCCCCATATAGATAAATCATGTTTGCACCTCCATGTCTTTACTGGACACAAATTCTTCTTATACTTCAATTTCCACGATCCGCTTTGACAGTCGATACGCCGCTCCATAAAACCCCAGGCAGGCCGTCATGACCGAAATTCCGACCAGATTATGATACAACACGTCGAAAAACCCTCTGGATGTGGCGCTCACATAGAAGATGATCAGGAAAGGCACTGCATTCATAATCTTCTGCTCCATCTTCTTTGCACTGATCATCAGCTGAATCTCCTTGTCCGTCTCCGTCTTCTGTTCGATCACCGACGCCGTCTTGGCCAGAATGTCCGTCATATTGCCGCCGCTTCTCTTGGCGATATAGAACACATCCGCAAACTGCATGATGTCCGGCTCGTGGCTCCGCCGGCCAAGATCATACAACAGCTTCTCCAATACCAAGTTATTGTCCAGTCCTGCCATAATATGTCTGATCTCCACACAGATCAGCGCCCTGGCCCCGTAAAGCATTTCCATATCCCGGTAAGCCTCCCGAAACGCATTCTCAATAGAATATCCGGCCTTCTGATTTGCCGCCACGGAGAGGATCATATCCTTGAACTGAATACCCAGTTCCTGCCGTCTCTTCTTCGCCAGCTCCTTCTTCCTGTCCTTTAGAAACAGCAGCATCACCGGAATAAGAGCCAGACAGGCAATCCAGGAATGATAGAAAAAATATCCGATCATCACAATCACTGCCACGCCCTCCAGGGTATACAGGATCCCTTCTTTTCCCTGCAAATGATATTCACCATAATCCGGCAGACTGTAATTTCTCGACATAAGACAATTCTCCTCTCTTCTGCAGTGCGCCCAAAACTCTGCCCTGCTCATCCTCACCCGTCTCCGCAAACCGGTACAGGGGCTTTAGTGCGATTCTGCCATTCTCAAATCCCAATACTTCCGTAATCTCCAACACTTTACGCGACTTATCCCGCAGCCGCCCCAGGTGAATGATAATATCCACGCCGGAGGCGATCTGCTGCTTAATAGCCGTAAGCGGAATTTCCATACCCATCAGTATCATATTCTCCAGACGGCTCAGCATATCTTCACAGCTGTTGGCATGTCCGGTGGACATGGAACCGTCATGCCCGGTATTAAGGCACTGCATCATATCGAAAGCTTCCCCGCCTCTGACTTCGCCGACGATGATCCTGTCCGGCCGCATCCGCAAAGACGTCTTGATCAGATCCCGGATGCTGATCTCACTGCAACCTTCCACGTTGGCGTTTCTCTTCTCCATCCGCACCAGATTAGGCAGTCCCAGAATCTGTAGTTCCGCATTGTCCTCTATCGTAATGATCCTCTCTTCCGCCGGAATATAATAGGACAGTGCATTCAGAAAGGTTGTCTTGCCGGATCCCGTTCCGCCGCTGATCATAATGTTGTATTTTGCCTGTACAAGCCTGCGTAACCACTCGCATACTTCTTCCGTTATAGACCCATAGGCGATCAGATCTTCCATCAGGATCGGCTTGTCCGGGAAACGACGTATGGTCACGATCGGTCCGTTTAACGCCACGGGATTCAGGACTACATTGACACGGGATCCGTTCTGCAGTCTCGCATCCACGATCGGCGAAGCCTCATTGACCACTCTGTTACAGTCGGCCACGATATGCTGTATCACGTTCTGCAGCTGCTCTCTGCTCTCGAAGCGAAGCTCGCTTCTGCGCAGACGCCCTTCTTTTTCGATAAAAATATACTCCGGCCCGTTGATCATGATCTCCGTGATATGTGGATCGTCCACCAGATCCTGCAGCACATCCAGCTTACGGATCGCATAGAACAACTCTCTTCGAAGCTGTTCCCGTTCCGCCAGTCTAAGCGGCGCCTTCTTACTCTCCTTCGTCAACATCTCATCGATCAGTTCCTGAATCTCTTCATCCGATCTCTCCATGGAATAATCGATATTTTCTGCCAGCCTCTCCCGCAGTCTCCTCTTACGTTCTTCCTTACTTTCCATACAAATCCTCTCTGATGATCGCTTTCACGTATCCTGCCAGTTCTCCGTGTGTCATCAGCTCCAGATTCACCGGTACCTCCTTGAAGATCGGAAACCGGCACTTTACCGTCTTATCCGCGATATCCTCCAGTTCATGGAACTTCAGGATCTGCTCATACTGGCTCAGCTTAGCCACCGCGAAGCTGTCCTCCCTCGTGATCGTATAGATCCTGAAGCATGCTCCCAACAGGTCAAACAATCCGTTCATTCCGTCATCCAGATCGAGGATGATATACTCGTACTGTCCGATTCGGGCGATCCTCCTGCACAACTCAATCCACTGTGCTCCCTCCGTCTCCCACATCTGCATCTGCGACTGCATCGGCGGTATATAATCCAGGCCGTTGATATTCTGTATGATCGCCGGCAGATGCAGCGCCAGCTTCTCCTGATCACAGCGGGAATAGTACAGCACATCGGATACATCCGTGGCAAATTCCCGTCCTAACATCCTCCCAAACCCCGAATAATTCTCGAAGTTGAAATACAGTACCTTATGTTCCCTCGCCAGAATCTGTCCCATCGTCAGTGCGAAGGAGGTCTGCAGGCACCTTTTGACCGGAGAATAGATACCGATCAGCTTCACATCCTCCTGAATCTGCGTTTCTGTACCTGACCAGTCCGTCAGTCCCTTCGCCGATTCGATCAATACCGACAGGATACGCTCCGGACTTTGGAATTTACTGATATACATTGTCGCATGATCATTCTCCCGTCCATCCCTCTTCTGCCCGTCCTTATCCTGCCCGTCATCTTCCCGCAGATCACTCTCCTGCAGGACGAACATCTGAGCCACCTGCCTCCTGACATACTCCATACGCAGCAGCTCCAGTGCGCTCTCTGCAATCAGCAGGATCTCTATCTCTTCCTGTTCCAGAAACCGCTCCAGTTCCTCCACCTTCGTAAATAAATGCACTGCATATGGAATCCTGATCTTCTCCAACATATATTCCGCCATTCTGAGCGCATATGCCTCTTCCATATCACAGATCGCAAAAATCTTCTGTTTCAAATCACTCCTCCTATTCTAAGCGCCGCACCAAACAGAACCGGGATCGTGAAATGTATCTTATTTCTGCGGTACAGCATCTGGTCCTGTTTCAGATTCTCCCCATACAGCTTCCATTGGCCGCTCCGTATAACCTCGGATACATAAGACAGCAGATAGGCAAATCTTTCCTTCCCGTTGTGTTCCATAAGCAGCTTAAACACACAGATAACCGCTCCAATCACAAACGCAGCCGCCAACACTGTTATAAACTCCCGGACTCTCAGAAAGCATCCTGTCATAATAAGCGTCTTGATATCACCGGCTCCCAATGTTCCGATCTTAAACAAGGGAAACATAAGCAGAAACGCAAGAAGCATAGATGCGGCCGAAGAAGAAAGTCCCGGTCCATACCAATGGCTGCCTGTCAGTCCCGTCAAAATACCGGTCGCAATAAAACCATTGGGAATATGGTCCGTCTTAAGATCTGCCATTGCTGCAAGAAACAGCAATAGAAGCAGCAGAGATTGATAATAACTCAGTCCAATAAAAACACCTCCCTGTCATAACTTAATCCGACTCAATGAAATACATGGGATGAAGCTCCCGATGCCGTTACGGCAATAGAGTGAAGCGATGCTTCACATAGAATTTCCTGAGCTGTAATCTGAATTATACTCACATATGAACTACTTGTCCAGTTATATTTTGCATAAAAAACAAGTTTGTGAAAATCTTACAACATTTTGAAAAAATGAATCCCGTAAAGTACGATAACCCCCGGAAATCCAAGGAATCCGGATGTCAAAACCGTCAGCGGATTGATCCCTACCGCAAAGGAAAGCTGCTGTGACGCCAGAAAATAATTCACGAAATAGATGCCCACCGTCCCCATTACCGCCCGCAGGATAAAGTTGACCAGCCACTCCACCTTTCTTCCCAACGCACCGATAATCAGCACGATCAGACACACTCCCAATATTGCCAGCATACCGTTTACATTTACCATTCTAATCCCCCATTTTTGCTTTTTACACCGCTTCACCATTAGAATTTTCTTACATGTAATGTATATGCATGGCATGTTCCGGAAATTACATGAATATTTTTTCCAGTTATTACCTATACTCTAATAACTATAATCCAATATCAGAAAGGCATGGTATCCCTATGAGAGTACTCTTTCATCAACAACCCTGTGTTCCTGCAGAGAGCAATTCTATTATTGACGGCCATAAGCTGACCATTCAGGAGGAACTGGCGCAATCCCGGTTCGCTCTGGAAATTGCCTATTCAAACTTCGACAATGTGACCGATCCGGACCTGATTGATTGCTATATCTATGAGGTAAACGCTGTCATGAAACGTTATAAGTACTTATTAGAACAGGCAGCAGAAATGAATCTGCTGCCTGAAACCAAACAAAGTGAAGCCTATCGCGCTCTGTCATTATTCTCTTAAAAAGTGTGAAATTACACGCAAAATCCTCGGTTCCTGCCAGGGTCTGTAATGTTCTCTGTCAGCGTATTCCTGCCGTAAGTAAGACCGGCGTATACCGTCTGCGCATTGCCCATAACAGGCCCCGATATATCCTGGCTCTCAATCTGCCGATAAGACTCCTGCAGCTTACCGATCACTAACCGGACATGCTCCAGATTCTCCCGTTCAAAGTGGGAAGAAGCCTTCACAAGTTCTCTGTTCACATAGAGATACAGCTGCAGCAGATTCTGCGCCAGTTCATATTCAAGATGTAACGACGATGTCAGCTCATTCATGCAGCCACGAATCTTCCGGATCGCGCTCTTAAATGCCGCCTTATCGCCGGTATCCAGCGCCTCCTCAGCCTCTTCCACATAGAGCAGCGCCATCTCATACAGGATCGTGATCAACTGCGTCTTATTCGCCTGCGTGATCCTCAGCGTAAATTCCTGCTTTAATTCCCTGGTCATAGCCATTCGTCTTCCTTTCCCGCCATCTTGTATAATTCCCATGCATCACCTTTATACTCCCACATCCCCGGAGAGCCGTCATAAACGACAGCTATCTTACTGCAGCAGCTGCAGTACCTGCGAAGGTCTCTCATTCGCCTGCGCAAGCATGGAAGTTGATGCCTGTGAGATCACCTGCTCCGTCGTGTAATTGGTCATCTCCTCCGCCATATCCACATCCATGATCCGGGAATAGGAGGCCGTCATATTCTCTTTCGTAATATCCAGGCTGCTGATCGTATGCTCTAACCGGTTCTGGTAAGCTCCCAGACGACTGCGCACATCCGACACATATTTGATCGCGCCTTTGATCTCCGTGATGGCGTCACTACTGCTGTCCTGAGTCGTTACTTCCGTCTGTGCAATGCCTAAGTGATTTAGCGAGATCGTCGGGATACGAATATCCAGCTGCTGCCCTTCATTGGCGCCGATCTGTGTATCCATGGCGCCGATTCCCGTAAGATCGACTTTCAGCTCTGTCGAACCCTGCGGAATGCAGTTCACGGAATTGTAACCTGTGATATTGCCGTTTGCATCCACTACCGGATCCGGCTTCACGGAAAGCGTAAGCTCGAAACCCTGGCTGCCCTTGATCGTTATCTTATCCTGTCCCACTTCCGTAACCGCCGCACCCTTCGGAAATTCCGGTCCCGGAACGAAAGAATCCTTTGTCTGATCCAGATCGATCGTACCGTCATCATTATAAAAGACTTCCAACGCAGTGATCGTATATTCTTTCGTCAGCGCCTCGTCTACATAATAGTCGACATTCACTTTCTGATTGTTGGTAAAGCCCTTCAGGTCGAAACTGCCATCCAAAAGCGGCTGACCGTTAAACTCCGTGTCGGTAGCGATCCTGGTCACTTCCTCCTTTAACTGCTTCAATTCCTGATTCAGCGTCTCCCTGTCCACAGAAGTGAGCGTGCCTGTTGCTCCTTTAACAGCAAGCTCATTCATTCTCTGCAGCATATCGTGCACTTCCGACAAAGCTCCGTCTGCCGTCTCGATAATAGAAATTCCGTTGTTGGCGCTCTGCGTCGCCACCGATACGCCTTCGATCTGCGCATTCATTCTGCGTCCGATCGCGTAACCGGACGGATTCTCCTTGGCCGCCGTAACCTTTAACCCGGAAGAGAGCCTTTTCAGGGACTGGGTCAGTCTCTGATCTGATCTATTCAAGGCATTATTGGCACGCATTGCCGCCGCATTGTAACTGATCTTCATAATTAATTCCTCCTGTTATCCTGTCTGCCGTCCTGCAGGCTGATTTATTCATAAAAGATGTTTCTTCAAGTTCTTCTACGCCGTAACTACCGTAATGAACACTTTCGCGATCTGATATAAGTCGGCCGTCTGTACCGATGCTGCTTCTGACCCTTCCTCCGCCGCAAAAGCATTCAGATCCAGGTCGCTGCTGTGGACCACCCCGATACGTCCGGGCTCGGGACCATCCTTCTTTCCGGCAAAAAGATCCTGCAGGCCCTTCTGCAGACTTTCTGATTTCTGTGTTATCACTGCGGTTCCTTCCTGTGTGGAGCAGGCAACATACCCGGAAACCCGTCCGTTTCTTATACTAAATTCGGCAGCCACTTTTCCATGACTCTGCGTCTCAAACGTCGCCTTCACCTTGCCGCCATTGTCCTGATCATGAAGAACTCTTAAGTTGATCGCCGTCGTCTCCCCATGTATCTCGACCGGAATCTGGTAATTCTCTTCTTTGGCCAGATTACCCGCCAGTGCCAGCTGCTTGTGGCAGCTTTGGATCGCCTTCAGATCAATATAACTGATATCGCCGCTGTACTGCCTCTCTTCCAGTACGTCTTCAAAGACTCTCTGCATCTCCTCATAGGCTTCCTGCGCGTTATCCTTATCCGTCAGCGCCTCCTGCAGATGAGAAACCGCATGCCTGACCCTGCTTCTGTTCTCGGGCGTCGTATACTCCTGCAGTCTCTTATATGCGGCTCCCCTGTCATGCATCAGCCTGTCTGCCGCCGCCAGATTGTTGATCGTCACCGGCTGCCTGCTATGCAGCAGTTCTTCGATCACCGCATCCTCCGCTTCGCACGCCTCCCGGCTCTCCTGCATCTGCTCTGCCTGATACTCCTTCTGCATAGCGGCATCCTGCTTCGCCATCCGGTCTGCAATGTCTCCGACAATATCCCGGTAGTACTTGGGAAATCCGGTCTCGATCTGTTTGCTGATGGACATGCCCTTCTCAATCGCTTCCACACCGGCGAAGGCATCGTCTATCATGAAATCCATCCCGGCTTTCTTCTGGCTGCGTACCGCACTGAGCATATTCTTAAAGGAAACCTCTGCTCCTATATTAACCAATGCTCCGACCGCGGCATTATCCGTCTTCTCGAATTGTCTGAGCATACGGTAGATACCGATATAAGCCGTGCGCTCTTCCTCTGTGATGGCTTTATTCTTATCCAGCTTATATAAGAACTTACTGAATTTCTCCAACTCTTGCTCTTTACCGGCCTGTATGGAATCCAGATAGGCATCCAGTTCCGGCAAGGTCATCTCCAACGGATTCTGTCCGTCACGGATCGCCTGCAGAACCGCTGCCGGCGTCATCTTATCGACTACCCGCTGCAGCTGCAGATCAGAAGCTTTCACTGTCTCTATGTTCTCGAGCGACGGCTCCATCCGGTTATATCCCAGGATCCGAACTGCCCTGCGGTTCTCTTCATTGGTCTCCAGCCCCAGATCCTGCAATATATCGTCTACATTCCGGAAAGCCTTGCTGATGGAATCTCCCAGGTCATTCCTGGTCGTCGTCATCCACGTCTCATACCGCTCTCTGGCCTCGTCATAATGATTTCTTAAGGCCGTACCGGTTATATGCACCTGATTCAAGGTGAAATCTTCATCCGTCACCTTAAACCTTCCGGCAATATCGATCGGCAGATAAGGAATCTCCGCTACCTTATCGCGAGTCTGCTCATATAACGCCGCCCTCTCGGAAATCTGTTCGGTATCTGCCTCCCCAAACAGGATCTTACGATGCTGCGCTTCTATCTGTCTTAAAGTCTCTACCAGTTTCTCAAGCTCGGTGGTATCGATCGCATATCCGCTTGCCAGCAGCTTACGGTTCACCTCCACCGTCATCATCAGGCGGATCTCCTCCAGCTGACGTCTGGCTGCAATATTGTCCGGTATCTGTGTTCCTGCGCTGTCCGCTCCCGGCTCCCTGGCATTCTCCGCACTCCCATCGTCCGCCACAGTCTGGGCCGGCGCTTCACTGCCTGCAATAGGGGTCTGTGCCGAAACTTCGCTGCCTGCATTGCCGCTCTCCGACTTCATTTCGAGCGTTGTCTTCTCCAGATTCTCCAGTGTGAGATCCCTGCCCTGCGCCACTGTCTGATCGACGGCCTCCTCCGTGATCTGGGAAAAACGCTCCACATACCAGGCCGCCTTCTCCAGGTCGCTCCTGCCGTCCGCAAGATCGGCCTGCCCCGCGCTTCTCCCGTCTGCAATCGCCGCCGCGATAGCCGATAAGATATGCTCCTCACTCTGGGGCCATTCCATGGTATCCAGTCTGTAAAGTCCAACCACCGCCTCCGGTGTCAGCGGAATCCCCTTCTCGATCAGCCACTGTGCGTCCTCAATCGTCTCCGTATTGACCTCCAGGCCGGCCTCTTCTATCACTCTCTCGATCTGCGGCTGCAGCTGCTGCCAGTTAAATTCCTCCGCTTTCCTGGCATAATAGCCCGCGCTGTCGGCATAATACCCTCTTCCCTGTCTGTCGCCGTCCGCCGTGGAGCTGTACCCGGCCAGGTAAAGATTGTCGATCGTGGGCTCCATATTATTCTCTATCATGTATTTTGCGGCACCTTCGGTCAGCTCCTGAAGTTCCATGGCCTTATCATAAGCCTGCTTCGCGTTCCTGACATTCTCCTTTGTCAGAGGAACGTCATGACTGGCAAACTGCTTTACCAGCTCTCTCGCAAAAGCTTCGCTGCCCGTGATCTCCCGCAATGTAGCCGCGTCTATCTGATCGGTGTACCCGACTACCTGGGTACCTCCCTTGATAAGTTCTGCCTTGATCTTGTCAACAATCGTAACGACTTCTTCTACGTCCATGTCTCCGATATCGTAACCGTCTTCCATCATCCGATTGTAATCTTCCGCAGACATAGTATTAGACATAACTGTCATATAGTCTCTCTGCGTGGCAACGTCGATCTGCCCCGCATCCTGCATAACCTCTTCTGTGGTCTTTCCCTGACCCTTGTAAGCCGTGTTATCCATAACTGTGCCAGAAATGTCTAATGCATATACGCTCGTCTGATTCGTCTTCTCCGTACGAGTATCCCGATATGAAGTTGTCGCTACCTTGTCTACATTTTGATTTGTGTTGTTATTATCAAATGTTATTTTCATACACTCACTCCATGCAGCAGGTTTGGTATTAACATATTTGCCATTTATTTCGGCACAATGCCCTCTTTTCTTAACCCTTCCACGGCATTCCCCATTCCCTCTGCACAGACAAAGAATCCTCCTGTAAAAAGAAAGGTTCTCCCGTAAACGAATCATTCTCTCATGAGAAAGGTTCTCCCGTAAGCGAACAGTTCTCTCATAAGAAATATGCTTCTAAGATAAAGTCACTGTAAAAGGCTTAAGATCATCTGCTGGTTCTGGTTCGCCTGCGTCAGCATACTCGTTCCCGCCTGGGCCAGTATGTTATTGACAGAATATTCCAGCATCTCATCGGCTATATCAGTATCCCGGATCAGAGATTCCGCCGCCTGCGTGTTCTCCACTATGTTATCCAGATTAACGCCTGTATGTTCCAGACGGTTCTGCACCGATCCATACTCCGAGCGCATGGTGGAAACGCACTGGATGGCCTTCTTATACCGATCGATAGCTTTACCGGCATTTTCCATGGAATCGACCCTGACGTCCGCTACACCCAGATCCCTGGCCGAGAGCTTGAAGGTGCTGAACGAAATATGCTGTCCGGACTCGGATCCGACCTGAACAAACATACTTCCGGAACGCTGCACCGTCCCACGATTGGCATCCGAAGAGCTTCCCCATTTGGCCGCCGCATCGGGATTGGCATTGCCGTCCCTGTCCAGTCCGCCGGTGGTAGTCGCGCCGCCGCCGGTATACGTGTTCTTCCCGCCCAAATTATTCTTATAGTGATCGCTCTGATTCACATTCAAAACAAAATAATTACTCTTATTCGTGCCATTCAGCAGGGAATCCTTCGTTCCGGATAAGCCGTTCGGCGATGCGATGGAACCTGTGCCGCCTCCGATCGCCGCCACCAGATCCTTTGTAAATGCCACTGCATCCTTAGGGAAGCTGTCCTCGAAATCCGCCAGATCACCGTATTTTCCGTTAGTCTTTCTGGAAATGGCCTGTCCCAGGGAATATCCGTCCTCGATATCCTTCAGGATCGCATCCAGTCCCTTCGCGATCGTCGACGCCGTGACTGCTCCTCCGCCGCCCGCCACATAGCCCAGATACATACTGGCGATATAGCCCTGGGCGTAAGCGTTATACGGATCCGATGTGTCGGTCAGCTCCGACAGCCACTTCTGAATTGCCGCATCTCCCTTCGGCATAACCTGAACCGTCAATTCCTGGCAGTAATTGATGGCGCCGCCCACTGCCTGTGCCGCCCCCTCCACGAACCAGTCCGGAAACTTGTCTGCGCCATATGCGCCCAACATGCCGTTTGTCACGCCGTCAAACATAACCGCGTGGGTCATCTCATGAGCAATCGTGGTGGCCAGGTCGGGCGTCATATCGATCTTGCCGCTCTTTTCATCCAGATGTCTCAGGTTGACACCCAGCTGGAAGGAAACACCGTTGGAAGACACATAGGCCAACGTAGAATCATTCCCATAATACATTTTCAAGCTGATCTGCAAGCCCTGCACTGTCGGTGTGGCAGAACTTGGCAGAGCCGACACGATATCCCCCAATAAAGTCGGCATATAGGTATCTTTGATCGCGTTTGCGAAGTCGGCCAGTCCCGCCTGTGTAAAAGTCTTCCCCGCCGCGGCCGCCTCACTGATCGCACCGGTAAAGCTCTGCATATCATAGGAGATATAATCCGTATCCAGAAAGATAATGTCCGAATAACCGTCCGGCAAGTGACTGGCATTCTTCGTCTCGGGAGAGGCGTTTGACGAATCGAACATACTCATCTCATTGAATCGGGAATCCCTTGAAATCCTGTCGATCTCATTGTTAAGCTGCTTAATCTCCGCGTAAATGGCCTCCCGGTCCTCGGACATATTCGTGTCGTTGGCCGCCTTGACCGCCAGTTCATTGCCTCTTTGCAGAATATCATGAATCTCATTCAACGCGCCTTCCGCACTCTGCACGAAGGAAATACCGTCCTGCGTATTCAAAGACGCCTGCGTCAGCCCCCTGATCTGCCTGCGCATCTTCTCCGAGATGGAGAGCCCGGCCGCATCGTCTGCCGCCCGGTTGATCTTATAGCCAGATGAAAGCTTCTCTGTATTTTTCTGCTGTCTTCCCGTTATTGTATTCAGATTGCGATCGGCATTGACTGCCGTCAGATTATGTTTTACGACCATCTCTTATCCCTCCTGGACCATCTCTGCATTCTTCCGTGACTGCGTTCTTCCTTCACTGTATCCTTCTTTGACTGCCGCTTCTTACTGCGCCTTTCTCAAATCCAAATTCCGCCCGTTAATCCCAGAATCCTGTCTGTTTCCAGCTTAAATCCCCTTTTCCGCAAACAGGACATGTCTGGTGGCGAGCCTCTAAGCTCACTTCCTGCAATGCGCCATGGCATTTACCGCATTTATCACCAAATGTAACTTCCGTTCCATCCTTTAATGTGGCGCTCACAGTCAGCTGACAACGCAGATCCTTACAATGATCGCAGAAGAAGACTTTCTGCAGCGCACGATAGGAATCTACCTTCTGCTGGCTGTACAGGCTCTTCCACTCTGCCGCCTCTTCCGGATTCAGGCAGGATGCTATGATATCCGGATTATTCGTCATCAGGCCTGCTCCCACAGACATCTCCTTCTTCGTGCCGCACACATCACATGCCGCCAATATTCTCTGTCCCATATCAATCTCCTTCTCCGTCATCCATTTTACTGCAGCAGGCTCATAATCGACTGGCTGCTCTGATTCGCCTGCGTCAACATACTGGTCCCGGCCTGCATCAGAATGTTATTAATCGAATATTCCATCATCAGATCCGCTATATCTGCATCCCGGATCCTGGATTCCGCCGCCTGCGTATTCTCTTCCACATTGGCGTTAATATTCTCGGCATGTTCGATGCGGTTCTGATAAGCGCCGAAATCCGATCGCTGTTGGCTGACGATTTGCAAAGCGCCCTTGACTTCATCAATCGCTCTGCTTGCGCTCTCTATAGTTCGTGCGTTCGTGTCTCCTATTCCCAACGCAATCGTGCTAAGGGCTTCATACTGCACGGAAATGTGCTGTCCGCCCTCTGTACCGGCCTGCACATAGAATCCGCAGGTGCCGCCGTAAATCGGGACATCAATTGTATGCCTGTTTGCATATGCCGTTCCAAAAGAAGCATACCCATAGCTCGTCGAATTGCCGGTCGGTGTATAGAAATCAAGAATCGTATTGCCATTTAATGCTCCGTTGACCCTGTTCAACACACTTTGCTCCGTATCGGTATTGGATACATAAAAGCGAAGCGTAAAGGATCCGACATAAGTACTCGTCTGCTGATTACCATACGTAAACGCATCGTTAGAACTTAGCCTAAAACCTATATCAATATATCCTCCATTATCTGCATCCCCACTGGTCGCTGCATCCGGACCAGGAGCAAGCAGTCCAGGAGAATCTGTCTTCTTCTTTCCGGTCAGTGTCTGCATAAAAGAGCCAAGACTTCCGGCACCTTTTTCACTGCAAGACAGGGTATTTGCATACTTATGATTATAGTCAAGCACCCATTTGTTATTTTCCCATTTCTCGCCCCAGCTCCACCACAATCCTGGTATGTTCGTATTAATTGTGGGATTACTGGGACCGTCATCATCTGCCTTATCATTAGGCGCACAATATTGAATACTGTTTGAAGTTCCCTTTACCATTCCGATCCCATCCATATAGAAGGAAAACTCCCAGGTATCCGTACTCTCTTTGGCTGTACCGACATCACTTGTTCCATTGGCCGGAACCTTGGTCAGATTGCCTCCGGAAGGAAGCGTCTGCACTAAAGTGCCTTTCTCATTTGCCGGTTCCAGAAACTTATCGTCTGCCTTATCAAAATCATGAACATTGTCACTTGTCGATGAATCCTTCCCCGTATTATGATTCGAAGCATAGGCTGCCGGATAAGAAAGGCTCACGCTCACAATACTCGCAGATGAGGATACCCCCGCTCCACTGTTATTTTCAAATCGTGCTGTCATATCAGCACCCCCACCGCCATAAAAGGAGCGGCCGTTAATACAATCCACCAGATCCTGAACCGTAGCTGTCTCCTGTGGTGCAAAGGCAACCCGATGACGGAAAACCGGATTCCCATTGGCATCATATAACAGAGCTCTTTTGGGCCCGTCGGGTTTGTTCGGGTCAAGAGGCTCGTCAGGATTTCCAAAGTAATCTTCCATATTAAATTGATATTTGTTTTTCTTCAGTTCATCCCATGAAATCGGTACTGTACTATAGCCGTTGCCGTCATAACCCGTCCAGCTGATCTTAACCCCTTCCGCAATAGATGCCGAAATACTGTAACTCCCGTAAGCCACCACGCCGCAATTATCGTTTGTCACCGGAATGCTTGTACTTGTAGAGACAAATTCGGCCGCCTGTTCCTTGTAATATCCCAACAGCTTCTGGTCTCCCGGATACCAGATCTTCCTCTCATTAAACTCCGTCTCACCAAAGATCCGGTTCATCTCGTTCTTAAGCTGCTGTATCTCCTGATCAATAGCGAACCGGTCCTCAGCCGTATTCGTGCCGTTGGCCGCCTTGACCGCAAGTTCATTGATCCGCTGCAGCATATCATGTACTTCATTCAACGCGCCCTCTGCAGTCTGGACGTACCCGATCCCCTCCGAAATATTATCCACGGTCTGATGCAGACCGCGCACCTGTCTGCGCATCTTCTCAGAAATAGACAGACCCGCCGCATCATCTGCCGCCCTGTTGATCTTGTACCCGGACGAAAGTTTCTCTGTCGTCTTCGCATTCTTACCGGTACTCACTTTCAATTGTCGATTCGCATTTTCCGCAAGCAGGTTGTGTTGTATGAGCATCATGGCTCTGTCCCCCCTGATATGACTTCTGACCTTGGCATCATCTCAGTATTTTGCTAAATTAGCCGTATAGTTCTTTACATTATACCCTATTCTTTTTCCCGTGAACAGCATAAAAAACGGTTATTGCACAAAAAAAGATACAATTTGTGCAATAACCGTCAAACAATTGTCATTATCTGCCGTCAGACAGCTTTCTGTCCGTCAATATGTACCGGTCAGAAGATAAACACGGCAGCCGTGAAGGGCGGCAGGTCGAAGGAAATCGTATACTTCTTAAAGTTACACTCTCCCTTGACCGCGTTGATCTCTGCCGGAATCTCATGTCCGCTGCCGCCGAAGCGCTTATCATCACTATTCAGCAACAGCTTATACTTCTTTTTCTTCGGCACGCCGATCATATAATCTTCCCACATCATCGGTGTCATATTGATCACGAACATGATATTGTTCTTGCCTGTCTCGTCCTTTCTGAAAAAGCTGTAGACACTGCGATCCGCGTCATCCGCATTAAGCCACTCAAAGCCGCTCCAGTCATTATCGATCGAATAGAGCGCCGGATATTTGCGGTACATCTTCAGAAGTTCCTTGACGTACTCATGCATTCCCTTGTTCTGCTCCTCGGCAAGCAGGAACCAGTCCAGCTCTCTCTCCTCGCTCCACTCTCTCTCCTGTCCGAAATCCTGTCCCATAAACAGAAGTTTCTTCCCGGAATGTCCAAACATATAGGTATAGCCCAGACGCAGGTTCGCATATTTGTCCACCGGATAACCCGGCATCTTATTCACCATGGAGCACTTCAAATGTACTACCTCGTCATGAGACAAGGGCAGAATATAATTTTCACTGCTGTTATAAGTCATGGCAAATGTCATGGCATAATGATTATTCTTCCGGAAGTAAGGATCCAGCTTCATATATTCGCAGAAGTCGTGCATCCACCCCATATTCCACTTAAAGCTAAAGCCCAGCCCGTCGTCTTCCACCTTGCCGGTCACCTTCGGCCACGCCGTGGATTCCTCCGCGATCGTCAAAAAGCCCGGATAGGTACCGCACACAACCGAATTCAAATGCTTAAAAAATTCGATCGCTTCCAGATTCTCATTGCCGCCATACTTGTTCGGCACCCACTGCCCATCCCGCTTGCCATAATCAAGATACAGCATAGACGCCACAGCGTCCACACGAATACCGTCAATATGGTATTCCTTGATCCAGAAAAGCGCATTTGCGATCAGGAAATTCCTGACCTCATTCTTACCGTAATTAAAGATCTTGGTTCCCCAATCCGGGTGTTCGCCTATCCTTGGATCGGGATGCTCAAACACGCACTGACCGTCGAATCGCCCAAGCCCGTGAGCGTCCGTCGCAAAATGAGCGGGAACCCAGTCAAGAATAACGCCGATCTTATTCTTATGCAGCAAATTGATCAGATACATGAAATCATCCGGCGTGCCGTATCTTGAAGTGGGAGCATAATAACCCGTTACCTGATATCCCCAGGAACCGTCGTACGGATATTCCGCAATGCCCATCAGCTCGATATGCGTATACTTCATTTCCTTCAGATACTCGACGATCCTGTCCGCAAATTCACGGTAATTATAGAAGCCTTCCTTCGTACCGTCAGGATGCTTCATCCAGGATCCGATGTGACATTCATAAATTGCCACAGGCTCCTTATTATAGTCCTTGCCTGTCCTGCCATTCATCCAGGTAGCGTCTGTCCATTTAAACTTGGTGATATCATAAGTTTTGGATGCATTACCGGGACGCATTTCCGCATAATTTGCAAAAGGATCTGCCTTATACAGCTTCTCGCCCTCCGACGTACGGATCAGGTATTTGTACATCTCGTTCTCACCGACGCCTGGTATAAACAATGTATAGATTCCGATCGGCCCGATCTTCTGCATCTGATGCAGCCCCTCATTCCAGCCGTTGAAAGTACCGATCACATTTACGCTTGCAGCGTTTGGCGCCCACACGGCAAAAAACATCCCTTCCACACCGTCTTCCACAGAAGGATGAGCTCCCAGTTTCTTATAGATATCATAATGTGTTCCCTGTCCGAACACATACTGATCCGCCTCAGAAATAAACACCCTTCTTTCGTCTGCTTTTGCCGTTGTCTTTGCTGCTGTTTTTACTGTCGCTTTTGTTTCTGTCTTTACTTCTTTCTTCCTTGCCATAGCATCTCCCCCATTACCTTTTTCTTATTGTCGCACCCGATATGCGCTGCTTATATACCGTCTCATAATCATGCAGATCTATTGTTAATAGTGCATGAAATCCTTCTCTCTTAAAATGATCATATCGTCTTCGTTATATCTTTTTGCCAGCAGAATATCCATAAAGTGTCCCGGCGTCTTCTTATTCGCATAATAGATCGCTTCATCCACCAGATCTCTGACTTCCGCCAGATTCACCTCATGATCGCTCGTCTGCCTGTCGGCAATCCGCGTATGAAGAGCCAGAATACCAAATTCATCGATAGAATATTCCATCTCCTCCGCATATTGTCTCGCATAAGCAACCAACGCCTCATCATCTAACGCTTCCACATCCATGCGAAGATTGAAATGATCGTTCAGAGCCGGATTCTCCTCCAGAAGATGATTCATATCCTGTTTCTGATCGACCATAAGAACCAGAAGCCCCATATTGTCCTTATCCAGCGCCTTGATCATTTTCGCGGCGGTCGCTGCCCTTAAACGGGACGCCTTCTCAATGATCAGCGCGCCGTTATCGAGTTTTCCGAAGATCTCCTCGACATCTTTCTTATTTAGAACCGCAGCAGAGATCTTGGCTACTTTCCCCGAGAAATTACTGTCACCCAGCTGCATCTCCTTGATCAGTGCCTTCGCAAGCGTCAGCGTCGTCTCCTCTTCCTCGCCGGTGATCAGCACATTGCCTGTATAGGGAGCCAGACTCATATTATCAAGCGTCCGGATCAGCTGTCTCTCGGTCTTACGATGATGAATAAATTCCCCGAAAAGTTCTTTCTCTTCTTCTGTCAGTTCCCGTTCTCTTACGCCGTCATTCTCCTGCTGCTCCGGCTCTTCTTCCGATTCAGGCGAAAACTCCTCTACGGTCTCCTCCTCCGCTTCCAATACCTCTTCTGCCAGATCGTCCTCAGAAATCTCCATCTCATCCGACTCTTCCATGAAATCAGGCTCTTCCGGAAGATCCGGTTCCTCCTCCACTGACAACGGGTCAGGCTTTGGCTCTGCCTTTTTGACTGATTCAGGCTTTTTATCTGCATCGTCCGGCAATATCACCTTTTTGATCGAAGGTTTCCTGCCGGACTCCTTCATGATCGCTGCCACGAAGGCCCGTTCGAGTTCTTCCAGCAGACCATTCTTCGTCGCCTCATCGAAATCCGCAAAGAGATTCCCCGTGTGCGCCAGAATCCGCTGTCTGACATCCTCCATGCGCTTCTGCTCGTTGGTCTTCTTCATCTCTTCCCACTCAGCCATGATATCATCAATGCTGAGCTGTCCGGTGATCTGCTTCTCAACCCGTTCCGCTTCCGGCATCACAAGGCTGATCTGCCCGTCATATTCCTGGGAGAGCATAGTGTCATATTTCGAAGGTTTCGTATTTAACGGCGTCAATACGCCTGTTCTTGCCCCGGGTATACGATTGTCTTCCGATTCACCCGGCTTGCGCAGCACCTCCTCCTTCATCTGCTCCAGAATCTTCTGTGCATCGAAGGCTGCCGTATCCTCCTGCGCAATCTGCATATTGATCTCCTGCAGATGATCGGTATCCATGACCGGTTTTCTCTCCGCAGCAGGCTCCGAAACCGCCTTTTTCTCTACGACAGGCTCCGACTTCGAAACCGTCTTTTTCTCTATGACAGGCTCCGGCCTCGGAACGGTCTTTTTCTGCGGGAACTTCGTTACGGAAGTTTCCTGCAGCTTCTTCTCTATCTCCCGGGAGTCAGGCATCCGGATCGTCTCTTCAAGTAACGGAGCAATCAATGATTTGGTGATCGCATCATCATTCAGCTCACCCGTATCCGCTTCCTGCATTTCCTCTTCCGGTTCCGCCTCATATGCCTCCGCGGCCGGTTCTGCCGGCTGCCTTGCCGCTTCATCAGTCGCAGCCGCTTCTGTTACCGGCTCCGCGAAACTCGTCGGTTCCGGTTCCTCTTCCGGTTCTACATCCGCCGCAGTCTCCGACTCTTCCTCCGTCTCTCGGACATCCGGCGCCGACTCTGTTTCCGGCTCCTGCACCTCCAACTCTTCTTCCAATATATATGCTTCCTCCACAGCAACGGACTCTGGCTCTCCGGTTACTGCCGCCGTTTCTTCCTGTGCCGCCTCATCCTCACTCAGGATCTCCCGCATACTTTCCGCCAGTGCCATCTGCAGATTGATCGTATTGTATTGGCCCAAATCCACAGTCTTGACTTCCGGAAGCTCTGTAGTCGGCGCCTCCGCTGCCATCAAACTGTTGATCGCCGCCTCGTCCTCTTCCTCATATCTGCCACTGCCGGTCGAATAAGCATCTCCGGATATGATATCGACATCCTGGTCCCCCTCCGCTTCTTCCTCCTCATAAGGTTCGGCCTCGGACTCCTTCGCCTGCATCCACAGATCGTATTTATCCTGCTGATCTGCATTCAACGGCTCATGCAGTTTCTTTAATTCCAATGCTTTAATAACATATTTCCCCTCACCGAACCAGAGAAACATCTCGTCGCATTCCTCCACGCACTTGGTGGACAAACCGATCCGGTGATACAAATATGCCAGTTCATAAGCCCATTTTTCTCTGTAATCCCGTTTCTTAAATTCCTCCAGAACAGCTATTCTCTCTTCCAGGCTCACATCCTGCGCCTCATAGAGACGATATTGCAGGATATATCTTCCGGTATCCTTCGGTGCGATCTGCACATATTCCTTATAATATTCAAGCGCCTGCACGTACTCTTCCATCTTAATGGAAAGCTCACACAGGGAATAAATGATCAGTCTTCCTGTCGGATGCTTCTCATATGCAAGCAGCAGGATATCCTTACTCTCCTGATATCTTCTGTTGATCTTATACAGATCGCTGATCGTACATAACATCATTACGCTTTTGACTCTGCGCCAGTCGATCGTATCGGCAATCTTAACGGCCTCTGCATATTCCCCTTCAGCGATCAACGCTTTGATCTCATCGGCACGTACTTTATATTCAAACTTATCCAAGGTGCTCACCTCATTATTGTATTCTAACCGCCAGGCAGTGTCCCTGCAGCTAATCTCATCTTATGCCGCTCGTTATCTGTCGAACATATGGCCATATAAACCCTATTTTCACTGTCTTAGTTTACCATAGCCTCTTATCAATGTAAATAATGATATGGAAAAAAAGCACCTTCCGCAGCATGTTCCTTTATCATATACCAATATATGGAAGCGCATCAATATACAATCCCCTTATATTGTATCAGCCAGCCTTTCTCTGCACTGCCAGAAGCCGGTTGGAAAGTTCGGTAAACTGTTCTAATGTCAGCGTCTCTCCGCGTATCGTCATCGGCAGTCCCATAGCGGACAACACCTCCTCCACCTGCTGCCTGCCGATACCCGGATAACCCGCGTTCGTCAGACCGTTGACCAGCGTCTTCCTTCTCTGGTTAAAAGAAGCGCGGATCACGGCAAAAAGCCATGCTTCGTCCTCCGCCTCCACAGGCGGCTTCTCATAGCGTATCAGACGGATCACCGTGCTGTCCACATTCGGCTTCGGCATAAAGCAGGCCGCCGGAACCCTCGTAACGATCTCCGGCCTCGCATAATACTGTACCGCCAGTGACAGCGCGCCGTAATCCTTGGTGCCCGGCCCTACCTGCATACGGTCCGCCACCTCCTTCTGCACCATGATCGTTATGCTTTGCAGCGGCACATGCTTTTCAAACAGCGCCATGATGATCGGCGTCGTAATATAATAGGGCAGATTCGCCACCACCTTGATGGGCCTGCCGCCGTTATGCTCCTCCACCAGCCGGTTCAGGTCAAGCTTTAAGATATCCGCCTGGATGACCGTCACATTCTCATAGACGGAAAGCGTATCCTCCAATACCGGGATCAGGTTCCTGTCAATCTCCACCGCCACCACTTCCCGCGCTTCCTCCGCAAGCCGCTGTGTCATCGTCCCGATCCCCGGCCCAATCTCCAGCACGCAGTCTTCTTTCGTGATCTGCGCCGATCCGATGATCTTATCCAATATACCGTTGTCCACCAGAAAGTTCTGCCCGAACTTCTTCTGGAAGCTGAAATGATATTTCTCAATCACTTCCGCCGTGCTCCTTCTGTTGCCAAGTGTCGCCATATCTTCCTCGCTTCTTCTTATCGTTTATGACATTAGAATTTATGTCCCCCCATGATCCCGCTTCGCCCTTCACGCTCGGCACGGATCAAGCCGCTCTTAAGCGGAACAGCCGCTCCGCATTCCGTCTGGTAATCTCCACCACTTCCTCACAACTGACTCCCTTAAGCTGCGCCACCGCCTCTGCGATATACGGCAGGTTCAGCGACGAATTTCGTTTCCCCCGGTTCGGTTCCGGCGAAAGATAAGGGCTGTCCGTCTCCAACAAAATCTTTTCCAATGGGATATAGGCAACCGCCTCCTTCAGCTTCTTCGCATTCTTAAAGGTGATCACCCCGCCGATGCCGAAATAAAAGTCCATCTCCAGATATTCCCGCGCCAGTTCCTTCGTATAAGAATAGCAGTGCACGACGCCGCCCATCTCCTCCGCGTGAAGCGCCTGCATCATGCAGAGCGTATCCTTTGCCGCATCCCTGGAATGGATGATCACCGGCAGCTTAACCTCCCGCGCCAGTTCCAACTGTCTCTCAAACCACTTCTTCTGCACGGCAGGTTCCGGCTCCTTCCAGTAATAATCCAGGCCGATCTCTCCCACCGCCACGATCTTCTCCCGGGCGCACTGCTCCCGCAGCCACGCCATTCCTTCCTCATTAAGCTCCTGCGTCTCGCTGGGGTGCACACCCATCGCCCCATAGACAAAAGGATACTGCTCCGTCAGCCGAAGCGTCTGCTCACAGCCCGACAGGCTCGCGCCTACATTGATCACCGTGCCGATCCCGTGCCCGGCAAGCGAGGCGAGCAATTCCTCCCTGTCCTCATCAAATACTTCATCATCATAATGCGCATGGCTCTCAAAGATCATTTTTATTACGACTCCTTCCCTGCATTTTCCGTTTATTTCCTGCCGTTTTTTACCAGAAATTTATTTTTTTGTAATTTTTTCTTAAATTTCTTTAAAAAAAGACTTGCAATGCCCAAAACATTATACTATAATAACACTTGCGCGTGAGGTAATCAAAAGATTTATCGCCGCATTCACATAAGATACGCACCGCTAGCTCAGTTGGTAGAGCACCTGACTCTTAATCAGGGTGTCCAGGGTTCGAGCCCCTGGCGGTGCACTTGGAAGGACTGATTTTGGAGATGTAGATGCTCTGGGGTCGGTTCTTTTTTCGTGCCTGCAGACTTATCATATTCTATCATACTGTTCATGTGCCGTTCAGAAAACGATCCCCAGACAGTTCACCGCAATGCCGCCCAAAACGCCGATCCCGTACAGCAGTCCAAGAATCCTGAAATTCTCCCGGTAGTCGTCATTCACACGAAACAGCACCAGCAGTCCCACGCCCGAACCGGCCAACAATCCGGCCGTCATCGCTCCCGCGCTCATCACGCCTTCCAAGTACAGCTGCGTAATGGCCACGGAAGAGGCACAGTTGGGGATCATGCCCAGAAGCGCCGCAAGCAGTTCCCCCACCACCGGGCGGTTGAGGAACAGGCTGCCAAGCGCATCCTCCCCGATCCACCCGATCAGCAGATTCAGCACCAGCGAGATTGCCATGATATAAAGAAAGATCTCCACCGTATGGTGCAGCGCCGACTTCCAGATGCCGTTTTCGCAGTGGCAATGGTGCTGCTCGCACAGGTGCCCGATCCGCATCTGTCTTCGTTTTCCCCGAAAAAGGAAATCCACCATAAATCCCGCCGCCAGTGCGACGGCCACTTTGACCGCCAGGATCTTAAAGATCACTGCGGCGCCGACATTCTCGGAGATCATAATCGGAAGCATCTCATCGGATGTGGACAGAAAAACAGCAAGCAGCGTCCCCATGGTGATGATCCTGCCCGCATACAGATTGGAAGCCACCGTCGAAAAGCCGCACTGCGGGAAAACTCCCAGCACACTGCCGATCGCCGGGCCGCCTCTGCCCGCACTTCGTATGGCCGCCTGCATCCTCTGTCCCGCCTTATGCTCCAGATACTCCATCGCCAGATAAGTCAGGAACAGGAACGGCAGCAGCTTAACGCCGTCTATGAAACTGTCCATTACTGCATCTATGATCATTGTATATCCTCATTGCCAAAATCACTTTATTCACTAGGATACATTTTTATCAGAAAAAAAGCAAGCAAAAATCGAGCGTCGGCGCGCTCGATTTTTACACTGTTGCAACTTCCCGGCATCAAACCGGGCTCTTCTTCTTCCTCACTGCGTCTGTGATATACCCCTGCACTTCCTCCTTGGGAATATCAAGCGCTATGGACATCTCACTGTAGAGCAGCGACTCGGCCTTACGCAGATACTGTTCATCGGAGGAGAGCACTTTCTTTCCTTCCTTGATACGGCTCTGCTTGCGCATATAAAGCGTCTTGATGATCTGCACCAGACTCTGGCAGTCGTAGGTGCGGATCGCATCCTTGTACATCTGCTCCCTGCCCTTCTCCTCCTTGATCCATACCGTCTCGATCTCATTGATATTGTCGATCAGTTCCTCCGCTTCATCCCTGTTCATGACCCTGCGCATAACGACCTTATCATTATCCACCGGCATATAAACAGTGCTCGCTTTCTCGAAGACCGGCTCCAGCACATAGAACATACGCACTTTATCAAATCTGTCAAAGGGGTTGCCCATGACGTTAACAACGCGGCAGACGCCGTGCCCGCCGCACATGATCAGTTGATCCTTCTCAAACATAGACCCTCCATGTT
>CANOCU010000062.1 GCA_947564645.1 uncultured Lachnospiraceae bacterium
ACATCATCCACTACATGCATGACAAATACTGCTATGAGAGAGCAGAGATGGCTCTTCATGACAGAGACGTTAAGCGTTATTTCGCAACAGGTGTTGCAGGTCTGTCGATCGTGGCTGACTCCTTATCCGCTATCAAGTATGCTAAGGTTGAGCCGATCAGAGACGAAGACGGTATCATCGTTGACTTCAAGACAACCGGCGATTTCCCGAAATATGGTAATGACGATGACCGCGTAGACGAGATCGCACAGATGATCGTTCACAAGTTCATGACGGCGATCAGAAGACATCACACCTACAGGAACGGTGTTCCGACAACCTCTATCCTTACCATTACTTCCAACGTAACTTACGGTAAGGCTACAGGTAACACACCTGACGGACGTAAGAAAGGCCAGCCTTTTGCTCCGGGTGCTAACCCGATGCACGGCCGTGACACACATGGTGCAGTAGCTTCCCTGTCTTCCGTATCCAAGCTGCCGTTCAACGATGCACAGGATGGTATTTCCAATACCTTCACCATCATTCCGGGCGCTCTTGGTAAAGAGGATCAGGTATTTGCAGGCGATCTTGAATTAGACCTGAATAAATAAGTAACCTAATCCATATGGAGGTAATAATATATGGATAACAAGCAGATGATCGACGACTTTGTCAAGATGATGGATTCCGGGATGGCACAGGGTGTCGGACACGTGAATGTGGATGTCGACGACAAGGCGGAAGAATCAAAGAATGTTCAGACAATGGGCTGTACGGATTGTTCCCGTACACCCCTTGCCTGCAGCGTTCCGACTCTCCAGGAGGGTCTGGACGACTATAAATAAATTCTAACAGACATACTATATAAGGAGGACACAACAATGGCAGCAGCAAATGCTCAGGTAGATAACTTAGTATCATTATTGGATGGTTATGCAACAAAGGGTGGCCATCACCTTAACGTTAACGTGCTCAACAGAGATACCTTACTGGACGCTCAGAAGCATCCGGAGAACTATCCTCAGTTGACAATCCGTGTATCCGGTTACGCAGTTAACTTCATCAAATTGACACCGGAACAGCAGGCAGACGTTATCTCCCGTACTTTCCATGAGTCAGTTTAATCCGACGCATCGGAACAACAGGTAGTAAATACAGTCTTTACAGACCATGTATAACGTATGAGACAAGAGCCAGGGAGCATCTTCCCTGGCTTTCTTGATCCATGAATAAGAACGGCTTTCTTATTTTCTATCTGGTTTTTTCGGTTGATACAGGTTATACTATAGTAAACGAAATTCTAATGTCGTTTACTATATATTTATCAGGAATCCTGAACAGAAAGAAGGTTTTTATTTATGCAGGGAAGAATACACTCCTTAGAAAGTTTCGGCACCGTGGATGGACCAGGTGTCAGATTCGTCGTATTTGTACAAGGCTGCCCCATGCGCTGTGCTTACTGTCATAATCCCGATACCTGGGAAATGAACGGCGGCACGTTGATGGAGCCGTCCTATATTATCGAGCAATATGAGCGCAACATCAGCTTCTACAAGGGCGGCGGCATCACCGTAACAGGCGGGGAGCCCCTGATGCAGGTAGATTTTCTGTTGGATCTGTTCCGTCTGGCAAAGAAGAAAAATATCCATACCTGTATCGATTCCTCCGGGATTGCCTACAAGAAAAACGCCAATCCCGAATGGCTTGCCAAACTGGACGAGTTGATGACCATGACTGACCTTGTGATGCTGGATATCAAACATATTGATCCTGAGAAGCACAAAGAGCTGACCTCTCAGCCTAACGATGGTATTCTCGCCTTCGCAGAATATCTGAATGAGAAGCATGTTGATATGTGGATCCGCCACGTCATCGTTCCCGGCATCACTGATGATGATAAATATCTTTACCAACTAGGCTATTTTATCGGCGCCTTTGACAATCTCAAGGCTCTGGATGCCCTCCCCTATCATACCATGGGCAAACCGAAGTATGAGAAACTCGGCATGGCGTACAAATTGGATGGCGTAGAGCCTATGGACAAGAACAGGCTGATCGAGAAGAAGCAGGTTATTCTGGACGGTATCCGCAAGCGCCGTGAAGAACTGGGTAAACTGTAATAATTGCCACTTGTATATTGTGCTCTTTTATATTAAAATAGAAGTTGATAAATTTATATCAATCTCACATAGTTTTATAACATAAGGAGGATATCAATATGGCATTCGTAATCAAAGACGGCTGTGTATCTTGCGGTGCTTGCGAAGCACAGTGCCCGGTAGGCGCAATCAGCATGGGTGATGGTAAATTTGAGATCGACCCGGCTAAATGCATCGATTGCGGTTCCTGCGCAGGCGCTTGCCCGACAGGTTCCATCGAGCAGGGTTAATGAACCGGTAAGAGTCTACACAGACTCTCTTCCTCTGTCAAGGATATAAGATCACTGACTGGTCATCTCATCTTTGACAGAGGATTTCTTTTTTCCTCGTCCCAGCCTTTCCTTCGGTTTATGACGTTCTCTGATCATTTCATCAATCTTCCGGTAATGTTCTTCTTCCTTCTTCCAACGCTCCTCGTCCCGTTCCTCCTGCATCCGAAACTGATAATCAAGCTCCTTTAATATACTTTCCTTAACATCTGTACAGAGTTCTCTGTTAGCAGACTTCACGGCCTCCGTGATCATATGCTGCAGCAGATACTGGAGTCTTGCCACTTTCCTGCTCTTATCTTCATCAACATACTCCTTTGTTTCCAATTCTTCTTTCTCTTTTGACAATGCCACTACGAAACGCTGGGGACCGGTAATATCCATTTCGTATCCTCCTTTTTCTTCCTTTTCCTCCTTATCCTCTTTTCTGTTCTCCATTCTTGCTTCTGTCATTTCTTCCGTCTTCTCTTCCGTTTCCTGTTCCATCCTGCCGCCTGCCATACTCTCTGTCATATCCCGATTCCCTGCCATTTCTTCCTGTTCTGCTGCCGCTTTACCTGTTTCTGTCAAATTTCTTTCCCTTTCTACCGTTTGACTCATCTGCTGCATCAGGAGATTGTCCGGCATTCGGAACAGGATCGTTCTGATCGCTTTGAGCTGAAGTCCCTGCTCCTTAAGCTGTTTGATCTCCTTTAACTGCCGGATATCCTTATCCGTATAACAGCGGTGTCCCATCTCATTGCGCATAATGGGAAGCTCCAGTTCTTCCTCCCAGTATCGCAGTACATGACTCTCTACCTGCACTTTCTTAGCCGCTTCGGATATGTAGTAGATTGTTTTTTGCTCCATCCTTTTTTCTCCTCTCCAAATATTTTGTTATACCCATTAAAAAAAGAGACTTCCCCATCTGGGCTTGTCTCTTTTGTAATAAAAGTAAATTTGCTGCATTGTTGCTCCGCAGCCTGCCTTCATCGCTGCAGATTCGCAAATTTGGTAAAGTCCGGCAGCCACACAAGTTCCACCGTGCCGATCGGACCGTTTCTCTGCTTCGCAATGATGATCTCTGCGATTCCCTTTTTCTCGGTATCTTTGTTATAGTAATCGTCTCTGTATATAAACATCACCACATCGGCATCCTGCTCGATCGCACCGGATTCTCGCAGATCCGACAGCATCGGCCTGTGATCCGGCCGCTGTTCCACCGCACGACTGAGCTGGGAAAGCGCGATCACCGGTACATGCAGCTCCCTGGCGAGCGCTTTCAGGGAACGGGAAATATCGGAGATCTCCTGCTGCCTGGAATCCGTGGATCTGCCGCTGCCTGACATCAACTGCAGATAATCGATTATGATCATCTCCAGATTATGTTCCAACTTATACTTGCGGCACTTTGAGCGCAGCTCAGAGATACTGATCCCCGGTGTGTCATCAATGATCAGACTGGACTTGCCAATAATCCCCGCGCTCTCGATCAGCTTCTCCCACTCCATATCTGACAGATTTCCCGTCCGCAGATGCTGGGAATCCACCTTGGATTCCATGGAGAACAGTCGATTCACCAACTGTTCCTTGGACATCTCCAGACTGAAAATAGCTACCGTCTTAGCCTGCTTAAAAGCCACATATTGGGCAATATTCAGGACAAAGGCAGTTTTACCCATGGAAGGCCTTGCAGCCACCAAAATAAGGTCGGAAGGCTGCATACCGGCCGTTCTGTAATCGAGATCCAGAAATCCTGTTGCTACGCCCGTCACATTCCCCTTATTATGGGATGCCCTCTCGATAGTATCCATGGCGTTCATGACAATCTGCCTGATCGGCACAAATTCCCCGGTATTTCTTCGCTGCACCAGATCAAAAACCCGTTTCTCCGTGTCGGCCAGAATATCTTCCAGGCTTTCCTTCCCCACATAGCAAGTGTTGGCAATCTCCTCATTGATACGGATCAGTCTGCGCAGTGTGGCTTTCTCTGCCACGATGTTGGCATAATGCTTAATGTTAGCCGATGTAAACGCCGCCGTGACCAGATCGCGGATAAATTCCAGGCTGCTCACCTCAGGCGGCACATCCTTCTCCCGCAATCTGTCCTGCAGAGTGACCAGATCCACGGGTCTGCCTTCATCATTTAATTCCACCATGGTGTCAAACATCACACCATATTGCTTATTATAGAAATCTTCTCCCAGAACAATCTCGGAAGCGACGACGATCGCCTCCTGGTCCATGATCATAGAGCCTATGACAGACTGCTCTGCTTCCATACTGTGTGGTAATATTCTCTTCAGTATTGCCTCTTCCAACGTCTGTCACCTGCCCGTCAGTTCTCTTCCACAACCTTTACCCTAAGCTTCCCGGTCACCTTCGTGTGCAGCTTAACCGACACTTCATAAACGCCGAGCGTCTTGATCGCCTCCGGAAGCTGTATCTTCTTCTTGTCCAGTTCCAGACCGCACTGTTCCCTGGCCGCTGCTGCAATCTCCTTGGAAGAAACCGAGCCGAATGCCCTGCCGCCTTCTCCTGATTTCATCTTCAACACCACTTCTTTTGTCTCTAACAACGCGGCAAGTTCTTTCGCTGCCTCTAACTGCTCCTGCGCAACCTTATCGGCGTTCGCCCTCTGTAACTTCAGATCGTTCAGATTAGAAGTGTTGGCCTCCAGTCCCAGTTTCTTTGGCAGCACGAAATTTCTGGCATAACCGTCGCTCACATTGACGATCTCTCCCTTCTTGCCAAGTGACTTCACATCCTGCAATAAAATAACTTTCATATCCTCTTCCTCGCTTATCCGTCTAATTCGCCCTCTGCGATCATCGCATCCAGCGTTCTCTTGATTGTAGCAATTCCTTCCTCAACCGTACCGTTTTCCATCTGGGCACCTGCAATATTAAGATGTCCGCCGCCGCCCATCCTTTCCATGATGACCTGCACGTTTACCTCGTCAATAGACCGCGCACTGATGTAGATCATTCCGTTATACGGCGTCAGGATAAAGCTTGCCTTAATGCCTTTGACATTCAGCAGTTCGTTGGCCGCCTGCGCTCCGATCACCGTAGGGCTGGCCAGATTATCCCCATGGAATACGGAAATCGCATAACATGTCCTGTAAATCTCCGCATGGCTGACTGCATACGCCTTCGCCTTATATTCGGCCGCATCATCCCGAAACAGTTTCCTGACACGGGTCACGTCGGCCCCGTTCCTGCGCAGAAACGCCGCCGCTTCGAAAGTTCTCACACCCGTCTTCGTCATGAAATTATTGGTGTCGATCATAATACCGGAATACATACAGTCGGCTTCCCAGGGCCGCAGACGCAGCGTATCGCTCGTATACTGCAGAATCTCGGATACCATCTCACAAGCCGATGAGGCATAGGACTCAATATAAGATAACGTGGCATTCTCAATGATCTCGGCCCCCTGCCTGTGGTGATCCAAAACAACCACTGATTTACAGCGTTTCAACAGTTCCGGACATTCCGTGATACTGGGCTTGCTGACATCTACCACCACGAGCACGGCATTGTTTCCCACCATCTCCAATGCCTGCATATTATTGACGATCATATCCTCCTCATATTCATCACTGTTGATGAACATATCTATCATGGGCTGCATGGAAGCGCCGATCTCATTCAGCACAATATGCGCCGGCTTTTCCAACGTCCTGGCAATCCTGTAGATACCTACCGCCGCACCGAAGCTGTCCGCATCACACATGCGGTGTCCCATGACATATACTTCGTCCTTAACAGATACGATCTCCTTAAATGCATGGGCCTTGACGCGCGCCTTAACCCGTGTACTCTTCTCCATCTGCTGGCTCTTACCACCATAATATGCTACATTCTCCGGCATCTTGACCACTGCCTGATCGCCGCCGCGGCCCAGAGCAATATCGATCGCATTGCGGGCAAACTCGTAATTCTGCGAATAACTGAGGCCGTTCAGTCCCATGCCAATGCTGATCGTGACAGCCATCTCGTTGCCGATATTAACGGTCTTGACATCCTCCAGAAGATCAAACCGGCTCTCCTGCAGCTGCATGGCAGCCTCTTTGCGCATGATCACAAAATATTTATCCTTCTCGAGCTTCTTGCAGATACCGTCAAGCGAAGCAATATACTTATTAACCTTTCTCTCGATCAGCGCCGTCAAAAGAGACCGTCTGACTTCCTCCACGCTCTCCAGCGCCTCATCATAATTATCAAGATAGATCAGACCTACAGCCAACGACTGATTGTCCACTTCCCGCAGAGCGATCTTCAAGGCGGTCTCATCAAACAGATAAAGCGCGATCAGATATCCGTCGTACCCCTGTGCCTCTATGATATCACTGTTCTCTGCCATCTCACGCAGTGAGATCTTCTTAAGCTTGGCAATATAATTACCCGTCTCGTATTCCACGTCAAATTCTACTTCATCTTCTTCATTCTCTCCCGGAAGCTTGTCCTTCGTGATCATCGGGAACAGCGATGTGATAGACTTGCGGTAGCCCTTATCCTGATGCACCAGTCTCTCAAACGCAATATTCGTCCAGATTACCTTACCCGCTTCATCTAACAACGCATGTGGCAACTCCAGATCCCGCAGAAGCCTTCGCTGTATCTGTCCGTACTGCGTGGCAAAGCTGACCAGCTCATTCATGATCACCGGCTTATTGTAGAACATCATATACAGAATGATCGCGATATAAAATACGATAAATCCGCTCAGCACGATACCCGCCCTGTAATCTATGAAATAGATCAGAACGTCCACAGCAGCCAGTAAAAATCCCAGATACAGAGAAGACTGCAGATACGCCTTCATTCTTCCCTTTAATTTAATGCTGTTCTTCATCCATTTTCATCCATTCCGAAATAATCATGTACATCAAATCTGTTCCCACAAGTACACCTTAACTCCTGTCTGCCTGCTTTCGCCGGCATTTAAACCGGAAATGTTAAATTCCTGATTTCACATTATTATAAGTATAGCATTTTTTGGAGATTCACGCCACTCCAATATATAGACTTTTTTCTTCACGAAATGACTCTTTCCCGGAACATCATAAGAACTGCTTCCCGGCCCCACAAATGCAAAACAATTTTCCGTACCGATCAGCGTAAATTTCGTTTGAACACCCGTATACATTAAAAAGAGACTGCGCATCAATAAAATGCGGCAGCCTCTCAAATTCACTCCTTCAATGATCAATCCTGAACATAAGGCATAAGCGCTACGTGTCTTGCGCGCTTGATCGCTACTGTCAATGCACGCTGATGCTTCGCGCAGTTACCAGTAATTCTTCTGGGAAGAATCTTACCTCTCTCGGATACATATCTTTTCAGCTTATTGGTATCCTTATAGTCGATCACATTATCTTTACCACAAAATACGCATACTTTCTTTCTTCTGCGCATTCCGCCCTTCTTCTTAGCAGGGTAATCCGGCCTGTCTGTTTTATTAAATGCCATAGTCTTTGCCTCCTTCTAAAATCAGCAGCAATTATAATACTTCACTATCACCAAGATCAAATAATCAGTTGAACGGCAGTTCCTCATCGATTCCGTCAGGAATATTCATGAAACCGTCCCCGGCTGCTGCCGGCGCAGGTCTGCCCGCAGGAGCAAATCCGCTATCACTGTTCCCGGCGCTGTTCTTGCTCTCCGCAAACTCCTGATCTTCTACCACAACATCTGTTGTATACACTTTAACGCCATCCTTATTGGTATAGCTTCCTGTCTGGATCCGCCCCGTGACCGCGATCTTCGTCCCCTTATGCAGATATTTCTCGGCAAATTCGCCGGATCTGCCAAACGCAACGCAGCTGATGAAGTCAGCAGTCTGATCATCGTTATTACGACTGAATCTGCGGTCTACAGCCAATGTATATCTTGCAACTGCCATGGCGTTATCCCCCTGAGAATATCTCACCTCAGGATCTCTTGTCAAACGCCCCATTAATATTACTTTGTTCATAGATGCCTCTTTCTATTTCTCGTCTCGTCTGACGCACAGATACCGAACGACATTATCCATGATACGGATACGGCTCTCGATCTCAGCCGGAACATTACTTTCAGCATCAAACTGGATGAAATAGTAATAGGCCTCTTTCATTTTCTGTACTTCGTAGGCCAGTCTCTTCTTTCCCCAATCGTCAACGTTCGTAATCTGTCCGCCGAACCTTTCTACCAGAGCCTTTGCTTTCTCTAAAGTAGCAGCTCTCTCGTCGTCCTCGATCTTTGCACTGACAACAACGGCTAATTCGTATTTGTTCATGCTCATTTCCTCCTTTTGGTCTCTGGCCCCTCTTCCACAGAGGAGCAAGGATGATTGACTTTCAGTCAAATTAGTATATCACGAGTATTAATGATATCACAAGAATCTGGAATCTGCAAGCTGTTTTTGCGCTATTTCCTTATCCTAATTCCTTATGACCTCCTTCACGGCCTTCTCTGCCTGCCTGCGTGCGATCATGATCTGGTGCCCGCACCCCATGCATTTTAGTCTGAAATCCGCACCGATCCTCAACACCTCCCACTCTTTGGAACCGCAGGGATGCTGCTTTTTCAGTCTCAAAATATCCCCTACCTGGATGTCCATATCTATATCCCGCCTTCCGCTCTCAGTCAAGCAAAGAAAAGATTTCTCCGATACTTCCCTGCACGATCAGATCCGCGATCGAATCTCTCGGCGTCGGCGTCTTGTTCACCAACACCAGTTTATTCCCCCTGTAATAGTCCAGAAGACCTGCCGCCGGATATACGGCCAGGGAAGTTCCGCCTACGATCAGTACATCCGCTTCCTGAATATAACGAACTGCGTCTGAAAGCGTCTTCTGGTCCAGCCCTTCCTCGTAAAGCACCACATCCGGCTTGATGCTGCCGCCGCACTCGCATACCGGCACTCCCTCCGAATGCAGGATGTACTCCGCATCGTAAGCTGCATGACATCTCTCGCAGTAATTGCGCAGAACCGAACCGTGCAGTTCCAATACCACCTTACTGCCCGCCGCCTGGTGCAGCCCGTCGATGTTCTGCGTCACCACGGCTCTCAGCTTCCCCTCCTGCTCCCACTGCGCCAGTTTCCTGTGCGCCGCATTCGGCCTGGCATCCAGACACAACATCTTGGCCCGGTAGAAGCGATAGAACTCTTCCGGATTCTGTCTGTAAAACGTATGGCTCAGGATCGTCTCCGGCGGATAGTCATACTGCTGATGATACAGACCGTCCACGCTCCTGAAATCCGGAATCCCGCTCTCCGTGGAAACCCCCGCTCCGCCGAAGAATACAATATTATCGCTCCCGTTTACCCATTCTCTCAATTGTTCCAACTGTTCCATAAGTCTCACCCATACCTCTCTATTGCCGCCAAACCCCTGCGCTTCCCTGCACCGCATCTGCAGTCAGAAACCTTAGTCTCTTCTTAAACTCACTTATGTTCTCCTAATCCTAATCTGTTGATCGCTGAGAAGATTGCTCTCACCGACGCCCGCGTAATATTGGAGCTCACACCGACGCCATATGTCACACGTCCGCTATCCACATCCAACAGATGGATATAAGCTGCCGCCTGCGAATTAGAGCCGCTCTGCAACGCATGTTCTTCGTAATCCAGGATCTTAATATCCAACTCAAGCTCTTCCTGCAGTCCGCGCTTCGCCGCATCGATCGGTCCGTTACCCACGGCCTCAAATCTCTTCTCCGTACCATGATCCGTATAGACTACCGTAACCTTCGTATCGAACTGTGACTTCGTCTCCTCACTCAGATCATCCACACGCAGTCTGCGGAAATGAACCGGCTCTTTCTGATCCAGATACTGTTCCCGGAAATTATCCATGATCTGATCCGGTGACACCTCACCCTGCTTCTCGGATATTTTCTGAATCACACCCGCAAATTCCTTATGCATTCCCTTAGGCAGCTTGAAGCCAAAGTACGTATCCATAATAAAAGCCACACCGCCCTTTCCGGACTGGGAATTAATGCGGACGATCGGCTCGTATTCCCTGCCGATATCTGCCGGATCGATCGGAAGGTAAGGTACCTGCCAAATCTCGCTCTGACGCTCCTTCATGGCCTGTACACCCTTATTGATCGCATCCTGATGAGAACCGGAGAATGCCGTAAACACCAGCTTGCCCGCATAAGGATGCCTGGGATGAATCTGCATCTTGCAGCATCTCTCATAGATCTCTATGCTCTCATTCACATGTTCGATGGCCAGATTGGGATCGATTCCCTGCGAGAACATATTATAAGCGATATTCATGATATCAACATTTCCGGTCCGCTCACCGTTACCAAACAATGTGCCCTCCACACGCTCAGCCCCTGCCAGCAGCGCCAATTCCGCGCTGGCCACTCCGGTTCCTCTGTCATTATGCGGGTGCACACTTAAGATGATGCTCTCCCTGTTCTTGAAATGCGTATTCATCCACTCAATCTGGTCCGCGTATACATTAGGCGTATTCGTCTCCACCGTAGACGGCAGATTGATGATCATCGGATTCTCTTTCGTCGGCCCCCACTCTTCCTGTACTGCTGTACAGATCTCCAACGCATAATCCAGTTCCGTCCCGGTAAAGCTCTCCGGCGAGTATTCCAGTATGATTTTCCCCGGAAAATCAGCGGCATACCGTTTTACCATCCTGGTGCCCTCCACCGCGATCCGGGTGATCGCCTCCCGTTCCATATGAAATACCACATCCCGCTGCAGGGTAGAAGTAGAATTATAGATATGTACGATCGCCTGCTTACATCCCCTGATCGCCTCAAAAGTTCTCTCCACCAGTTCCTCACGGCACTGGGTCAGCACCTGTACCACAACATCGTCAGGGATCAGCCTTCGGTCTATCAGTTGGCGCAGAAAGTCAAATTCAATCTGGCTGGCCGCGGGAAATCCTACTTCTATCTCCTTAAAGCCCAACTTGATCAGATAGTTGAAAAACTCTATCTTCTCGGATACCACCATGGGATCGATCAGCGCCTGATTTCCATCCCGCAGATCCACGCTGCACCAGATGGGCGCTTTCTCGATCTCCCTGCCCGGCCAGTTTCTTTCCGGATAATTTACTACCGGGTTTTTACGATAGTGTCTGTAATTTAACATCCTATTCTCCTCCATTTTCATTCTGGATCATTTCTGTATTTGATCTTGTACACAAAAAAGCCCGTTGTATACAACGGGCTAAACAGACAGCACTATTCACCGAGTCCACTTTCGATCGCATTGATCAGCGTCTTCAATGCTTCTTCTTCATCTTCGCCATCACACACGAACTCAACTTCATCACCGCATTTGACACATGCGCCAAGCACACTCAAAACACTTTTGGCATTCGCTGTATTATCCCGAAACGTAAAGGTTATTAAAGACTTAAACTGCATCGCTTCCTTACATAGGATTCCTGCCGGTCTTAAATGTAGCCCTGTCGGGTTCTTGATGACTACCTTTTGGCTTACCATACCCTTATCCTCCAATTCAATTCCGGTTGATGCTTACCCCCAGCTACAACCTACTTTTAACTATATCATTTTTTCCCAAGTATCACAAGAGTTACAGCATAATATTCTGTATTAGTTCAGCCAGGTTCTTAGCTTCCTTATCGATCATCTTCTGGTCTTTACCCTCGATCATGACTCTCACCAGAGGTTCCGTTCCGGAAGGTCTGATCAGCACTCGTCCTTCCCCGGCAAACTTCCTGTCGAGCTCGGCAATCGCATCTGCAATCTCGGAATAATCCATATAATTCTCTTTCTTATGATTCGGTACCTTGGCGTTGACCAGAGCCTGAGGCATCACTTCCATCACACACTTCAGTTCTGAGAGCAGCTTACCGGTCTCCACGACCACCTGCAGAAGATGAAGTGCGCTCAGCAGGCCGTCACCGGTCGTATTCTCATCCAGGAAAATGATATGCCCAGACTGCTCACCGCCAAGACTTGCTCCGATCTCCTTCATTCTCTCCAGAACATACCGGTCACCCACCTTCGTCTGCTCAATATGGATATCATTCCTCTCCCCCATCAGGAAAAAGCCCAGATTGCTCATAACCGTAGCCACGATCGTATTTTTGTGGAGCTGACCATTCTGCTTCATATGCAGGCCGACCACTGCCATGATCTGATCTCCATCCACAATATTCCCCTGTTCGTCCACCGCCAGGAGTCTGTCTGCATCACCGTCAAAAGCAAGCCCGAGATCAGCCTTCTCATAGACCACTCTCGCCTGCAGTTCTTCCATATGCGTGGAACCGCAGTTTGCGTTAATGTTCGTACCGTCAGGATTGTTATGGATCGCCACCACTTCGGCGCCCAGTTCCTTCATCGTCTCCACAGAAGTGTAGAAAGCGGCTCCCTCCGCGCAGTCCAGAACGATCTTCATACCATGGAGATCCAC
The DNA here is from genome assembly GCA_947564645.1 of uncultured Lachnospiraceae bacterium. Lineage (GTDB taxonomy): Bacteria > Bacillota > Clostridia > Lachnospirales > Lachnospiraceae > UBA3282. The sequence goes on from CANOCU010000062.1 coordinate 12,800, forward strand.
ATTAACGGCCTTCATCGCGTGATTAATATATTCTTCCCTGGCGTCCGTCCGGTACTTGATCTTACCGACTCCTGCTCCGATCGGGAACTTAACTCCCTGCATTTCTTTTCTGATCAGCTCTTCGATCTCGTCCTCCAGGGCATCCGGCAGCTTATAGCCGTTTCCGTCGAAGAACTTGATCCCGTTAAATTCTACCGAATTATGAGACGCGGAGATGACAACGCCCGCATCAACCTTATATTTCCTTGTCAGGTATGCCACAGCCGGAGTCGGCAGCACTCCCACATACACCGCATTTGCACCGACGGAACATGCTCCTGCCATCAGTGCGTTGGCCAGCATATCTCCCGAGATCCTTGTATCACAGCCCACCATAATCGTCGGTTTGTGTGCATTCTCCTTAGAGAGCACATAAGCGCCTGCCTGACCCAGCTGCATTGCCAACTGCGGCGTCAGCTCCTCATTCGCCACACCTCTGACACCATCCGTACCAAATAATCTTCCCATACTATAATCGCTTCCTTTCCTGTTTGCTTTACTCTGGCTCCGTTATGTGTACATTTACCCAGGATTCTTCAAGCGAAACTGTCGAATCTTCCGGCAGCCTTACCATTAATGGCATCCGGTAATATCCACTCTCCAACTCCGTGTTCTCTTCACCGGCCCTCCATGCCGCCACATCCACATAAGTCTCTATCGTATTGACGTCGATCTGTGCCAGTTCGGAATTTAATCCGATCAGCGTAATTTCATAACGCTCTTCCGGTTCCGTGATCGTTGCATGGTAACCTGCAGGGAGTCCTGTGATCCCTATACTCTCTACCGGTACAAAGACATTCTGTCTTCTAACCTGCTCTATGTGTACTGCTACAGAAATCTGACCGTCAAAATCTTCCTCCGCCAAAATAACGCCTTTCGGCAGATAATCCTGAATATCGATCATCGTCTCCACTGTTTCCCGCGCACCGCTCACATCAAGCGCTCCTTCGGGGATCGCAATAGAGGTGATCTCCTTCATCAGTTCGGAACGTCCGGCGACCATAACACTGTTCCTGCTGCCGGTGATCTCTCCGGTCACCTTATATCCGTCAGCCGGGGCTCCGCTTGCCTGATAGACGATCGGAACCGTTTTCTTCTCCAGTATCTCAACATTGATCCTTACTCTCGTAATACTCTTCTCGATACTCGCGGACTGGATTTCCGTACCGTTCTCATTATACAGGCGAATGTCGGAATCCGTTCCGATAATATTGGTAAATCCGGAGACATCTACTTCCGCCTGTGCCTTGGAGATCTGCGAGATAACAGACTTAGGACCTGCTACACGGATCAGGTTCTGCTCCGTACTCACACTGCCCACCATATACCCCTCCTGGATATCTCCTGTCACACTCGGACGGATCGGAAAAGATCTTGTCTGTTTTTCTTCGATATTTAATTTGACGCTTTCGATATTTCCCTTGATGCTCTCTAACTTGTCGTTGTATTTGTTGGTATACAGCTTGATGCCTATCGTATTGACGCTTGTCAGGTCCTTCATATCCGCCTCAGCGATCACGTTTGATACGCCCAAGGTATCTATAATAGAGCGCGGCGCCCGTATGATAACCGAATCGATCATATCGGTACCATCCAACACCTCATAGATCTGTCCCTTCTCCGTGATCAGGTCACCATTCTTGATAGTGACCGGTATATTGTTCACCTCCAAAGGAGAGATCGGATCATTAATATTGGTCACAATGATCCAGAGCATGACCGCAAACAGAAAAGATACCAGTTTCAGTCCCCAGTTTTTGGTGATCTTATGCTTCATTCCTGGTCCTTCCTTTCCATAGTTTCCGTTTTTTCTCCTCCACCGGTTTATCCTGAATCTCCGCCAGTCTGCTCTTCAGTCTGTCCGCATCCAGCGCTCTCTCCAGTCGTCCGTTATAAGCGACGCTGATCTTCCCGGTCTCTTCGGATACGATCACTGTCAGAGAGTCCGTGACCTCGGAAATTCCCACTCCGGCTCTGTGCCGCGTTCCCAATTCCTTGCTCAGCGCCATATTATCTGACAGAGGCAGATAGCAGGTAGCAGAAATAACACGATTCCCCCGTACGATCACGGCTCCGTCGTGCAGCGGTGTATTGTGTTCAAATATATTGATCAAAAGCTGACTGGAAACGATACCATCCACATCGATACCGGTCCGCTCATATTCTTTCAGCGACTGATGCTGTTCAATGACGATCAGCGCTCCTGTTTTCACCTTGCCCATCTCCACACAGGCCTTCGTAATCTCATTGATCGTCCGGTCGGAAAAGAGACCGCCATCCGTCTTGCCGGAATCAAATGACACGATGGAAGAAAAGAAATTCTTCTGTCCCAGTTCTTCGAGCGCTTTACGCAGTTCCGGCTGCAGCACCACCACAATGGCGATCGCCGCAATACTGAATACATTGGTTACGATCCACAAAATGGTATTCATATTGAAGAACGCTGCCAGCAAGATAAAAACAGCGATCACAATGACCCCCTTGAGGAGCGCCCATGCTTTCGTATTCTTGATCCATGCCAGGATATAATACGACAGGAATGTCAAAATAATGATCTCGACTATATCCGTCTTATGAATAGTGGGCATATGCAGCTTAGTCAGGTAAGTCTCGATCAGCGTATTCAGTTGTTGCATATTCTCACACCACCTTTATACTTTAATCTGTCCGGTACGACGACTATTCAAGATTCGCTGTACCAGTATGATTCACTGCTCCTAAAGCAGCTTAGCCTTCCGCTCCCTGTTACCGGTTATCATGCGTGGATCTGTTCCTTGAAACTGCCCTGCTTTTCTGACTGTTGATCTGCTTTACCTTCTTCTCCGGTCTGGCAACCACGATCTTGGGCACCGCCTTGACATAATAATAATATTCATCATCTTCAAACTGTACCTTTTCCGTTCTGCTGTAGTCTACATTAAATACAAAGAACTGCAGTGCCACAGCCAGAAGAAGCGCTACGATATTCCCCAGAAGCACTTCAAGCAGCGCCACATTCGTATCAAACATCAGATCGCCCACCAACAGCACCGTGATATTCACTACCGCTCCGGCTGCCATGGCGATCGCCCATGCATAATCTATGCTCAATCTTCGAATAAGATACACAAGAATCACGGTCACAGCAAAAGCAACGATCGTAATGACCATGTCCCGGTTGTTCAAAAGACCGTCCACGACGAATTTGAATTTGACCGTCCGCTCTTCCTCCGCCATGGCAACGATCGCGGATACATTCTCTGTGACGAAATGCAGCATATAATACACGATAACACCGCACGCGATCGAGATCGCCGAAACCGGCGTCCCTATAAGCCCCATAGCCAGCGGAACCACATATGGTATCTTAAGCATAAAGCAGACCGGCAGCAGCAGGATCACCAGCGTATCCTTAGGTGAAAAACGCAGATACAGCAGAAACATGAGCAAAAATCCCACTCCCACTACGATCGTGCATTCCAGATTAAATGCATATAAATGAAGCATGATAAACAATGCGGCCATGACTACAATAAAATTCATCGGCATAAAAGAACACATCAGGGCAACGATCAAAACCACCGTCATCTTATCAATACTGTCCATATATCCTATGCGGGAGTTAATGAGAAGCAAAGACACCAACGCCAGTATAAATTTCAAAAAAGGCGTGATATATACTTCATATTTACTATATAGAGTCAGCAAAATCTGCTTTGCAACAAGTAAGCCAGTCATCTTTTATCCTTACCTCTTCGTGTAACCTGCAGACTCTGCAGATTACCATAAATTTTGTATCTGGAAGTCCAAACCTCCAAATCTTTACCTTCCGTACATCCCTCTTATGCCCTGTACATCTCCGCCAGTTTACGCAGATTCATGTAATACAGCCTCAGACTCTTGACAGCCCTCATGTACCGTATCGTATAGACCACATAAGAGATCACGGCATAAATCCCCACTGTCCACAGGTACATGGACAGGATATGCCTTGCAAATTCGATCAGATTCATCTTATAGATGTCCGTCATAAACACTTCAAAATCATAATAAATGTACATGCCAAAGACCACTACAAATGCAATGGTTGCACTTATAATGGACTTCAACACCTGCCATCCTATATAATCACCACGAAAATAGCTTCCTATGGCAACATTCCTCTTGCCCTCATTCGCCTCATAGGATGCCATCTTCGTCATTAGGATTATTCTCTCTTCATTTAACATACCAGTCTCCTAACCCAGGAAACGCATCTTCGGATTATCGTGCGGATCCTTCTTCTTGGACTGGGGCTTGGGAGCTTCCGGTTTATGGATGCTGCTGTTTAATCTGTCTGCCATACTGTTCTTACACTTCTCACAGAAGCGCCCGGTCATGATAGCCGCTCCGCAGTTTTCACAGAAAAGTGTAATGCCCGAACCCTCTCCGAGCTGCAGACGTTCCTCCCGAAGCCACTGCTGGATCTGATTCGTGGTCACATCACATGCTTCCGACACCTGAGGAATTGTCGCATTTCTATTATCCTGGATGTATTTCTTTACTTCCTGGAACTTTGCTTCCAGCGCCTCCCTGCATGCCATACAGATCGGAGGCCCCGACACATAGTTAAAAAGTTTTCCGCATTTTCTGCAGTTTCTAGCATTCATGGTATTATCCTCCTGCATTTCATATTCCATTACCGATTGCAAGCGCCACAAAGTAGATCCGCCTGACCCCTGCCCTGCGCAGCTCATAACTCATCGCATCGATCGTGCTGCCCGTCGTATAGATATCATCAACAATGATAGCCGTACTTAATTTTACATCATTTCGGCAAATTTTGAAAGCCCTTTTCAAATTATTTTGTCTCTCGGACAATGGTAAATCTTTCATGGGTGCTGTTTTGCGGATTCTTCTGACCAAATCGGTCTCTACCGGAATATTCATACGCCATCCCAGTTCTTCCGCCAGTACCTGCGCCTGATTGTATCCTCTGATACGCTTCTTGGATTCATGAATCGGTACCGGAATAAGCGCATCCGGCTTACATGTAAGGATCCATTTCCCAAGTTTACTTTCCATACATGCCGCATAGTACGCGCCATACTCCTGCCGCCCCTTATATTTGAAGCGATAGATGGAGTCGGCCGCGCTTTTGTATCCATAGAGCGCCCGTCCGCTGTCAAACAGATGCCTGCGCCTCATACAGTCCTTGCAATATTCTTCCGTCTCCTCAGATAGTTCCTTTCCGCATTTCAGGCAATACGGCTCTCTCACGTAAGCAAAGCCTTGTGTGCATGTCTCACAGGCCAGGCCTCCAAAGGGTCTGACCGCCCTGTCACAAACAGGACATCTGCGCGGATAGAGAAGATCCGTTATGACCCCCGGAATTTTCTTTCTCATGTTAATCCTCATTCTCTCTTATCCTGTCCTTACCGCCTCAGTCTGGCATACTCAGCTCTCTGATCCGCTCGGTCAGCCCCGTATAACGTCTGTTCTGAAAATTGTTATCCACCATCTCCTGTACGGTATGACGGCTTCCCAGGATCGTTACACAGCTCCTGGCCCGGGTCACTCCCGTATACAGTAAATTCCTGTTAAACAACTGTCTGGGCCCTGTCAGAAGCGGCATGATGACAGCAGGGTATTCGCTGCCCTGAGACTTGTGGATCGTCACTGCATAGGCCAGTTCTATCTCATCCAACTGTGCAAACGCATAAGTAACCCGCCTGTGCTCATCAAATTCCACCACAACCTCATGCGCATACTCATTGATCTGGCGGATGATCCCGATATCGCCGTTAAAAATGCCCATGCCCTTGTCGATCGGTATCCCATACCTGCTGACTACCTCCCATTCGAGCTGATAATTATTCTTGATCTGCATGACCTTATCATTCTCTCTGAAAAGGGTCTCACCAGCCACATATTCCTTCTTATCGTCCGATGCCGGATTCAGATATCTCTGCAGGATTCCGTTCAGCGTTTCCACTCCCAGTTTCCCTTTTCTCATCGGCGTCAGCACTTGTATATCATACGGCTGCGCATCCACATAAGACGGCAGTTTCTCCGTAATCAACTGTATCATATGCTTATAGATAACATTGGTGTCATTTCTTTCCAGAAAAAAGAAATCCCTGCTCTTGTTATCCATAATCAGCGCTTCGCCCGCATGAATGCGGTGCGCATTCCAGACAATATCGCTCTCCCCTGCCTGGCGGAAGATCTTCTCAAGTTTGACCATCGGAAATCTTCCGCTGTTCATAATATCCTGCAGGACCTGTCCCGGTCCCACCGAAGGAAGCTGGTCCACATCTCCTACCATGATCAGCCTGGTTCCCACCATAACCGCCTTGAGCAGCGCCTGGAAGAGAAAGAGATCCACCATGGACATCTCATCCACAATGATGACGTCCGCCTCCAGCGGATTGCTTTCGTTCCGCTCAAAACGCACTGCCCTGTTCTCCTCCGAAACTTCCCCGTTTAGTTCCAACATCCTGTGGATCGTCCGGGCTTCATATCCCGTCGCCTCAGTCATGCGTTTCGCCGCCCTGCCCGTCGGAGCTGCCAGATAAATATCCATCCCCTCCGCCAGAAAATATCGTATGATCACATTGATCGTGGTCGTCTTACCTGTGCCCGGCCCTCCGGAAAGAATAAAAATGCCATTCTTCACACTTTCCAGTACTGCTTCCTTCTGCAGGGCGTCCAACTCGATCTCCAACTCTCCTGCGAGTCCTTCAATCCTGGCTTCAAGACTTTGCTCCTCCGCCGGTAAAAGCTGCTCTTCACCTGCCGATACATTAAGATCGTGAAGCATTCTTGCACAGTTTAACTCCGCATAGTAATAAGATGACGTATAAACCTTACACTCCGTTTCTCCAAAAGCCGGCATTTTAATGACCAGCTTCTTGTCCATCGCCAGATTTCCCAGATGCGGCTCCATTACGGAGGCCTCCAGACCCAGCAGTTCACCGGTCTTTCTAAGCAACAGTCCCTGGGGAAGATAGCAATGTCCTTCTCCGCCTGCCAGCATCAGGGTATAGAGGATCCCGCTTCGAATCCGGTAATCAGAATCCGTGTGAATACCGATCCTGGCCGCAATCTCGTCCGCGATCTTAAATCCTATCCCGTGAATATCCTCCGCAAGCTGATACGGATTCTCCCTAAGCACCCCATACACTTTCGACCCGTAAACCTCATAAATGCGAAACGCAAGGGTATTGGAGATTCCGTATTGCTGCAGATACGACATGGCTTCCCTTGCATCACGTTTCTCATAGACAACGGCCGCGATCTCCCTTGCTTTCCGCTCACTGATCCCCTTGATCTCTGCCAGACGCTCCGGCTCCTCCTCAATAATGCGGTAAGTGTCCGCCCCGAACCGCTTCACGATCCTGGCTGCCAATGCCGCCCCTACTCCCTTAACCGCTCCGGAGCCAAGATATCGCTCAATGCTGACTACATCATCCGGCGGGATAATCTTATAAGCCTCTATTTTAAACTGCTCTCCGTATACAGCATGTGTAATATAATCTCCCTCTGCCGCTATGGTTTCTCCCTGATCAATCGTCCCAAAAGTACCGATGCAGGTAATTTCATTCTCTCCGTCAACAAGGTTCAGAACCGTATACCCATTGTCCGTATTCCGATATATAATATGTTCTATAAATCCCTTAATCGTCTCCATCTCCACATCCATCCTCTTCGGCGCAGTAAAAAAGAATGCTTCGCAAGCTCGTGATTCCATGTCCGTCCGGCGACGGACTTTCCTATAAAGTGAAAAAAGGCTGCCTACCCGGCAGCCCCTCTTAGTCAAAGTCCTATGTAAGATTATAATTGCGCTTAGCCTGTTCATACAGCATCTGCGCCAGAGAATTCGACTGTTCGGTAGCAGTCTGGGAAGAGATCTGCTGAATGACCGCATCTTTGAAGTAATCTACCATATTGGATGCATAGGCATCTCCATCTTCATCATCGCTGAAAACCTTAGTTGTCTTTTCCATCTCTTTATAAATCTGTTCCCAGAGATAAGCTTCAAACTGTTTACAGGCATCCAAAAGGGCATCATGATCCGTCTCTTTCGCCTGTGCAGTATTTTCCAGCTTATTCTGCAGATTCTCGGTGTTGACCCTGTTTGTATCCGTCATATAATCCGTATACATACCTAATCCGGTCAGATCCATACTCATAAACACTTCCCGTCCCGTCCGCAAGATACGGACAGCCTTTCTATCTAAATGATATCAATATCCATTATCTGTATCCCAGACATCAGACAGATTAACGCTTCAGGTTATTTGCCACTTCCATCATGGAATCAGACGTCGTGATCGCCTTGGAATTCATCTCATAGGCACGCTGCGCAACGATCAGATTGACCATCTCATTTGCCACCTGTACGTTAGAACCTTCCAGATACCCCTGAAGGATCCGGCTCTTATTCACATTCGGATTCGTATCCTCATTGATCGCACGCCCGCTGGCATCAGTCGCTGCAAACAAAGTGCTTCCTATTCTGTTCAGACCGCCCGCATTGCTAAACTGGAATGTTCCGATCTGAATACCGATCGGTTGCGGGTTATTCCTGTCATCAGGATAACAGATCTGTCCGTCCTCCGAGATAGAAAGTTTCGTCGCAATATAAGTACGCGGCAGAGAGATCGCGCGTCCCGTGGAATCCAGTACCGGAAGTCCGTCGGCATTCGTCAGCATCATGCCGCCGTTTGTTCCCAGCGCCCATGTAAAATCCCCGTTCCTTGTGTAGTAAGTCTCACCGTCGTCACCCCGGATCGCGAAGAAGCCTTCTCCCTCGATCGCAAATGCAGTATCGCTCTGCGCATCCAGCATACTGCCCTGTGTGAAAACCGAATTGATCGAAGCGATCCGAACTCCCAGACCCACCTGCGAACTGGTAGGTTTCGGATCCCCGTTCGCCGTCGTCGTGATGGATTGCAGATTTTGATATAAAAGTGACTTAAACTGTGCCACCTGTGCTTTATATCCTGCCGAATTAACATTTGCCAGGTTGTTGGCGATTGTATCCACATTCGCCTGCTGTGCATTCATACCGGTTGCTGCCGACCATAAACTCCTAACCATAATTTACGCCTCCTATAATCTGCCTAACTGATTTACTGCTATATCAAGAGATTCATCATAAGTCGTGATCACTTTCTGATTACTCTCATATTGTCTCTGTATGGCGATCATGTTTACCATCTCTGTTACGATCGACATATTCGACAGCTCCAGGACACCGCCCCTTACCGTTGCCGTCGCTTCCTGTTCAAGCCTTCGCTTTGCCGCGGCATCCGTATCCTGCGCTGCCTCCAGTTCCTGCTGCGCCTCGTCTTCCCGCTGCTGTGCAGCCCGCACTGCCGCTTCCAGTTCCTCAAGATCTTCCACGCCTCTCGCCCTGGCAGAATTTAACGCACTCTGGGCAAGCACCGTATTCGTTCTCGCCTTACTGTAGGCAGCTTCGGCAGCCTTCACTTCATCACTGTCCACAATCTGGAACATATTCTCTCCGAAATGCTCCAACATATCATAATCTTCGAAATCCACCACACCGATCGTTGCTACCAGCGCTCCGTTCTGATAGATGTCACCGTTTGTATTGGTTCCGATCTCTTTCTGATTGGGATCCAGTCTGATCCGGCGTCTGTTCTCGTCCAGCACATAGTCCCCGTCCTGCGTCACAAGATAACCCTGTGCCGTCATGGTAAAATTACCGTCTCTTGTATACTTTATGGAGGTGACGTCCGCTTTGTTCGTATACTCTATCAGGAAAAACCCGGGCCCTGCCAGAGCAAAATCAAACGGATTATCCGTCACTTTCATGGGACCTTCAGAATAGTCTGTGTAGTTCTCTCCGATCTTGACTCCCAGATTCATGCCGGTCCTCGAAGACCACTTATCCGGATCATCGATCAGCTCCTCATCATAAGTTCTGCTTGTGGAAAGATTCCGCGGCAGATTTCCCGGCTCCGACAGATCCTTGATCTTATAGGCCAGGACAGTATCAAAAGCCTGGCTTGTAGCCCCTTCCTTCTTATATGCATTCGTGTTCGCATTCGCCAGGTTATTGGTCATAACGTCCATTCTGTGCTGTTCGTTGATCATCCCTGTGTATGCCGTATAGAGCCCCTTAAGCATAACTGTTCTGCCTCTCTTTCACTCTCTGTCCATGCGCACATACAACAAACCGTATGGCACGTCTATACTCAGCGCAGCCGATGCGCAAAGCTACTGTCTCAGTCTTCACGATACCCTGCAAGGAACTCCACATATTTACCGGTACCGACAGCAACTGCCGTCATCGGGTCCTCCGCAGTCATCGTGTTAATGCCGGTATGAGATGCGATCAGATCCTCCAAACCACGTAGCAGGCTCCCGCCTCCGGTAAGCACGATCCCTCTGTCCGCAATATCGGCAGCCAACTCAGGCGGCGTCTTCTCCAGAACGCTGTGGATCGTCTCCACGATCTGCACCGTAGTCTCATGCAAAGCTTCTTCCGTCTCTTCCGAAGATACCTTCACGGTACGCGGCAGTCCTGTCACAAGATTACGTCCCCTCACATCCATATAGTCTACTTCCGGCCGCTTAAAAGCGGAACCGATCTTTATCTTAAGGTCCTCTGCCGTCCGTTCACCGATCAGCAGATTATGTTTCTTACGCATATAACGCACGATCGCCTCGTCAAAATCATCTCCCGCGATCTTGATCGACGCACTGACAACCGTTCCCCCCAGTGAGATCACCGCGATATCGGAAGTTCCTCCTCCGATATCCACGATCATATTGCCGCAGGGCTTGGAAATATCGATTCCCGCCCCGATCGCCGCCGCAATCGGTTCCTCTATAATGGACACTTCTCTGGCTCCTGCCTGATAGGTAGCGTCCTCAACCGCCTTCTTCTCCACTTCCGTGACGCCGCTCGGCACACATACGGCAATACGCGGCTTACGGAAAGTCTTCTTACCCAGCGCTTTCTGGATAAAGTACTTCATCATCTTCTCTGTTACCTGATAGTCAGAGATAACGCCCTGTCGCAGCGGCCTTACCGCCACGATATTGCCCGGCGTTCTTCCCAACATCAGTCTTGCGTCCTCGCCGATGGCTTTGATCTTATTCGTATCTCTATCAAAAGCTACAACAGAGGGCTCCTTCAACACAACGCCCTTGCCTCTGATGTAGACCAGTATGCTGGCTGTTCCCAAATCAATTCCGATATCTGTATACTGCATTTCCTTTGATCCCCTTTCCCGTGATCTCTCTATAATAATTTCCAATTGCTGTCAAAATAAACCATTATTCAGACTTCCCGCAAGACGGTCAGCCCTCCGTTTTCATGAAAAAGCGCAATATGCTGGATATATTATAACCTAAAGAAATGGTTTTTCAAAGGCTTTTATAGATTTTTTAAAAAATTTTAAAAATTAAAA
>CANOCU010000063.1 GCA_947564645.1 uncultured Lachnospiraceae bacterium
AAAGTTACATTTGATTATTCCAAGGCAGCCTCTTTTATCGGGGAAAACGAAGTGGAATCCATGAAGAAGCTGGCGCTGGATGCGAAGGAAGTACTTGTGAGCAAGACGGGAGCAGGCAATGATTTCCTGGGCTGGATTGACCTGCCGGTTGCTTATGACAAGGAGGAGTTTGCACGGATCAAACAGGCGGCGGCGAAGATCCAGAGCGATTCCGAGGTGCTGGTGGTGATCGGTATCGGCGGTTCTTATCTGGGTGCGAGAGCGGCGATCGAATTCCTGCGCCACAGTTTTTATAATGTAGTAGACAAGTCGGTGCGGAAGACTCCGGAAATTTATTTTGTCGGTAATTCCATCAGTTCTACGTATATCAAACATCTGATCGATGTGATCGGTGACAGGGATTTCTCCATCAATATGATCTCCAAGTCCGGCACGACTACGGAGCCGGCGATCGCTTTCCGTGTGTTCAAGGAGATGGCGGAGAAGAAGTACGGCAAGGATGGCGCGGCGAAGAGGATCTATGCGACTACCGATAAGGCAAGGGGATCTCTTAAGAATCTGGCGAACGAAGAAGGCTATGAGAGCTTCGTAGTACCGGACGATGTGGGCGGGCGTTTCTCCGTTTTGACGGCTGTGGGACTGCTTCCGATCGCCGTATCCGGTGCGGACATTGATAAATTAATGGAAGGTGCGGCACAGGGCCGGAAGATGGCGCTGGAGGCTCCGTTTGAAGAGAATGATGCTGTACAGTATGCGGCGCTGCGCAATATCCTGCTGCGCAAAGGCAAGGTGATCGAGATCCTGGCGAACTACGAGCCGTGTGCACACTTTGTATCCGAGTGGTGGAAGCAGCTGTACGGTGAGTCCGAGGGCAAGGATCAGAAGGGTATCTTCCCGGCAAGTGTTGACCTGACCACAGATCTGCACTCCATGGGACAGTTTATTCAGGACGGTTCCAGAACGATGTTTGAGACGGTTCTGAATATCGAGACGAGCAGAGAGGAGATCATCATCGGGAAGGAGCCGGTAGATCTGGACGGGCTTAACTACCTGGCAGGCAAGAACGTGGATTTCGTCAACAAGAGCGCTATGAACGGTACGATCCTGGCGCATACGGATGGACAGGTTCCCAACTTTATGATCAATGTGCCCGAGGTGAATGAATTCTATCTGGGCGAGTTGTTCTACTTCTTCGAATTTGCGTGTGGTGTCAGCGGATACCTTCTGGGTGTGAATCCGTTCAACCAGCCGGGCGTGGAGAGCTATAAGAAGAACATGTTCGCGCTGCTTGGCAAGCCGGGTTATGAGGCGCAGAGAGAAGAACTGCTTAAGAGACTGTAAGGGAAACAAAGCGCCGTGCGGGCATGATGCGGTGTAAGGATATGACAGGAAGGAAGGGACAGACAGTACGGGTTAGCCGGACATTGTCTGTCCTCTTTTAAAGTAAACAACACAACAAATGGAGAGAAGCTATGGGATATCGGATGCTGATCGCAGATGATGAGAAAATGATCATCCAACTCATACGGCAGCTTGGGCATTGGGAGGAATTGGGAATCGAGATCATTGATGAATGCTATGACGGGGAGGATGCGCTTGAAAGTATTCTGAGGAACCGGCCGGATTTCGTGTTGTCGGATATTCAGATGCCGGTTTATGACGGGATCCAATTGATCGAGAGGGTGCGGGAACATGATCCGGATGTGTTGTTTATTCTGCTGTCCGGCTATCGGTATTTTGAGTATGCCAGAAGCGCGATCCAGCTTAATGTAGTTGACTATCTGCTGAAACCGGTGGATGAGGAGCAGCTCAATGAGATCCTTGAGAAAGTCTGCCGCTCAATTGACGAGAAGAGAAGGCAGGAGGCGGATCATGAGACGCTGGTAAACTATCAGACTGCGGACGAGAATTCCAGAAGAAAAGAATTCTGGGAGACTATACTGGACAGGGATAGAAAAGAAGACAGGAAGTTTCTGACAAAGGAAAGGATTCTGGAGAAGTTTCAGATTGATTTTCGTGAAAAAAATTATCAGGTCATCTATGTGGATACAAACCTGGCCGGTATACTCGGTACGGATCACTCTGTTTTCAGTGACAAAGTGAAAAGCTATATCGAAAGTGCCTTTAAAGGGGTGGCGCAGGCTGTTCATTATGAAGGATTTATCGGGCATGTGCTGGTGCTGAATTATGGTGAAGATCGTCAGAATGAAGTATACAACGCAGTATCGGTACTGTTCTATAAGATTCGGGATCTGAATGAGATCTACGGGGAATTCCGGCTTAATATAGGATGCAGCCTGGCGAAGGACAGCCCTGAGAAATTGCCGGATGCGTTTGAGGAAGCGGTCAGCGCCGAGTGGGGACATCTGGTCTTCTTCGGAAATAAAGTGTTGAAGTATGAACAGGTGAGCGGACTGATGTCCTTTTCACCGACTGATCTTATCAGTGCAGAAGAACTACAGGCCAGAATGCCAGAAATTTTCAGAATGTGTTTCAGAACATATATGATATGCTGAGAAAATACATTCTGGAAGAACAGCAGCGTCTGAATGAAAAACGCAGTAAACCGATCGAAGAAGCGATTCGTTATATCAGAAAGAACTATGGTAATTGTATTTCGCTGGAAGATGCGGCGGAAGCGGCAAATGTCTCCGCACCGTATCTGAGCAAAATATTCAAAGAAAAAATGGAGATCGGATTCAATGATTATCTCACGAAGATCCGGTTGGAGGAATCGCAGAAGCTCCTGGCAGATACAAATCTTTCCGTGAAGGAGATTGCATCTTCGGTCGGGTATTCTGACGAGAAGTATTACTCGAAACTCTTTAAGAAACTCATCGGGATCAAGCCCACAGACTATCGGAGATTATACGGATAAATGAAAAAAGTGATAATTTTAGAGGGAATTTCCCTTGGTCTGAATATCGTGTCCGTCGCTGTCGGTCTGTTGATTCTGCCAAGGCCGTATGCGCTCTGGCAGATCGGACTATTGTCGGCCGGTGGGCTTTCGGCGGTCTGTCTGGGCGTCAGCCTCTGGGAAACGGTAAAACAACAGAGGATTATGGAATTTCTGATACAGGATAATCGTAAAAGAAAGAAGACTACGATCGCATGGGAAGAAAATGAGGCAGAGAAACTCGGCATTCTGCGAAGACGGATCGATTTGACCGCGCTTCAGATGCAGATCAATCCGCACTTTTTATACAATACGCTGGATTCCATTCGTGGGCAGGCACTGTTAAACGGACAGTCGGACATTGCTTTGATGACGGAGAAATTGTCTAAATTTTTTCGATATTGCATTAGTAATAAAGAGAATATGGTAAAGATCCGGGAAGAAGTGGATCATATTCAGGATTATTATTATATTCAGAAGCAGCGGTTTGGAGAACGGTTCGAAATGGAACTGCATGTGGAGAACGATATCCTTTTTGATTATTACATTCCGAAACTGACTTTGCAGCCGTTAGTGGAAAACGCGATCATGCACGGCCTGGAAAAGGTGAAGCGGAAGGGCATTGTAACCATCAGCATTTTTGAAACGGAGCAGAAAGTGATCGTGAAGGTTTCTGATAATGGAATCGGCATGTCGGAATCGGAATTGGAGATCCTGAATGAGCGGTTGAAACTGGAGCAGGCCAGAGTGACGTCAAAGAAAGGAAGAGGAAACGGGATCGCGATCACGAATGTTAATTCCAGGATCAAGCTGACGTTCGGAAAAGAATATGGGATTCATTACCGCTCTTATGAGAATGTGGGAACGGAGGCGATCGTCACATTGCCTAAGGTAGATGAATTTGCAAGGGTACAGTACGAGGATATCCTTATGATGGAGTCGGAACAGGAAAAACCGGGGTGAAAAGTATTCATGAAGGAAGTCTTACGAATCCTGCACGGCAAGCAGAAGGCAGGGAATTCCAACATATTAAGAGATTATAATCTGGAAGTTTACGAAGGAGAGATCGTCTATATACAGGGCCAGTCGGGCAGCGGATTATCGGCGCTGCTGCAGGTGCTGTCCGGGAGAGCCGGGTTAGATGAGGGTGTTCTCTATATAGGAGAGAAGCCGGCAGAGATCTATCCGGCAGACTCAACCCTCGCACACGGTATTTATATTGTCACGGAGGAGCAGGATCTGGTCGGCAATCTTTCCGTGGCAGAGAATCTGGAGCTTCTTCAGCACGGGAAAAGGCTGACGGGTTTCTATAACCGAAAGGAAGTCATGGAGAGAGTAGGCAGTTACCTGCAGCAGGAAGGACTGGCTATCGATCCGCAGCTGCCGGTACGGGAACTGTCCATGGAAGAATGCCAGAAGCTGAGCATTATCAAAGGAAGAATGTGTGGTGCGCGGCTAATCGTACTGGACTGTACAAGAGGATACTATGAGGGAAGGCTGGCGGATGAACTGGCTCGTATGATCAGACGCATCAGCGGGGAAGGCGTGGCTTTTATCATCTTATCCGAACAGATGTCACTTTTTGCCCATCGGGCAGACCGCATTCAGCTGATCCATCATGGGAAGGATATCATGGAATGGCGGCATGTAGAGGACAGCGTGTTGAAGGGAAAGAATCAGGCAGATATAAAGTCGGATGACAAAATGCTGGAAGGCTTCTATGATTATGACTGGGCAATGAGTCGTACTCTGTGGAGCTATCTTCAGGCCGTAAAAGAAAACAACGAGGATTTCTGGAAGAGAAATATCAATCTGGAAATATTGCCGGAAGGATGCTATTGCCGTAGGAAAACCGTCATGATACCGAAAGAAAGCGCAATGCAGCTGGTTGACAATATGGAGATCAGGCAGAATGCGACGCTGGCCGTAAAAAAGCGCGTCAGCAGAAATGCGGTCGGCTATATCCGTAATAAACTGGTCGATAATATCACGGAAGAATTTTACCGGGTTGCTGAAATAGAGAAGAGCATAAAATACCCTTCTGAGCTTGGCTATGTAGAGAGAAAGATTCTTTCCGTTTATCGCTGGGAGATCGCGAGACCGGATACAATCCTTCTGGAAAGCCCTTATTGGGGAATGGATCTTAAGGAGTCGGATGTTTTTCACAGATATCTGCTGCGCCTGACAAAGAAAGGGATCCGCGTCCTGATCTTCTCCAAATCGTTAGCAGAGTTAAGAAAGTACTGCAATAAGATTGTTATGACGGAGAACGGTTATGGGGCAGTTACGCTTGTATGAAAAGGATAAAAATTTCCCCCTGAAAATTAAAATTATCCTACCGTTTAAAAAGCCGGTAAATGATACAGTATATTCATGGTAATCATTTACCGGCTACTATTATGCGTCAGGAGGAGAAGAAGGATAAAGAGAAGGTTATTGGCAATGGCACTCGGTCTGGCTATGGGAATCAGCCTGGTTGGATGCGGGGGAGGAAGTACAGGACAGGAAACGCAGAGTGACAGCAGTGCACAGGAGCCGGCAGCAGAGAATGCTACGGATACTGCGGCAGAAGCGGATTCCGAAGAGGAAGCGGACACGGCGGAAGATACAGAGGAAGCCGCTGGAACAGAGGATGCGGATACCGGTGCGCAGGAGCAGACAGACGGTGAAGGGGCAGGCCTGCCGGCAGGGTCGAAGATCGGTTTCTCGACGATGACACTGGCGTCGGAGTTCTTCGCGGTATTGGACGAGGATACCCATAAATATCTTGAAGCGGACGGATATGAGGTGGTTACATTATCCTGTGAGATGAATGCGGCTACTCAGGTATCGGATATTGAGAATCTGATCTCTATGGATTGTGATGCAATCTTGTTGTTTGCAGTAGATCCCAGCGCAGTGGAGGATGTGTGCGCCAGAGCTGTAGAGGCAGGGATCAAGGTATTTCCGCTGGCGGCGAAGTTCGATAACAGGGATGCCTTTACTTATATTATGGGAACAGATCAGTATGCCAGTGGAACAAACTGTGCAAAGATGGCGGCGTCATGGATTGACAGTACCTTCCCGGATGCGGAGGATGGTTCTGTTGAAGTGGCCATCATCGGAAATACTTCGTCTTCGGAGGCCGTTGCACGTACGGAAGGAATGCAGACGATCGAGTCGGAGACATTCAAGGCAAAGATCGTTGAGACATTCGACTTGACGGGCGCTACAGATACAAACATCAAGGCACAGGAGTTTGCGGATGTAATCACGAGTAAATATCCGGAAGTAAAAGTGGTCCTTGCGTATGGCGTGGATTCTGAATTGGGCGCGAATGAAGTATTTATGCGTGACAGCAATCTGGACAGAGAACATTTCGGAATCTTTGGCGTAGATACTTCCCAGGTAGGGTATGAACAGATCAAGCTGTCAGAGACAAACGATTCCCTGATCAGAGGTACCGTTAATTTGGGGAATGATCTGGCGATGGATGTATATGAACTGATCACAGGACAGCTGGATGATCTGGTGGATGCCGACGGCTATATTTACAAACCGTCTACGCCGGTTGATATTTCCAATGTGGATGATTATATCCAGTAAGAGGAGAACACCTGGGTCAAGAACAGGTACAAATAAGGAAGAGTAACATATATACCCTGCAGACTGGTCTGCTGTAAAGAATGGGATTCTGCAATATCAGTGGGATCCCATTCTCCATAAAACGCCATGCAGGGGTGAAGAAGAGGGAGTATGGAACAGCAATGCAGGAACAACGGACAGGAGGGAATACAGTGGCGACTATTTTGGAACTGCAGCATATCACGAAGATCTATCCGGGCGTAGTGGCGTTGGACGATGTCAGTATGAGCTTCGAACCGGGAGAGATCCATTCCATTATGGGGGAGAACGGTGCAGGAAAATCCACCATGATCAAGATCATTGCCGGCGCGATCAGCGCCAATTCCGGCAAGGTTATCATCGATGGAAACAGCTGCCAAAAACTCACACCGGCGCTGGCAAAGGAAAAGGGGATCGGCGTTATCTACCAGGAATTTAATCTGGTGCCGTCCATGTCGGTAGCGGAGAATATCTTTCTGGGAGACAAGACCGGTAATGCGATCATGCCGGATTTCGGTTATATGCATAAAAGAGCGACAGAGATCATGGAGAGTTTTGGTGTCAATATCGAATCCCATAGAATGGTCGGGGATCTGTCTACAGCGCAGCAACAGCTGGTGGAGATCGCAAAGGCGATCAGCAAGAACTGCAAAGTACTGATCATGGATGAGCCTTCCGCGGCGATCGCTGTTGCGGAGGTTGAGAATATGTTTCGTATTATCAGGAAGCTGAAGGAACAGGGCGTGACGATCATTTACATAAGCCACAGGATGGATGAGGTGTTTGAGATATCAGACAGAGTATCGATTTTAAGAGACGGGCGATATGTGGATACAAAAAAGATCGGAGAGGTGTCCAGACAGGATCTGATCAATATGATGGTGGGACGGGAATTGACGGAGTCTTTTCCCGGCAGGAATGTTACGCCGGGTGAAGTTGTATTTGAAGTAAAGCATTTGAGCGGAAACGGCGATTTCGATATCAATCTGCACCTGCGCAAAGGTGAAATATTAGGATTGGCGGGACTGGTGGGCGCAGGCAGGACGGAGCTTGCGAAAATGCTTTTCGGTGATGTAAGGCCGACAGCCGGAGAGATCATAGTCAAAGGAAAAACGGTTAAATTCTCCGATACATCTCAGGCTATTGAGGCGGGCATCGGATTGATCCCCGAGGACCGAAAGAAGGAAGGGGCATTTCTGGGTTATTCCATCCAGTGGAATATTCCCTGTATGAGTCTGAAAAGGATCAGCAAAGCATCCGTGATCGATCAGAAAGAGGCGGACCGTCTGGCGGACGAATATGTGGAGAAGCTGCGCATTAAGACACCGTCTGTTAAGCAGCTCGTGAGGAACTTAAGCGGCGGCAATCAGCAGAAGGTCGTAGTAGCCAAGGTGCTGGCGGCACAGACAGATATTCTGATCTTCGATGAGCCGACCAGAGGAATCGATGTAGGCGCAAAGCAGGAGATCTATCATTTGATGAATGAACTGGTGGAGCAGGGCATGTCGATCATCATGATATCGTCTGAGATGGAGGAACTTCTCGGAATGAGTGACCGGGTCACGGTTCTTTATGAAGGAAGGATAACGGGTGAGTTGTCGAAGGAAGAGTTCAGCCAGAGCAGGGTACTGGAATTGGCTTCCGGATTATAGGAGCATCTTGTCTGCTCTATAAAGCGGCGTAAGATAAAATACTATGGTAATTAATACAAATCGATATTAAATAAATTGTTAAGCTCAAAAATGGAGGATAGGACATGAGTAAAATACTGGATTTTGCCAGAAGAAATCTGGCATGGGTTCTTTTGATCGTATGTGTCATTTTCTTTTCGTTCTCATCAAATTTTCTGACGGTGAGAAATATTCTGAATATCCTGAATCAGAACGCGTATATTCTGATCGCGGCTTTTGGCATCAGCTTTATCATGATGTCAGGCGGTATGGATCTGTCGATCGGTTATATGATGAGTATTACCGGGGTGATCAGCGCCAAGCTGTTGACGGAAGCGGGACTGCCGCTAATCATAGTCATTATTCTGACGATCGCGGCGGCAGTCGTGATGTGTACGCTGAATGCAGTACTGAGCCATCTGCTTGGTATTCCCCGTATTTTTGTTACCTTCGGAACGATGACGGTTTATCAGGGCTTCTCCTATGTTCTGTCGGAATCCAAGACGATCGGCGGTCTCTCGGACGGTTATAAGTTTATCGGACAGGGAACGCTGTTTGGGAGCAATTTCACATTTGCACTGCTGCTGACAATTATTCTGGGGCTGATCGTAAGTTTCGTGCTGAACAAAACCTATTTTGGCAGGTACGTATTTGCGCTTGGCGGAAATCCGGATGCTGCCCGTCTGGCCGGTATCAATGTAAAGAGAATGGAAATCTATATCAGCGTTCTGGCAGGATTATTCCTGGGGATCGCATCCCTTGTGCTGACAGCCAGAGTCGGCTCTGCGGCGGCTACGACGGCGACCGGAACAGAATTCACCGTGATCACAGGATTGCTGCTTGGCGGTGTATCGATAAGGGGTGGTGAAGGTAAGATCAACGGCTGTATTGCAGGTATTCTGATCATTGCGCTTCTGGGAAACGGTATGCAGATGGCAGGTATGAATGTGTATTATCAGTATGTGGCAAAGGGTGTTATCATGCTGGCTACCATTGGATTTGACACTTACCAGATGAACAGAAGAAAAATAGAAGTGAATACAAGAAAAGAGAGCGCCGGAGCGGAAAAATCGACAAAATAGAGCGGAGCATCCGGACGATAACATTGTGTTTTCGATAAGTACTGTCATTTGTTGCCTAATATGGAATTTTGCTGTACAGAAGAATAAGCGGCACAGTATAATGATTGGTAACAGGGAAGGAGGAAAGCAGCGGTTGGGGGAAGCGCCGTTATTGTAACCGCTGCGAAAGAAGAGCATGGTAACATTTCAATCAGAAAAGATCACAGAACACTTGACAAGGATCCATGGCATCACGGGAGAATTGATGTATCTGGCGGAAGGGACCGAGAAGGCCGCTTTAATCGATACGGGAAGCGGTATCGGCAGTCTGCGGACACTGGTGGAAAGTCTGACCGATAAACCGTGTATCGTACTGCTGACGCATGGACATGTGGATCATGCAATGGGTGCGCCTGAGTTTGATACGGAAATCTATATGAATCCGGCAGACAATGCTGTCCACGATGAGCACAGCAATCTGGAATTCCGGAAAGGTTCTCTGCAGAATGTGCCGGAGGAGATCGTATCCAAGATCGAGGAGAGCGATTATATTCCGCTTCGGACGAAGGAATATCTGCCGCTTTTGCATGGAGATACGTTCGATCTGGGAGGGCTGACACTGGAGGCTTATGCATGTCCAGGACATACGCCGGGATCTATGACGATCCTGTTTCGGGAAGAGAGAAGCATACTGCTCGGAGATGCCTGCAATCCGTTTACCTTCCTTTTTTCCGATCACTGTCTGTATGTGGAGGAATATAAGGAAAGCCTGAAAACATTGAAAGCGCAGACGGACGGAAAATACGATCATGTCTATCTGTCACACGGGACCGGAGACGGCGAGGCCAATATGATCGAAGGGGTTATTCAGGTATGCGATGATATCATGGCCGGAAATACGGACGATATGCCATTTGACTTTATGGGCGAGAAGGCATTCCTGGCAAAGGCTCTGACGCCGACGGGCCGTGCAGACGGCGGAGTCGGCAACATCGTCTATAAGAAGGAAAGGGTGTGGAAGCCGAAGGGATAATAAAATGATGGTAACATACAGTAAATGAAATTTCTAGTGTTGTTTACTATAGAAAAGCTGCCGTGTCGGCGACTGGTCAAGGATGACGGGTCGCCGGCGCGGCAGCTTTTGTGAATTATCCGATCAATACCTTCTTCCCCTCGAAGGCAAAGCCATACTTCCGGATGCGCTCCGCGGGAATCCCCTCGGCTTCCAGGGCGGCGGCATATCGCTTCTCTTCTATCTGTAAAAGAGCGGCATCCACGGTGTCTAGCAGGGTGTGTTCATCCTCCGGGTCATGGACCTTAAATTCCATGATGATGGCATCGTCAAAGTGGCTGCTGCTCTGTATATTGCTGTCTGCAGACCCGATCGCGCCGTCTGCTTTGCCTGGCGACGCAGACGTGAGGGCAGCTTGCAGCGAGTTGTTTCTGGGCTTTAGTACCACGTCATAGCGACCGAAGCCGCTCTCGCGGTTTGAAGTGATGGTATAGCGGTCAGCCAGTTCCACCATCAGGCCGAGCACAAAGCCGTGGTAGAAGCGTTCCGGCTCTGCGGTCTCGGAGGGTTTGTTTCCGGCGTCGAAGCTGCTGAAGGTGGCAAGGGCGACTTTATTCATATAGTGGTTCATGGCCTTGATGTCATGAAGCAGGAGCGCCTTGATGAAGTCATTGTAGGCAGGCGCATAGTTCTTAAACCAGCCCTCGATCATGGTCTGGAACATCAGGCGGACTTCCTTGTTGGTAAGTCTGAGGGCATATTCTTCTCTGCCCGTGTCGGGATCAAAGGTGTGTTCTTCCACTTTCAGATATCCGCTGGCGAGCAGCAGGCTCCAGATCGCATATTCATTGTGGTCAAGCTGGTCGAAGACGATCTGCTCGTCTATTCTGGTGCGGAGCGTGCCACCCTGTAACAGATTCTCCATGATAATCTTGACGTCCTTGCTGCCCTCACGGATCAGCTTTCCGACCAGGCTGTTGCTGCTGGTGTTGGCCCAGTAGGTGGAGAGCCTTTGCTTATCCAGAAAATTGATGATAGACCAGGGATTATAGATGTCGGTCCGGTTGCCGAAGGTAAAGCCGTCATACCAGCTTCGAACGCCTTCCGTCCTGTCGGAAAGTGCAAACTCACATAGAGCAGCCGACACTTCTTCCTGCGTAAAGCCGAAGGAATCGGCATATTTGTCGGAAGTCGTGGTAACCACTTCCAGGTTGTTCAGGTCGGAGAAGATGCTTTCCTTACTGACGCGTGTGATCCCGGTCATGATCGCTCTGTCCAGCCAGGGATTTGTCTTGAAAGTTGCATTAAACAGATTTCGCATGAAGGCCACGATCTCCCGCCAGTACCCATTAACGTAGGCTTCCTGCATCGGCGTATCGTATTCGTCCAACAGGATGATGACCTTCTTTCCATAATGCTTCATCAGAAGCTTGGAAAGCATATGCAGTGACATGGCGGCAATATCTTCGTCCATATCCCGCGATACGGCATTAAAGAGCGATTTCTCTTTCTCGTCCATCAGACCGTCTATGTTTAAGAGAAAACTGTACTGACTGTATTGTTCATAAATAAGGCGGCACATCATCCGGCGCATTTCCAGGAAATTCTTTGTTCCTTTGACGGGCGCAAAGGAGAGGCTGATTACAGGGCGGGTTCCCTGCAGACTGCGGTATTTTTCATCCTGCCAGATTTTTAATCCCGCAAAAAGATGTCCCTGTCCGGTATAGTTGATTGAAAAGAACTGCTCCACCATGCTCATGTTAAGGGTCTTGCCAAAACGCCTGGGGCGGGTGATCAGGGTCACACTGTCTCCGTTCTCCCACCATTCGCGGATAAAACTGGTCTTATCGATATAGAAGTAAGCATTTGTGATAATAGACGCGAAGTCCTGTATTCCGATTGCCACGGTTCTTGCCATGATGGATATTCCTCCCTGATCAAATGTACGCAGTCTGCTTTTGCTTATCATATCACATATTAAACGAAATTGTAAATATATAAATCCTATATTTTCAAACTGTTTTGACAGGGCAAAAACAGGCATGCTATACTTTTTATAAGAGAAAAGAGTGACAAAGGAGCGTGATCGGAAGATGAGTCAAAAATGGACCAAAACAGAGCAGGACGGTTATGTCCTGATCGAGAATGAAGGCGGCCGGACGTTGGGCGTCGCTGCGGACAGCAAGGTCAATGTCCTGACGGTGGACGGGTATGCCTTCAAAGATTTCCTGGGCACGGGGGAACTGGTGCCTTATGAGGACTGGCGGCTTTCCTATGAGGAGCGGGCTAAGGACCTGGCGGAGAGAATATCCATAGAGGATATCGCAGGATTGATGCTGTACAGCGCCCATCAGCTGATCCCGGCGAAGGGGCCGAGAGCGGCAGTGTTTGGCGCGACCTATGGCGGTAAAAGTTATGAGGAGAGCGACGCAGATCCCTGGGAACTGACGGATCAGCAGAAGGAATTTATCGTAAAGGACAGAGTGCGGCATGTCCTGATCATGGGGCTTGAGAGCACCGAGACGGCGGTCCGCTGGAACAATAAACTGCAGGCATTAGCGGAGAATTCCGGCTTTGGCATTCCGGCCAACAACAGTTCGGATCCCCGGCACGGGGCAGGTTCCACGGCGGAATATATGGGCGTGACCGGAGAGGCGATCTCCAAATGGGCCAACGGCATTGGGCTGTCTGCGTCCTTTGAGCCGGCGCTGGTGAAAGAATTTGGAGAGATCGCTTCTGCGGAATACCGGGCGCTGGGAATCACCACTGCGCTTTCTCCGCAGATCGATCTGGCTACGGAGCCAAGATGGATGCGGTTTGCGGATACTTTCGGCGAGCATACGCAGATGACGATCGATATGACCAAAGCTTACTGTGACGGTTTCCAGACGACGCAGGACAGCGAGACCGGATGGGGCAGGGACAGCGTCAACACGATGGTCAAGCATTTTCCGGGCGGCGGCAGCTGTGAGGGCGGACGGGACGCCCACTATGCCTACGGGAAATACGCGGTCTATCCGGGAGGGAATGATAAGGAGCATCTGAGGCCGTTTACGGAGGGCGCTTTTTCTCTGGACGGCAGGACAGGCAAGGCCAGTGCGGTAATGCCTTACTATACGATCTCCTACGGTCTGGATCAGAAGTACGGGGAGAATGTGGGAAATTCCTTTAACAAGTATCTGATCCAGGATCTGCTCCGCGAGGAACTTGGCTATGAGGGCGTGGTCTGCACGGACTGGGGCATCACGCATGATATCGGCGAGGCGGAGGAGACTTTCGCCGGAAAATGCTGGGGCGTGGAGACGCTGAGCGAAGCGCAGCGGCACTGCAAGGCGTTGGAAGCAGGTGTGGATCAGTTCGGCGGCAATAACGATGTGGCGCCGGTGATGGAAGCTTACCGGATGCTCTGCGGGAAATACGGCGAGGAGGCGGCGGATGCCCGGTTCAGACGGTCCGCGTACAGGCTGCTTCTGAATATCTTCCGGACGGGATTGTTTGAGAATCCGTATCTGGATCTGGAGAAATCTCTGCATACCGTGGGCTGTCCTGCTTTTATGGAAAAAGGCTATCAGTCGCAGTTAAAGTCAGTGACCCTGCTGAAAAATAAAAACAAAGTACTGCCCTTGAAGGAAGGTATCAAGGTGTACATACCGGACAGATTCATCAAGTCCCATATGAGTTTTATGAGTACGCCGACAGGTGACCGGACGGTGGTGTCGGCCGGAAAACAGGCTGCTTCGGAATACTTCCAGGTGGTGGATACACCGGAGGAAGCGGACGCGGCATTGTGTTTTATCGAATCACCGATCTCATGTGGTTACGATCCGGAGGACCGGAAGGCGGGCGGAAGCGGCTACGTGCCGGTGACATTGCAGTATCGGCCTTATCAGGCGGTGAGCGCCAGACAGCCCAGCCTGGCGGGCGGAGATCCGCTGGAGGAATCCGCGGACCGCGGTTACCGCGATAAGTGGAACAGTGCGGCCAACGAGGCGGATCTGGATCTGGTGGAAGAGATGCGCAGGCGGATGGGCGATAAGCCGGTTATCACGATCGTTGCCCTGAAAAATCCTACGGTGATGAGCGAGTTAGAGCCATGCACGGATGCCCTTCTTGTGGAGTACGGTGTCAGTGCGCAGGCGGTTCTGGATGTAATCACCGGAAGATTTACGCCCCAGGGTCTGCTTCCCATCCAGATGCCGGCCAATATGGAGACAGTGGAGAGACAGAAAGAAGATGTGGCGTTTGATATGGAATGCTATCGGGACGAGGAAGGACATACCTATGATTTCGGATTTGGTATGAACTTCGACGGCGTGATTGCAGACGAGAGAGTGGGCAGATACCGGAAAAATTAGGGGATCCTGTCTTACCTTTTCTCCTTGACAAGATAGTTAGTATATGCTAACTTATATTTGTGGGAAACCCATAGAGAATTTCTGCCGCCGGCTCCTGCCAGGATCATATAGGAAAGCCTGTGCAGAGCCGTCGGCTTGTATGGGATATCCGCCGTTATATCGTTGACTATAAATATTAAGTGAGATTGATATTGTAAGGAGACAAGGAAATGGGAACAGCAGTTGTATTGGCAATCGTGGCGGGCGCGGTGGCGCTGGCGGTCCGCAGTATGATCAGGGCGAAGAAGGCAGGCAGATCGGTCCAATGTGGCGGAGACTGTAAGCATTGCGGCGGCTGCCACTAAGTTATTGCATGTGGCATGAGATGCTGCTATGAGGGAGAAACCATCAGGAAGGATTACAGAAAAGGCAGGGCAATTCCTGCCTTTTTTGATTCGATAGGAAATTGCAACAGAATAATATGCGTTTTGTAAAGAAATAATCGTTAAAAATATGCATTTTCTATAAAAAAGAATATTAAAAATATGTAAATTTTGCAAAATAACGTCTTAAAAATATGCATAATTGCTTTTCGTACAGGAGATAATATGTTATATTGATCATAGCAAACGAAACGATCCTTTTTCTGTTCGACTGTCGAACCTGTGTAGGTGTAACAATACGGGGGCAGGATGGGAGACGGGCTAAGAGGCGCTGCTGAAACGGAGGGACGTTATGCTGAAGCGGAAATTTTATGACAAACTGGTTGCATGGAAGAACACGAAGAAGCAATCCTGCCTTCTGGTCAAGGGTGCGCGGCAGATTGGGAAGACATTTATCATCGATCGGTTCGGACGCGAGAATTATGCAAGTTATATCTATATTAATTTTATTGAAAGACCGCAAACAAAGGATATTTTTGACGGGGAGCTTACCGCGGAAGAGATCTATAAGCGTATGACATTGGTCTTTCCGGAAATAAGGTTTATCGAGAGGGACACCCTGATCTTTCTGGATGAGATTCAGGAATGTCCCAATGCGAGAACTGCATTAAAATTTCTGGCTCTTGATGAGCGTTACGATGTGATCGCATCTGGATCTTTACTTGGGATCAGTTACCGGAGTGTGACCTCCATTCCCGTCGGATATGAAAAGCAGATGGAAATGTACTCGCTTGATCTTGAAGAGTATTTATGGGCGGTCAATTATGGGGAAGAGAAGATTGCGATATTAAAGCAGTACTTTGAGAAGAGAGAGAAGATTCCGACGGTGATCCATGAGACGATGATGAAGCATCTGCGGGAATACATTACTGTGGGAGGGATGCCTGCGGTGGTCAGCAATTTTGTGGAGCAAAAGCACTTTGGTCTGGTGCAGGAAGAGCAGCAGAAGATTTTGGACAGTTATTATGACGATATATCCAAATATGCATCGAATACGGAGAAACCGAAGGTAAAGAACTGTTATCTGTCTGTGCCCAGACAACTGGCCAAAGAGAATAAAAAATTTCAGTTTTCCGTAGTGGAGAAAAAAAGCACGGCAAGAAAATATGAGAACAGTATTGAGTGGCTCAGAGATGCAGATTTTGTAACGTTGTGTCATAATGTCAGTGCACCGGAGTTTCCTCTTGGGGCTTATACAAAGGAAGATCAGTATAAATTATATCTGTCTGACATAGGACTGCTTGTCGCGTTGTACGGATATGATATGAAGAAAGCGATCATTGACGATACGTTGTCAGGCAATGCGAAGGGCGGAATCTATGAAAATCTTGTCGCGGATATTCTGCGGAAAAAAGAAGATCCGTTATATTATTACCGAACGGAAAACGGTTCCATGGAGATAGAATTTTTGCTTTCCAGGGACGGAGCGGTGATCCCTGTTGAGGTGAAGGCAGGAAATGGTTCCACCGTCTCCCTGAACGGACTTCTAAAAAGAGAAGAGATACCGTATGGCTATAAACTGATCGCCGGAAATATAGGTGTGAATGGCAGGAAGATCGTCATGCCGCTTTATATGGCGATGTTCCTCTGAGCAGATTGCTGTGCAAAAGGAAATCATGCAAACCCGCAATTTTGCGGCGGTGCAACTGTCGGTTGACAAATTTCCAAGTGCTATATATAGCTTTCTTAAGGCCGCTTGGAGTATAAAAGGGCTATAAGAAGAATGGCGTAGAGAGATCTTTGCAGGCATCCGAAAAGGATCCGTTGGTGAAGGACGCTGCCAAAGATGATACAGGCAGATCTGCGCTTGCGCTCAGATTTGCGCGTTAAGCAAGATAAGCAAGAAGGGAGAATTACTATGACACTTGGAGAAAAGATTTACACACTCAGGATGAAGGAGGGACTTTCCCAGGAAGCTTTCGGGGAGAAGCTGGGGGTGTCCAGGCAGTCCGTATCGAAATGGGAGACAGACCAATCCATCCCGGAACTGGATAAGATCGTGCTGATCAGCGATCTGTTTGCGGTCACGACCGATTATTTATTGAAGGAATCTGCCGGGGAGGAACAGGCGGCAGGATGGCAGGGCGGGCCGGATGCCGGACAGACCGCCAGTACAGACAGGCCGCGTGCGACCGTAACAAAGGGATTCTCTTATGAATATAAGAGTAAGAGGAGCTGGCGGGGACTTCCTGTCTTGCATGTCAATATCGGGTTCGGCAGGCAGGCGAAAGGTGTGATCGCCATCGGGCTTACCGCTAAGGGGATCATAGCCATCGGCTTGGCAGGTCTGGGTGTGATCACCCTGGCGCCGGTGGGAATCGGGCTGCTGTTGTCCGTAGGTGTGGTGGCGATCGGCGGCATTGCGCTGGGTGACTTTGCATTTGGCCTGATTGCTATGGGTGCTGTCTGCGTGGGACTCTTCTCCATGGGAGCGGCGGCGATCGGGCAGTTCAGCTTCGGCGCTCTGGCCATCGGACAGCAGGTTGCGGTGGGCGATGTGGCGCGGGGCGATATCGCGCTTGGGTTCAGCGAGGCGACGGGAACGGTTTTCCAGCAGGTTACGGGTAAGCAGGGCGGTTTTGACACGCGGGAAGTGCTGCGGGTCATCGATGAGAACGTGTCCGGGGGCTGGTTCTTTTTTAAAGAGTGGATCAAGGCGATGATCCGTATCGCGGCGGGCGCATAACGAGGAGGAAGAGAAATGCTTTATAGTCTTGCAGTGCTTAATTTTATTGTCCCTTTTGTGATGGTCCTGGTGGGGGTTGTCCTGCGGCGGCATCCGGCGACCGATATGCGCCTGCATCCGCGCAGTGGGTACAATCAGAACGGATACAGCACGCGGGTCTCCAGAAGATCGCAGGCCCACTGGGATTATGCCCAGAAGATCGCGCCGATCCTGTTTATCCGTCTGGGAAAATATCTGTTCGTGGTGGAAGCCGTTTTGAGCGGTGTCCTGCTTCTTCTCCGGGTTTCGGTATATGGGATACTTGTTCTGGGTCAGGTTGTCGGGTTTGCGGGCCTGATCGGGGCGTTTTATGATACGGATTCGAAGATAGAGGCATTTATGCGCGAACAATCGCAGGATAAGTCCGGAAGTTGAAACTTCCATTGCGTATTCGTGGATATTGCAGGCATAGCCGGCAATATCCACGTAGAAGTAAGAATGCATGAATTGCTCTTTTTCGTCTTACCTGAAAGAATCCGGGCTTTCATATTTATGGGGACTGCTACACCAGCCGCCCTCATAGAGAATCGTCATATATAAGGTCTTCTCACCGTTCGAGACTTTGACATAGCATACACCGTCCTTGAACCGGTCTGTGATGTCTGTTTTCTGATCATAGTAGTATACCCAGACGCTGCCGTCCTCCCGGTAATCTACTTCAGGCTGATTCAAATGATCCATGATCTCTTCTTCCGTCAGCGGACGCTCGGTGCCGTCGTCCTCAATCGCCACTCCGCCGCCGTGGAGTTCTTTGCGTGTACCGTCATCCCCTTCAAGCCATAGATCGTAACTTCCATTTGCATTGTATACAATATTCGCATCCGTCTGGTCACCGTGGACCCAGAGCTGGATTGTCCTTTGAACACCGCCTATATCTGCCGCATAGGCGATGCTACCGCCGCCGGCGAATGCCAGACAGACAGCAACTGCTGCTGCCGTAGCCTGAAATCTTGCTTTTTTCTTCATAATAACCATCCTTTCTTCCTCCAGGGAAATCCTGCCGGAGGTGTGTAAAACCGAAAACGCCTGCTTATATTTTTCTCTATTCGTCATATTCCCACTCCTCCTGCAGTTTGTCCTTAAGCAGCGAACGTGCGCGCGACAGCCTTACTTTGATGTTGCCTTCCGACAGTTTCAGGATACCGGCGATTTCCCGCACGGAGTAATCCTCGTAATAAAATAAGTGGATCACGATCCGGTACTTCTCGGGGAGATTCATCACAGCCTCGAATAATTCCCCCGATTCCGGCGTCTCGAAGAGCAGTGTCTCCATATAATCTTCCAGTGACATCTTATTCTTCCGCCAGAAAGTGCGGTTCATATTCTTTGCCTTGTTGATCGTTACCCGGATCAGCCATGCGCGTATATGCTGCTCGTTATCAAATTGCTTTCTAATTGAATAGTACTGAATGAAGGTATCCTGCACAACGTCTTCCGCATCCTCCGCATTCCTGCAGACGTTAAAGGCAACTGCGTAGAGGTTGTTCTGATATTTTTCAAACAGTTCCTGTGTCGGTAGTCTCATGAGTGCTCCTTTGATTGTTATGTTGTCTGCAATACGCACGGCAGATCTCACCAGCCATGAGTATATAATAGAAGGCCTTTCACTAATAGTACAATCCGAAAAGAAAAAAGGTTACAAAGATTTCTAAAATAAAAATCAGTCATTGGTTGACAGCCTACTCCAAAAGTATTAATATGTATTTAGTAATACAAAGTATTTAAAAATATAAATATTATAGTCAACGATATTGAAAATGATGTTTTCGGCTCTGCAAAAGCTTTCCTATATGGCTTCGGCAGAAGGTGGGGACAAATCTGCAGATAAGGAGAGTCAGGGACGGATGCAGGAGAAGCATGAAAAGAAAGACTGCGGTAATAGTTCTGCATACGAACGACAAATGAAAAAAGGCGCCCTGGACATGCTTGTCCTGCGGCTTCTGATGGAAGAACAGAAGTACGGCTATCAGCTGATCATGGAGCTGCGGGAGAAGAGCGGCAGTATTTTCTGCCTGAAAGAGGGGACGCTTTATCCGATCCTCTACCGGTTGGAGGAAGAAGGGCTGGTGGAGAGCAGATGGTCTGAGGCGGAGAGCAGGCAGCTTCCGCGCAAATACTATCTGATGACGGATAAAGGCCAGGCGGTTATGCGTGAGATGTACCAGAGCTGGCAGCAGATCGTAAGAGGTGTGGAACAGCTGATGGAGCAGGCTTTATAGTTGTCTGTATTTTGCAGATAGGATGCAGGGAGCAGGAGTGTGAAGAGAAGTGAGCTGCGGCATGAAGGTTAGTGGGTTGGCTGTGTGTCGTATGAGGGCATGACCTGCGGGCATTATATAGAAAGAAAGGATGAGCGGGATGAGTGCAGAGAAATATGTAAAAGAAATTGTCAGAAGACTGCAATGTACGGGGGCGAAGAAGAAGGAGATCAGCAGTCAACTGCTGTCGGATATTGCCGCCCGCAGGGAGCAGGGGGAGACGCTGGAGCAGATCATGGAGAGTATGGGCAAGCCTCAGGAGATTGCGGAGGCTTTCAGACAGAATCTTTCCGATGCGGATAAGAAGGCATACCGCAGAAGCCGGACCATAAGGATCATCGGCGAGATAGTACTGGCTCTTATTGTGATATCTGCGCTGTCCTGGTGGATGATGCCGAAACCGGCAGCGCTGGGCGACGACCCTTCGCTGGAAGAAATCACGGCCAGCGTGGAGCAGGTGATCGGTCTTCTGAATGAGGATGACTTCGACGATCTGCAGGCTATGGCGGTGGAGGAGCTGAAGGATAAGCTGACGGCGGATGTGATCCATTCGGTGCGCCAGGAGATCTCCGAAGACTGGGGCAGGATGCAGTCGGTAGGGAAGACTTATGTGCAGGGTGTGAAACAGAAGGGCGCTCTTATCATCGTTACGCAGACAGATGTGATCTATGAGAATGTGAGCGTTGTCTATACGATCTCTTTTGATGAGGATCTGAGGCTGGGAGGGCTTTATATACGATGATGACCGGATTTGTGATCTGGATGGCGGGCAGTGTTGTCATGGTTGCCTTTGGCATTTATGCTTTTTTCTCAAAAAGGGCCGCGCCCTTTGGCTTCTGGGCGAATGCGGAAGTGTTTGAGGTGAACGACGTGCGGGCTTATAACCGTGCGGTCGGTAAGTTGTGGTGTGTCTTCGGGAGCGTATTTGCCTTGTTGGGACTGCCTCTTCTGGGGGAACAGAATTCCCCATACGTGATTCTTTCTATCCTGGGATGCATGGTGGAGGCGATCGTGGCGATGGTGGTGTACGTGACGGTGATCGAGAAGAAGTATCGGGCCAGGTGACGGCGGAGGGAGCGACAATGGGATTCTGGATTTTTATGGCGGCAGTTAATATGATGACACCGCTTCTCATGGTCATTGTGGGGTATTGGTTTGTCAGACGCCCGCCAGGGACCATCAATCATATGTATGGCTACAGGACGGTCATGTCCGGAAAGAACCAGCAGACATGGGACTTTGCGCAGCGCTATTGCGGCAGATTATGGTGGAAGGCCGGATGGGGTATGGGTATTCTTACGGTTCCTGTTGCGCTGTTTGTCAGGGGCAGGAGTGAAAATGTTGTAAGTTTGACGCTCGGTGCATGGGAATTTCTGCAGTGTGCGGTACTGGTGCTGACGGTGCCTGTCGTAGAGCGGGCTTTGAAGAAACGATTCGACGGCAATGGGATTCCGAGAACCGGTATGTAAGAGACGCGGAGAGTCTATGTCGGGAAGAAGAGGAGCGAGAAAAGGGAAATGAAGGTGCGGGTGACTCCAAAAGCTGAAAAAACGCAGACAGCGCAGGAACTGCAGATTGCCGGATTTTCCTGCAGTCTGCTTCTGCCAGAGGGATATGACGCGGGGACGGACTGCTATCCGGTCTTCTACGTCAATGGGGAACTACCGGCTGCGGAGATGATGGCCGAATTGAGGAGGATGGGTATTTCGACAGATTTCATCCTGCTGTCCGTAAGGCCAAAGAGCTGGAACGATGACTTCACGCCGTGGAGCGCAGCGGCATTCCGTAAGGGAGAGGCGCTGCCGCAGGGCAGGGCGGCGTGTTATATCCGCTGCCTGACGGAGGAGATCAAACCTTATATGGACGCCTGTTACCGGACGAAAGGGAAGCCGGAACATACGGCGCTGTTAGGCTATTCGCTCGGAGGTCTGGCAGCGCTTTACGCGTTATATCTGACGGATCGGTTCGGATGGGTCTGCAGCCTTTCCGCTTCTCTCTGGTATGACGGTTTCTGCGAATACATGGAGCGGGAGAAGCCGCTTAGGCAAGAGACGAACGTATATCTGTCCCTGGGGAAGAAGGAGAGCCAGACCAGGAATCCCCGTATGGGAAAGGTGGCGGCGTGCACGGAGCGGGCGCAGAAGATTCTGGAAGAGCAGCTAAACGGCGCGGTCTGTCTGGAGTGGAACGAGGGCGGGCATTTTCATGACACGGCCGGGAGATTTGCCAGGGCGGTCGCGTGGCTTAAGAAGGAGGATAAGATTTGAGGAATCTGGGATTTTGGATGTGCATCGTGTTGGCGCCGGCCTTTGCCGTGCTTGGCCTGTTGTTTGGAGTTTTAAAGGAGCGGGCGGCCGGGCTCGTCTCGGGTTTCAATACGCTGCCGAAGGAGGAGCAGAAGCTGTACGATAAGGCGCGGCTGGCAAAGGACATGCGCAACTCCTTATTCCTGTGGGCGTTTGTTATGCTGGCGGGCGCTGTGGGGACTTATTTTGTGTCGGGGTATTTTGCAGGGATTGCGTATGCGGTCTGGGCGGTTCTGTTTTTCAGGGAAGTACATCTGGATGCGCGCAAGGCGTTCGGGAAGTACAGGAAAGGTTGACTTGGCGGTTTCTTTGCAATACATTATATATAGTAAAATTGCTTCGGTTAACTTGGAAAAATCATGAAAAAGGAAGCGGTACCAGGACTAGCGCATGAAAAAATACAGCCTTCAGTTTGAACTGATCTTGAAGATCAGCATAGGATTTATATCGCTGATCATCATTTTGAGCAGCAGTATCGTCATGTTTACATCAGGACAGTATAATCGGATCATTATGGAAAACATCCATGGCAGTATGGAAAACGCAGTAGACTCGATTGACTATTATTTTGAGGATGTCAAGACGCCAATGGTAATGCTTGCCAGAAATAATAATATCCGTGAGGCGATGAAAAACTATAAGAACATGTCAAATCGCGAAAAGCTCAACAGTACTAATGCCGTAGAGGATTTTGTACAGAATATAACAACCTTTAAGTCTTTCATTAATGATATTATCATTGTAGGAGAACAAGGTTTTCAATATAACATCTATAATGAAAATGCAGACAAGTTTCTGAAGAATTTTGATTTTACGGAGGAAGACTATTTCCAGAAGATACGGGAAGGAACGGTCAGACTCTATTATGTGGGGGAACATGCGACGATATATTATACGCATCCGCCCAAGGGTGAAACGGTCTATTCGGTTATTCTGCCGGTGCGCAGTATGCAGAGCAGGATCGGTTATATTATCTGTGATATCAAGTCTGACATGATCAATGAAATTCTGGATAATAATCTCAAAGAAAATAAAGCGAAAATATTGATTTTGGACGAAGAGGGAATGCTGATCTGCGAGAGGGGGAATGAACGTATATCGGCACAGGAATTGATGTCAGGAGGTCAGGGTGAGTCTGCTAAGAGACAGCCCGCCAATTTTTTGCGAATCCTTTTTACTAAGGATAACTATATTACCCAGGTGCATTCAAAAGTGACCGGATGGACTTATGTCTATGCAGAACCTTATGATAACTTTAATGGATTCGTCAGGAAAATTTTCTGGTTTGACTTTGGCGTGATCGTGATCGGGCTTGTTGTCATCATCTTTTTTTCCAGACAACTTAGCGGACAGATTCTGAAGCCGCTGAAAAATATAGCGTTTATGATCAGGGAGATGAAGATCAGCCAGCAGTCAGATCAGAGATGTGCGTTTTACTCCGAATCCCGGAATGTGAAGGAACTGAGTATTGAGATTGAACATATGATTCAGAGAATAGACAGATTGATCAATGAGAACTATCTCTACGAACTGCGAAGTCGTGATGCACAGATCCAAACGCTGATCAATCAGCTGTCCCCTCATTTTCTTTATAATACGCTGCAGCTGATCGAATATCAGTCGCTTGCTAATAATCACGAAAATGTTACCAGGATTATCAATGAACTCAATTATATACTCCGCTACTCCATGAAGACTGAGAAAACGGTGGAATTGCGGGAAGAGTTGAACTATGTACGGGCGTATCTGGATATTTA
>CANOCU010000064.1 GCA_947564645.1 uncultured Lachnospiraceae bacterium
CATTCAGTGATCCGGTAAACACAATTTTATTTCCATTTTCATCCGTGACAATTCCCACCTTTTCGTGATACATACCGGTGGCTTTTTGTGGTGGCGTGAATGCAACCTTGATATCAAGAAAACCTTCTTCAATCAGATATGCAAGGAAGTTCAGTCTTTCTTCCTCATAATAGTTCTCAGGCTCCTTGAAATCACGCATTAGTGCGCGGCCAATAATCTCTTTTTGCTCATAGCCTTTATTTATAGCAGCAATGTCTTCCTCTGATAATCTGGGAGATACAATAAACTGTATTTTTCCATGATTTTTCGTAAGACCTCTTAAGCCCTTTGTAAGATCAATCAACGCCCCCGAAGTAAAGAATCCTACAGCCCTCTGATAGAGAACGGCTTGTTTAAGAACCGGTGTATAGAATTCTTTAACGACATTGTTTTTGTACGTTTTGTAATACCTTAGCAGCGGTATATCTTTAAACGACATTCCCGTTCCTCCCTCCGGCTTTATTTCAATACTTCAAATTCCATGTCTCCCATCAGCGTTTTTGCCTGTTCATCTTGCGTTTCAACACACACGCCGCAATATGCCTTATCCTGAACCGGCGTAGGAACAACCTTGCATTCTATATTCTTTTCATTCAGAATCTCTTCCGCCTTGAAAACA
Source organism: uncultured Lachnospiraceae bacterium (assembly GCA_947564645.1). GTDB lineage: Bacteria > Bacillota > Clostridia > Lachnospirales > Lachnospiraceae > UBA3282. The sequence goes on from CANOCU010000064.1 coordinate 659, forward strand.
TCGCTTGTACTGAAAAAAACGATATGCATATAATCACCTGCTTCGTAATGTATCTAAAAGATGATCAATCTCAGCTTTTGTATTCTTATAGTTCAAGCTGATTCTGACCGCCCCTGTTTCTACAGTGCCAATAGCCTCATGTGCCAGTATCGCACAATGGATACCACCACGGGCACATATCCCCTTACTGTCCAACAATGATATGATCTTATCCGATGAAAGATCATCGAGAGTAAAACAGCAAGTGGATACTCTCTTCTCATCCACATCATATGCCCGTAATCCATCTATTTCTGACAATCCTTTAAGGAGATACGTCATCAATTCTATTTCCATAGTCCTGATCTTATCAGCATGAGACTCAATATACTCTATTCCCGCTTTAAGTGCCCAAATTGCAGGCATATTCAATGTTCCCGCTTCGTAGCCTTCCGGGAAAATGTCCGGATTAACAAAGCTTTCGCCGTGTATTCCCGTACCGCCTTGAATCAAAGGCATAAAATGCTCCTTCGATTCGCAGCACAGTCCACCTATGCCTGGAACTCCATACAGATCTTTGTGCCCTGTAAACGCCAAAAAATCCACACCGGCATCTTTCATACTTATGGTCATTTTCCCGGCTCCCTGGGAAGAATCAATAAAAGTAATGATCCCCTTGCTATGAAAATATCTCATCCACTCTTCTTTATAAACAATCCTGCCGGTCAAATTGCTTGCCAAAGTCAAAGCCAGCATCCGTGTATTATCTTTAGCATACTTTGCAAAAAGATCCTCAGCACACATCTCCAGATCACTACGGCTTATAACAGAGTATTCAATAATCCCTTTCTGTTTAAGATCATGCAATGGTCTTAGAACAGCATTATGCTCATAACATGAGATTATTACATGATCACCTTTTTTCAATAGCCCATTAAACAGAAGATTTATGGCTTCTGTTGAGTTTTTTGTAAAAACAACTTTCTCTGGGCTGCTCATTCCAAAGTATCTTCCAACCGTAGTCCGGGATTTATAAAGCATACGGGATGCCTCAATCCCAAGTGAATAGCTTCCCCTTCCCGGACTAACGCCTACTTCTCTGAGATAATAATTCAATGCCTCAATAACTTCGTCCGGCTTATATTTAGTTGTAGCGGCATTGTCAAAATAAATCATTGTGTACCCTTCCTTGATGAAAGAACATCGCACATAATGCAGCCGTTATAAAACTTCGCAATGCAATGTTTACAATGCTGACACTTGTTTTCATCAATCGTATATTGTCCATGAATAGTATCAATAGCTCCGTGCGGACAAGTCGAATCACACGCCGAACATCTGATACAGAACTGGTACTTTCGCATCTGACATTTGATCCTATTCACAAGGTTCGTTGCATCTATTCTCTCTTCCGGCAAAACCTTTATGACTGTGGTTCCATATGTAAGAATAAGCTCACATATTTTTCTGTATTCACCGGATTTATCCTCATCAAATATCTGAACATATGTGGCATCTTTCTTCTCAACAACCTTCAAATCTCCTAACGGTTTAAAAAGTTCCAATACATCCTTTTGCAACTTCTTTTCTACAATTATATTTCTTGCACGGTCAGACAAATTGCACGGTGTATCGGCAATAGTGACATTCTTAACCTTTAAGCCGCTTGCCCCTCTACGGATTCTCCATTTGCCTTCTTCATAATAAGCATCGGGATCCGTCTTTCCTGTCCTCTCTGCAAACTCATAGACCATATCTTTCCATCGTTGCATATCTTCTGGATGGTATATTTCCGTCAGCATCATCGACCAATCAGAATTATTCGGACAGCACCAGCATCCAACTCTCTTGTAACCATACTGATAGCAGTCGTTTATCAATAGATTCTTTGCCAGTATATAGAGCCAAACATCATAATCCGTCCATTCGATAATCGGCATGGCATTTACTTGTGAGGAAATCTTCGATGTTTCCTGTGTTCTGTCATACCCGGCTCTTGCAACAGACTCACTATGCCTTATTCCAAGAAATGTCAAGCTGTTTCCCGGAAGATTTTCATACTCTTTATTCAGATTACTCGTCTTAAAAATCGTGCAACACCAACGTTCATGCTGGCTTGGTGGTCCGAATACCTTACAGAGCTTAAAGAAATCATTCTCTGTTTCACTCGGAATCATCGGGACCCTCGGATTCTCTCTCCTAAACTTCTCTGTGACATATGTATAAGTTTCCTTAAATTCAAGAGTCGTATCCCCAAACATATGAATTACAGCATTATCTTGAAGCGCATCCATCACAAGCCTGCTTACTACGGAAGAATCTTTTCCTCCCGAAAACGACACAGTGGGAATATAATTATCCCCTTTGTATTTATTCAGCGTTTCAACAATATAATGCTCAGCTTCATACACCAGCTGATTCAAGTATGCTTCATTTGCTTTAACAACTGACAAATATGGAGTATAATCCCGCTCAACCTCTATGTCATTTCGTAACTCTTCCGCTACCTCCAAATGTTTCTTAGCCTTGTACCAATCTCTGTACGGCACCTTAACGATTTGCTCATCAATAAAATACTTGCTTGCTCCCAGATACCAAATACTCTGATCTCCATAATCACAGTCCATGATATTTTCCAGTAGCTTTCTTTCCTGCTTAAATACTGGATTGCATATGGAACCTTCAGATATTTTTTTCATCTTTCCATCGCAAGAGCAACTATGCAAGCCCTTATTGAATACAGGTGTCTTGCATTTCTTGCACCAATAAATCATAGACTGTCACCTCTAACCAATAATCTCCTTCATAATCTCTGTCAAAATCGAGATCTTCTCTTCATAGCTGATAGACTCTCCAAAATCGCCCAGTGTGCTTTTCATCTTCTTCAGCATCATTTTTCCTGTGGTAGATAACTTCTCATTCGAGAATTGTGTTATCACAGGTGCTCCGTCAGCAGATTCAATAGTTATCTTCATCTCTCCCTGCTGCAAGCCGTCCTCAGGATTGTACTCATTCAATTTATTAACAGTATCTCTGAGTATTTCTTCAAAGCCGTTGATCTTATTATCCGCCCAGTATGATAACTCAAATCCTGTTGTCGCCTTAGCCAATTCCAAGACAAAATGCTCTTCATCCATCTCAAAGGCTCTTGATACGAGATCAAGAACATTGTTTGTGGTATAATCGAACGCTTTCTGACTTTTCTCTTCCCACTCTTCACGATACAGATCCTGCATATACTGCATCAGGTCATCCGAATCATCCAAGTCAAATATCTGCTTGATTACTCTCACGACTCTTACATAAAGTTTTTCTTCTACGGATCCAAGCTCTTCTTTGATGTTTCCAATCTGAATCACCAATTCATGTAAATCAGCATTCAACTTCGGAAGTATCTCAAAGAAGAAAGCATTATAATCCTTATATGAAATATTCAGAATATCCCTATACTGCTTTGCAAGGTCAGAAACATATACTTCTGTGGTTCTAGCACTCTTCGATATAGAAGCATAATGTGTATTTATCGCTTTGAACAATTCCTCTAATCTATTGAGGCCATCACCTTTGGGAAGATATTCTGCAAACAGTTTTTCCAAGCCCTCAATATAAGCAATCTCTTCTTCTTTCCAATTACAAATAAACAATGTATAGTTTTCCGGTTCCGACAATGCCTTAACCAGCTCTTCTTCTGTATATGAATGCTCATTTCCATGAAAATACAGGGATACATTCTGATAATCCCGTAATGCATATGCAAGTAATACTGGAATCACTCCGTCTCTCAATCCGTAAGGCTCCGTTTTCAGCATCTCATACAGCTCACTTAAGGCAAGTCTTTCACTTTCTGCCTTGCGTAATTTTTTCTGTATGGCATTCATCACCGGTTTGCCTGATAAAGTATGTCTCTCGTCCGGAAGATAAAGCATTTTGTCTTCCGTTACACGATTCTTCTTGCTTATTTTTGTATTATCTGCAATTCCCGTCTTCGATAATGCGGCTCTTAAGATGTTATATTCAGGAGACAGATTCGGACATCCATCATATATATCATCCTGCCCCATAATGCATTCAACCGCTTTCTTCCGCGCCAACCTGATTGCACCCGTCAAATTATTCTTGGTCAACAGATCGTTGTTGATCATCGGTGTTTTATCAAAAGCAGCTTCCATAATATCCGAAAGCACATCAGAAAACTCTTTTTCAGATGCGATATCAATCAGGTTTCCGTTATTCATTACAAATGTTCCCGGATCCTGAAGTGATCTCCATTTACGAATAAGTTCTTCGACAATGGCAACCTGTTCGCTTAAGTATAAAGTCAGCTCATTAACGACAGTCGGATCATCCTCTGCAAGCTCATCCTTTTTAGAATAGAAGTATTGAAGTGCAATATAACGCTTTACTTCTTCCTCTACCGCTTTTGATTTACCATTGACAACAAGAAGAGTGCGTTTAGGTAATCCTGCCATTTCCGCATACTCTTTTTCATCTGCCTGATCGTCCAAAACGAAAATAACGGTTCCGTCATAATACTTTGGTAACGTATTGTGGAAGGATTTCTTAGTAAGTTCTCCCTTAGTGGCAAATGCAGGAACAAAGACACGATTAATGAAATACGTTTCATTATATCTGTAAGGATAAAGCGCAAAATCAGCGAATTTTTCATTTAAAATCCGCACTACCATTTCATCGTTGATGCCGGGCACTTTATCCTCGATCATCTTTTCCAGGTCAAATATGCTGCTATCGAAATAATCATAGTAGCCGTACTGACGCATATATTTGATAATCTTTTTCTTTTCAAGGTTATCAATCGCAGCCTCGACTTCCTGTCGTTTACCATCAACAACACAAACCAATGTATCTCTGTCAGCAATAAGCACATCGGTATCCGAAATAATGCTTATGACAGCCATTGTTTTAAGTATCTTGGTTTGATATCCTTTTTTATCAGTTCCTAACTTGTTTAATGCAATTTGCAGTTTCTTATATACCGCATATGAATCATCAGTCTTAAATGACTTTATGTTCAATTCAAAATAATCATAGATAGCATCCAGCCCTATGAAATGAAACTCCTTTGTATCATAATTCTGCAGCTGAGAGAAAAGGGTATTTTCTTCATCGCCTGCCAAATATGTAAAGAATGTACGCTCATTCTGAGCCACCTTTTTTGATAACCTGTCAAGCGCAAAAAGCGTTATCGGATGAAGCGGATATCCATCCTCAAACGCAGAGCCACCATCTGTTTCCGGCGGAAGCATAAAGCCCTTGAAATCCCATGCCTGGCTATATAAGTCATTTAATGTTTGGTCAAATTTATTCTTAAATGGTCTCCAATGAGTCAGATTCTTTGGAATAATATTCCCTATAAGCGACAAACACTGATCATACTTTATATTTATCGAGGTTGCTTTGAATCTTCCCTCTACCTTCTTCCACTCATCACTTATGCTCTTCTTCATAGCATTGGTATACATAGATAATTGCTTATGTGATACCAAAATTAAATGGTTGTTGTAATCTGAATGATCACAGTATTCTGCCAGATCCTGAACAGCCTTAACTTTTAATACTTCGCCATAGTCCTCAACATATCTACCAAATTCATCAAAAACAAGCACAATACCCCTGTATTTGTCTTTGATTGCCTCATTGGCATAATTCATATTGTCTATCAGATTTCCGGAAGTACTGTTAAATGCTGCTCCATATGACATTCCCGAATAAATCTTGTTGAAAATCTTTTCGTATGAGGAATCATATGTAGACAACCCTTTAACAAGATCCTCTACTGTTGTCTTCTGTTTCTTACATACCTCTTCTAACCTTGATAATGATTCCTTGCCCGCTTTCCATTTCTTAACCAAAGCAAGGGCTTCATCAAAAAAGCCTTTGAAAGTAACCTGAATATTGTTTCTGTCCAGTTCCTTTTTCAGCGAGAGGGAAATGCACTTTCCAAAATCATCGTAATCCGAATAAACTGGCACAACGAGATATGGTTTTTTCTCTTTTGCAAATTTACGTATATCTGCCGCCAGTTCTTTATCATACTTTGCGATCAGACTTGTGAAATTCTTAAACCCTTCTCCCTTTATGTTAATGTGTCCCAAAACAGCACACATTACTGTTAGCAAATGTGATTTACCGGTACCATATGAGCCATACAGTATTCTGGAATGAATGTCAGAATTACCCCGGATCATTCCTCCGAGATATTCTCTGAAAATCTCCGTTGTGGTCACATTCGGAATAAATCCCGCAATGCGTTCTTCATCCCGAAGATCAAAACAGATATTCACAGAATACTTATATTGCCCTCTCTTTGTAACCAGTCTTGTATAATCCATCTGTTATATCCTCTATTCCATGTAGTATTCGTTCAGCAATTTATCATACTGAACATCCGAAAACTCAATAAACCTGTTTCCAAAATTATTATTGAGCGTGAGAAGCTTTTTGTTTTCCGCTTCTAGAAGCATATCTATGAGTTTTGTATATCTCATCGGGAAGTACCTACCCACCTGCCGCTTTTCTTCCATGATTTTGTCTATACTAATCTGTCCTCTGTGACTGCTTTCTTCGGGATTGTCCTTTGCTATAGCGTAAATCAAAATTTGCAACGGCATTTCCGCTTTGGTCAGATATGTTTTCTCAAACTTCTTATCCTCATTTACCCTCAGAAGATGCAGTGATCCAAAGAATGGATATGTGTCTTCATCCATTACCGTTTTGATATCAAACTTCTTGTCCGCTAAATAGGTATTCTTAAAGCAGTTAAACTCTTTGTCTACCGCAGCCTTCTTTATGGACATTTCATTTACAGCAAGGAAATAGTGTAATCCATCCACAAATTCTTCCTTGGTAAAGGCTTGCTTATCAAACTCATTAAAAGCCCAATACCATGCCGTAGCGTTTTCCTCATTCAACGCTATGTTTCTATGAAGTAGCAACAGGCTTCCGGGCTTCTGAAAATATCTGTCATTTGCTTCAAGCAAATCAAACAAATCAGTTCTTCTTTCAGCGATACCACCCTGTACTTTTTCTTCAGTAGTAAGCCCTGATGCATCAGCCCAATATCTGAGTGCCTTTATCATGACACGGCCTAAACCGATCCTATCAACAGCTTCCTGCTCATTAACAGGCGAAAAAACCATGTCGTCAGCTTCCACTGCCTGGATAATCTTTGTTCCCCAGCCACTTCTCAAATAGAAGCTACCATGCTTGTTTATTACCATAGGTCAATAACCCTTTCTTCGCAGTTCACCACCGAACCACTAATTATATTATGCCAGAAGTAGTGTTCTAAAAAACGGACTTGTTACTCGTTTTTTGCAACCTCTTCCCCGACATTAAAATCGATGTTATTCTTCTTGCAATATTCATCAATTAGCTTCATGGCTTTGATTGTAGGTTTTGCTTTGCCTGTTTCCCATCGATTCACTGTTGCAAAGGCAACACCTACTTCTTTGGCGAACTCTTCCTGTGTCAGAATTGCCGATAATCTTATTCTTTTAATATCTTCAGCAAAACTCATCGTTTACCCTCGTCACTTAATCCAAAAATATCACAAATTACAACTACTATAGTATAACTCTAAACACGCATCTTTGCAACATCTTTATAACATTTAGCAAACAGAGAGAGCTGCGTTCTTTAGCAACTCTCTCTGTGATCAAACTATATTCTCTTCCTCCCATTCATCTGCCACCGGTCATGGCTCTGTATGCTCCGAATCGCCTGTCTGAGGCTGTTTCCACGCCCGTGCTGGTGATAGGGATGACTGTACTTGTGTTTATGGAATATGATACACGCCGCATCACCCGGAACACCGGTGCAATGCAGGTACCAGTAATGCCCCGTGTTCCTGCTCTGGATAGTCACATCATACTCATCCACCATGATAATATTGAAATATCTTGAATCTATCGTCTTTAACTGTTCTGTATCAAACATCCGATCACCTCCGTTTCTTGAACCATGCGGCAAGAGCCTTGCCTATAATGTCTTCCATCTCTTTCTGAGGCGTGTCACTGAAATACTTCGCCCTGATATCACCGGACAGCTTTATCGGCTTTGGCTTCTCTTCCGGCAATATCGGCTCACCTGTCAGCTTATTGATCTCAGGATCCGGACCCGCAATCGCTTCTCTGATATCCTTCTCCGTCATCTTCGCCTTGCGGATCTCTTTCGCAATCTTTTCCGTGATATTAGTGCCGGATTTTTCCGATACCTCCAAAGCCATCCGTTGCCCCTGTTCCGGCAGATAGGAAAGCTGAATCGCCGCCGTAAGCTGCATTTTGCCCTGATCCAGCATTTCCTTTATTTCGGGCAAACACTGATTTACACGCATCAGCCTTGCCACGTGCCGCCCTGAAAGCCCATATTCATCGCCCAAGTTATCGCGGTTCTTGGAAAGGTGGACATCATGTCCACCTTTTTCGGTCTCAGCATCCGTGGGAGTCTCCAAAGCTTTTAATTCCGCAACAATTTCATCCCTTTTACGCTGATAAAAAACCTTATCATACCTCTCAGCCAGTACCGCCGCCTTTTCCGATATCGACAGATCTGTAAAAGACCGCTGCATCAGATTGGTTTCGATCACATAGACATAAGCATCTTCATCCGACAGATCCACTTTCACAAATGCCGGTATCTCCTTCAGCCCCGCCAGCTTTGCAGCATTCTGTCTGTTATGACCGGAAAGCATTTCATATCCGTAGTGCATTTTCCGCACGATTACAGGATTCAGAACACCGTGTTCCTTTATGCTCTCGACCATATCATTCAGCCGTTCCCCCTCATACAGGTGGAAGGGATGATGCCGAAATGGCTTTATCGAATCAATATCCAGCATATCCACACCGCTGCCGCAAGGTACCTGCTCCCCCGTGGAGAGCAGGTCAACCGCATCATTAAAAATCCTTCTTTTCGGTGCATCAGCCTTCATGCGCAAGCCACCTCCCTCGCAAGCATCCGGTAAGCCTCGCAGGCTCCGTTCCCCGGTGCGTACTCGATCAGAGGCTCGCTGTATTAAACAGACTCACCAACCTTTACAGTCGTAGGTATCCGGCTATCAAAAATCCTGATCTGATTCTGGAATGTCTCAGCCACCTCTTCAGAAATAACCTTGCAGAGATTCGTCCGTGAATCACACATCGTAAGCAGGATCCCCGAAATACTGAGCCGATTATTGATACGGCTTCGGATCTTCCCCACCGTCTTCAGGAAATCCTGCAAACCCATCATTGCAAGAAGCTGAGGATTCACCGTAATGATCACTTCATCAGCCGCCGCAAGCGCATTGATGGTCAAGGCTCCCAACGACGGACAAGTGTCCAGAAGAATATAATCGTATGAATCTCTCAACGGTTCCAAGATCCGCGAAAGCATCCCCTCTGCCCCCATTTCCAGTCTCAGCTTGCTGTCTACCGCAGAAAGAACCATCGAAGACGGGATAAAATCCACGCCATTCCTGCTATGGATGTATTCGACCGGCTCAGGCAGAGCTTCTTCCTCGATCTCAGCCATCATCAGATGACCAATAGTAACCGGAAGAGCCTCGACATCTTCAACACCAAAGCAGGTGGTGAGATTAGCCTGGCTGTCAAAATCCACGCATAAAACCTTCTTCCCTATCTCAGCCAAAGAATAAGCCAGATTGAAGGTGGTAACAGACTTCCCAACGCCGCCCTTAAATGAACCGCACATGATGATCTTTCCCATTACGCATTCCCCCTTCCGTATTCTAAAGTACCTTCAGCCACACACATTACCGGTTCCGTTCCGACCTCCGTAAATGTCGCCTCGATCTCGTCAGCCTTGGTGATGATCAGCTTTCCACCGCTGCACTCCACACAAATTGGTGTTCCATATTCGAATCCAAGTTCTTTGAGCCACTGTCCTTTGAGCATGATCGTCGGAGTGCTCTTGTAGTGATAGCCCGACTGTTCATAAACCTTCATATTCCTGATCTTCTTAAATGCCATGTTCTTTGCCTCCTTATTCATTGAATCTTTGAAGCTTTGTGCATCGTACTTGCCCTCTGAAGGTTCCCCGGACAATCGCCAAAACGAAAAGAGCCACTCTTCCAAGATTTCTCTTAGAAAAGTGGCTCTTAATAAGCGCAATCTCTATTTTTCTTTCCTGCTGCTTGGTACTGCTTTTCTTCCGTAACCCGTATTATTCAGTGTTATCGGGTATTATAGGCTCGAAATTCGCTGTACTTTTGCTGTACTTTTTTCTATCGAAGGCTTGAAAGCCTTGATTTTACTGCATTCCGTCCTTCAAAGACTTCATCGTGGGGAAAAGCAGCACATCGCGGATCGCCGGCGAGTTCGTGAGCAGCATCACCAGCCTGTCGATGCCGTACCCGATTCCGCCTGTGGGCGGCATACCGATCTCCAGCGCATTCATGAAATCCTCATCGGTGGTATTCGCCTCCTCATCGCCTGCTGCCAGCGCCTCCTCCTGTGCCCGGAAACGCTCCCGCTGATCGATGGGATCGTTTAACTCCGAGTAGGCATTGCATATCTCGCGGCCCGTGATAAACAGCTCGAAACGCTCCACGTACTCCGGATTCTCCGGTTTCTTCTTGGTCAACGGGGAGATCTCGATCGGGTGATCCATGATGAAAGTAGGCTGCACCAGATGCTCTTCCACATACTCCTCGAAGAAAAGATTTAAGATATCGCCCTTCTTATGTCTCTCCTCATAATGGACGCCCTTTTCATCGGCAAGTTTCTTCGCCTCTGCCGTATCCTTCACTGTATCGAAATCCACACCTGCATACTGTTTCACGGCTTCCACCATGGTCATACGCGCAAAAGGCTGTCCTAAATCGATCATCGCCTCGCCGTAGGGAACGGTGGTAGTGCCGCACACTTCTTTCGCTACATGGCGGAACATATTCTCCGTCAGTTCCATCATCCCATAATAATCCGTATAAGCCTGATATAATTCCATCAGGGTAAATTCGGGATTGTGCCTGGCATCCAGGCCCTCATTGCGGAACACGCGGCCGATCTCGTAGACTCTCTCCATGCCGCCCACGATCAGCCTTTTCAGATATAATTCCAGAGAGATGCGCAGTTTCACATCCTCATCCAGTGCATTGTAATGGGTCTCGAACGGTCTTGCCGCCGCGCCGCCCGCATTGGAGACCAGCATAGGCGTCTCCACCTCCAGGAATCCCTGTCCGTCCAAATAGCGTCTGATGGAACTGATGATCTTAGAGCGTGCCACGAAGGTCTTCTTCACGTCCTCGTTCATGATCAGATCGGTATAACGCTGACGGTAACGGATATCCGTGTTGACCAGTCCATGATATTTCTCCGGCAGGATCTGCAGACTTTTTGACAGCAGTGTCACTTTGGCTGCATGAATGGACATCTCGCCTGTTTTGGTCCTGAATACTTCTCCCTCTATCCCTACGATGTCACCCACGTCATATTTCTTAAAGTCCGCATAGCCTTCCTCACCGATGCTGTCTCTGGCCACATAGGACTGAATATCGCCCTGCAAGTCCTGCACGTTACAGAAAGAAGCCTTCCCCATGATCCGCTTGGACATGATACGGCCCGCAACAGACACCTGCTGTCCTTCCAACGCGTCGAAGTTGTCCTTGATCTCCTGGCTGTGATGCATCACATCATATTTGGTGATCTGAAAAGGATCTTTGCCGTTTTCCTGCAATGTGGCTAACTTCTCTCTCCTGACCTTCAAAAGCTGGTTAATATCCTGATTCTGTACTTCTGCCATACTGACCTCCATCATCTTTCTGTCCGTAACAATTCAGCCTTGGGCTTCTCTGCCGCTGTTACTTCGATCCTCTAATTTGACCGCTGGATCTCCAGCACCTTGTACTGGATCATGCCTGCCTGTGTCTCCACTTCCACCTGATCGCCCACCTTGCAGCCGATCAGCGCCTTGCCTACAGGAGACTCATTGGAAATCTTCCCCTTTAAACTGTTGGCCTCGGTGGAACCGACGATCTTATACTCAAGCTCCTCATTGAATTCCATATCTAGGATCTTCACCTGACAGCCGATATTGATCTTGTCCAGATCTACCTCGTCCTCAACGACCACTTCCGCATTCTTTAAGATCTTCTCCAGCTCTTCGATCCTCGCCTCGATATCGCGCTGTTCGTCCTTGGCCGCATCGTACTCGGCATTCTCGGACAGGTCGCCCTGTTCTCTGGCTTCCTTGATCTTCTCCGCCACTTCCTTACGCTTGACCACCTTCAGGTCGTGCAGCTCATCCTCATATTTTCTCAGTCCCTCATACGTTAAGATATTTTTCTTCTCCTGCATGGTACTACTCCCTTTCTGTTTATCGTTCCTCTTTTATTTATAAAATTTTATCCCTTTTTCTGCCAGTAACCGGGATAATCTATGTCATTTTAACTTTTCTATCATAACTATTTTTTACCAGAGTGTCAAGATATTTCAGCGGCGATAAATACGCAGCTGCCGGACTTTTCCGTCCAAACAGCCGTTCCTTTTCTCCGTCGGATACGGCATCGATATAGACGCAGGTCCAAGACCCGGTCTTCGGGTAACGGTATCCTTCGGCAAAGTCCAGGATCACGCCGCCGCTCCGCTCCTTCCCACATCGAAGCGCCGCCGCACTTTCCCCGGAAAAAGGATCAGACTCCGCTATACGGGTTCTCCTGTACGGTATCGGCTGCGGCACCAGTCCGTACTCATAATAATACGCCTCTAAATATTCCTGCAGCGCTTCCAGGCCATCCTCCTGCCCCTCATAATAGAGCAGCATACGATTCACTCTGGGCAGATACGGTTCGAGCAGTTCCCATGTGGTCTCAAGCTGCCGCGCCGCATCCCGGGGCTGTCCCAGGAGCACCGTCACCATACCGGACAGGGCAGGCGCCTCTCCTGCCTGCTGCTCCAGCAGATACTTAAGCAGCATTTTGATCGTATCTTCACGGGGCTGCCACCTTCCCTGCCTCTCAGGCCCGAGGAGCCGCAGAATGTCCGGGTGCACGAAGGTATCCGTCATGCCGGCGGCAGTATGCAGCGCCGTTTCCATTGCCTCGTAAAGTACCGGTGCCTTCCAGGCCCTTTTCCGATAAGAAAAAGGCGGCACTGCGCATCCCAGTACGCAGAATTCCTCCTGTCTTGCATGCAGCGCAGTCTGCAGCACGGCCTCCTGAAACCAGTGCTTCCTGGCGGCTGTTGTGTTGTCTGTACCGTCCGGCTTCGCCGGCAGCGGATAATAATAAAGAATCGTCTCCTGTTCCATACCAAAGTATATGCATCATGGCAATGACCCATGCACAAAATACGTCCGCTCTCCTGACTAAACCGTCACAAATGACGCACTCTCACATTCCCTGCACCAGTTCCTCCAGTTGTGCGAAGTTCTCCACCGCATTGACGCTCCGCCGCAGCCTGGCGGAATCAGGCATTCCCGCCGTATACCAGGATACATGCTTGCGCATTTCCCGGATGCCGGTGTACTCTCCCTTACAGGCAAGCTGCATCTTCGCATGACGTAGGATCGTCTCCCTGATCTCCTCTTTCTTCGGTCTTTCCAGGATCGTGCCATCCTGCAGGTAGTCCGCGATCTGCCGGAAGATCCACGGATTGCCCCTGGCGGCACGTCCGATCATCACACCGTCGCAGCCTGTCCGTCGAAGCATGTCCGCCGCACTGACTCCGTCCGTAATATCACCGTTGCCGATCACCGGAATAGACAGCCCGTCCTTTACCCTGGCGATGATCTCCCAGTCCGCCTCCCCGGCATAGTACTGTTCTCTCGTCCTGCCATGCACCATCACCGCCGCCGCTCCGGAAGCTTCTGCGATCCGGGCGATCTCCACTGCATTGACACAGGTGTCATTAAATCCTTTCCGGATCTTCACCGTGACCGGCTTGCGGATGGCTTTCACTACGGCAGTCACGATCTCCTCCACCAGCTTCGGCTCCTTCATCAGCGCCGAGCCTTCCCCGTTTCCCACCACCTTCGGCACAGGACAGCCCATATTGATATCCAGAACGGCAAAAGGCCTGTCCTCGATCCGTTTTGCCATCTCGCCAAGGATCTTCGGATCCGAACCGAACAGCTGCAGCGACACCGGCCCTTCCTGCGGGTCGATCTGCAGCAGGCTTTCCGTATTTTTATTCCGATACAGGATCGCCTTGGCGCTAATCATCTCCATGCAGACTAAGCCCACGCCCTGTTCCCTGCACAGCAAACGAAATGGCAGGTCTGTCACGCCTGCCATCGGTGCCAACAGGATATTATTCTCCAAAGTGACACTTCCGATTTTTAATTCATGCAATAAATCCTTCATAGTTGCACCTCCATGTCTTCTCGACACAAATTCCCATGAAAAGTACGGTACAAATATGAAGTGCATGCACACATGCAGCAAAGCTGCATGGCGCGTGTACGCTCAGCGCAGCAAGTGCGCAGAGCTGTTGCCATAGATGTTCTCTTTTCATAGTTACCTCTGCGTGGATCTTGCAGGCCGTGCCCGCAATCCCCCGCTTCCCTATCGTTCATCTTCCTCTAACACGGATCTGTCATGCAGGATAAACACCCGATAGTACAGCTGCAGCGATTCAAGCAGCTCCTGTCTGTTCCTGCGCACTTCTCCCACCAGAAGACCGCTGCCGATCTCGTCATAGAGCAGGTCGTCCTCATCGGCATCCGTCTCTAACAGGATCGTACCGTCCTCGTCGAAGACGATCGTAAAGATGCCGCCCACTTCCTCCGTAAAGAGCACACAGATCACATGCAGTTCCTCTTTGATCGATTCCGGAATCCCCGCAAATTTTGAATTAAAATAGTATTTCTGCTCGTAGGCATTGGCGCCGCAGAGCACGATCCTCTTCTCTTCCATTCCATCTACCTGTCTGTCAAACATATCCGTACAGTCCGCGCACCGAAACCTCGCCCGCGTAGACCGGTGTTCTTACGCCGTTCTCTCTTACCACGATCAATTCACCCTGCAGGTCGATCCCCTCCGCCGTGCCGGTATATTCCCCGGCCGGATCCAACACCCTCACCTGGGCGCCCCTGTTCAGCAGATGCGCCTGGTATCGCTCCCGCAGGCCGGACAGATCCAGCGTCTCCAGGAAAACCGCATAATTTTCTTCAAACCGCTGCAGCACCTTGTCAAGCAGCTGTGCCCTGTTATACTGCTGCCCGGTCTCGATCCGCAGGGAAGTGGCCGTGGGCCGTACCTCCTCCTGAAATTCCTCCGGGCCGGCATTATTGACATTGATCCCCGCGCCCACTACCACATACTGAATCTCGTCCATCTCCGGCGTCATGGTCATCTCCGTCAGCATACCGCAGATCTTCTTCCTGTTCATCACGATATCGTTGGGCCATTTGATCCCGGCCTGCGCTCCCGTGATCTCCTCCACGGCTTCCGCCACACTCAGCGCCATCACCAGCGTGATCATGGACGCCTTGTCCGGCACGAAATCCGGTCGCAGAAGCAGGGTAAAAGAAAGCGCCGTGCCTGACAGTGTCTGCCAGCTGCGCCCTCTGCGCCCCTTGCCTGCCGTCTGGAGATCCGCCACGACCACGGTTCCATGCGGATTTCCCTCTTCTCCGAGACGCTTCGCATCGGTATTGGTGGAACCGGTAGTCTCATAATAATACAGCTTCCGTCCTGCCCATTTCGTCTGCAGTCTGCTGGCGATCTCGCTCTCCGACAGCATATCTGCCGGCCCTTCCACCAGACGGTATCCTCTGCCGGAAACCGACTCGATCTGATACCCCTCTTCCTTTAGCTGGTTGATCACCTTCCAGACCGCCGTCCTCGTCACCCCGAAGCGGTCACACAGCTGCTGTCCCGACACGTATTCCGTACTGTTCCTCAGTAATGTCAATATATCTGCTTTATCCGTCTTCATCTTACATCGCTATCCTATACTATATTCCCCCAGCGTCACCGCCATTACCGCCTTGATCGTATGCATCCGGTTCTCCGCCTCATCGAAGACAATGGACTGTGCCGACTCAAACACCTCATCCGTCACTTCCATCTCGTCAATTCCGTACTTCTCATGTATCTCCCTGCCGATCCCCGTATCCAGATCATGGAACGCGGGCAGACAGTGCATGAAGACCGCCTTCTCACCGGCATACTCCATCACCCGGCGGTTCACCTGGTAAGGCATCAGATCCCGCAGTCTGCTCTCCCAGACCTCCGCCGGCTCTCCCATGGAAACCCACACGTCGGTATAGATCACATCCGCGCCGCCTGCTCCCTCTTCCACGTCCTCCGTGAGCGTTACGCTGCCGCCGGTCGCTGCCGCAATCTCCTCACAGGTCCGCACCAGTTCCGCATCCGGGAAATAGTCCTTCGTGGTACATGCGGTAAAATGCATCCCCATCTTCGCGCAGGCCACCATCAGCGAATTGCCCATGTTATAACGGGCATCCCCCATATACGTCAGTCTGATCCCCTTCAAATATCCGAAATGCTCCCGGATCGTCAGCAGATCCGCCAGCATCTGCGTAGGATGGAATTCATTGGTCAGTCCGTTCCACACCGGCACGCCCGCATACTCTGCCAGCTGTTCCACGATCTCCTGTCCGTAACCGCGGTACTCGATCCCTTCATACATCCGTCCCAGCACCCGGGCCGTATCCGCGATGCTCTCCTTCTTGCCGATCTGGGAACCCGACGGATCCAGATAGGTAGTTCCCATACCCAGATCATGCGCCGCCACCTCGAAGGAACAGCGCGTCCTGGTGCTTGTCTTCTCGAAGATCAATGCCACATTCTTACCCCGGTGAATGTCTGCCGGAATCCCCCTTTTCTTCTTATCCTTCAGATCTGCCGCCACGTCCAGCATGTACGTGATCTCTTCCGGCGTAAAATCCAGAAGCTTCAAAAAATGTCGTCCCGTTAAATTCATCATATCCTCCTACTGTATTTCTATCTGCAGACTGTTTATCGTTAATGATATCAAAAGTCTCGTAACGTTAACAGCGGGACGGTTCCGTTAAACCGTCCCGCATCGAACACCTTTTCTCTATTCCGTATACAACCTTCATGAAGTCCGCATCCCTGCATCCACCCTATGGTGTAAGCAGTCCGGCCTCATGACTGCGCCGTTTACTGCCAGACTTCCTTCACGGAAGTTGCAAGTCCTGCCAGTCCCTGAATCTCGGACGGAATAATGATCTTCGTCGCCTTGCCGTCGGCTACCTTCTCGAACGCCTCCAGACTCTTGATCTTCAGCACCGCCTCGTCTGCACCGGCCTCACGGATCATACGGATACCGTCCGCAGTAGCCTTCTGCACCTTCAGGATCGCTTCCGCTTCACCTTCCGCCTCGCGAATCATCTTCTCCTTCTCCGCCTCCGCACGCAGGATCGCCGACTGCTTCTCGGCCTCCGCCTCCAGAATCGCGGATTCCTTCTTACCTTCCGCAACCAGAACGGTCGACTTCTTCTCACCCTCCGCACGCAGGATCGCTTCGCGGCGCTCACGCTCCGCCTTCATCTGCTTCTCCATCGCGTCCTGGATCGCCGACGGCGGTATGATATTCTTAAGCTCTACACGGTTTACCTTGATCCCCCACGGATCTGTCGCAATATCCAGGGATGCACGCATCTTCGTGTTGATCACTTCCCTGGAAGTAAGCGTCTGGTCCAGTTCCATCTCACCGATGATATTACGCAGTGTGGTAGCCGTCAGGTTCTCGATCGCCATGATCGGATTCTCCACACCGTAAGCGTAGAGCTTCGGATCCGTGATCTGGAAGAACACCACCGTATCGATCCGCATGGTCACATTATCCTTGGTGATCACCGGCTGCGGCGCGAAATCCACCACCTGCTCCTTCAGGATCACCTTCTTGGCAACCTTATCGAGAAACGGCACCTTGATGTGAAGTCCCACCGACCAGGTCTGCTGATAAGCGCCCAGCCGCTCCACCACATAGGCATTTGCCTGTGGCACGATCTTGATGCAGGATAATAAGATCAGCACCAGCAAAAGCAACACTACTACGAAAGCTATCAATCCACCCATAATTAAACCTCTTTTCTCTCTTCGACGATCAACTTCACACCGTTGATCCCCAGTATGGTAGTCACTGTGCCAACCGGCAGTCTGACGCCGTCGATCCGTGTCCTAGCGGACCATTCCATACCGCCCACATTGACCTGACCGATGCCCTGCAGGTTATCGATCTCACTGATTACGATCGCCTGCCGGCCCACCAGACTCTCCGCATTGGTCCTGACTCTGTCCTTGTTAAAGTACTTGACTGCCAACGGCCTTGTAAAGACGATCAGCACGCCGGACACCACAAGAAACAGAATAACCTGCACGATAAGCGGCGTGCCAAAGACCGCTGCGACCGTCGCGACCAGTGCACCGCCCGCAAACCAGATGGTCGTGAGTCCCATAGTCAGCAGTTCGATGACGACCAACACCACAAGAACGATCAGCCAGAACATCGTCATACTCATATCGGCAAATATTGCCACAAGACCTCACCTCTTTTCTCTGTTGTCTGTCGGTTACCGGTCACAGCTTAAAGCTGCCCGCAGTAACGGCATTCGTGCACTTCATGTCAACCCCGACACAAACATCCGCACTCTTAAACATAATTCTACTATATTATACCCTGGCCCGCAAGTATCATTCTCCCGGACTGCACCCCTTTTACCAGAAAACCTGATTATCGATCAGGATTCCGTCATGGTTGCCGGCTCTCCTGAAATGCGTCGCACCGCCCACATTCGTCTCGCCGTTGATGGCAGCCCTCGCCGCCTCATAGCAGCTGTCGGAGATCTTCCCGTTCGTATATACCTTCGCAACCTTGCCGTTTAACGCCGGCGTAAACTGTCCCGATGCAAAAATAACACCCGATACTGTATTTGGGTACGCCCCGCTTCTGACACGGTTCATCACCACAGCTCCTACAGCCAGCTTCCCGTTATAGGTCTCGCTGCCCGCTTCACACTGGATCAGAGCCGCCAGCAGCTTGGTGTCGTCACCGCCCACTACGACTGCGCCCTGATTTGCTTTCAATTTTGCCAACCGCTCGGCCTCTTCTCTTTCTCTGATTGCCGCCAATGTCTCTCCCGCATCGATGTGGAAATCCACATCCACAAATTCCGCAGATACATAGCCGGTTTCTCCCTCATAATCCACGCTGATCCAGTCATCATTGACATATTCGATCATTTCCAACTCGTCATCTCCGGTCAAAAGCCCGAAAACTTCCGCCCCGGTATCCGGCTCTCTGCGGACACGCAGCGTATCCGTCTCGATCTGCACGATCAGATTCCCCACGTCATTGGCCATCGCCTCCGCTTCCTCTCCGAAGAGAAGATACTCATCGCTGGCCCAGCCGATCAGGTCGCCGCTCTTCATTCTCGTCCAACCGTCCTTGCGCTCCAATATCCTGCCGCCGCAGTCCTTATAGAGCACGCCGACCTTATCCGATTCCTCCGTCGCCTCCGCCCGCACATTCATTGCCACCTGCACATTGACCATCACCAGGTCCGACTCTTCTTCCTGCAGTCTGGCATTTTCTTCCGATATCTGTGTCAGCTCTTCGATCGCCTTCTCGTCAACCGCCTCGACCGTAGGATCTACAATCTGTGAAATTCCCACACTCAAAGAATCAAAATACTCCTTCTTCGTAGCCGCCCTGGCATCTAAACGAAAGAAAGCCGCCAAAGTCAGACAAAGCATGAGGCCGGTGAACAGAATCCGTACTTTTATGCTTCCTGGCATAAATACAATCCTCCATCTTCCCACATATTATACTCACGGCTAATGAAATCTGCCGCTCAGCATAGATTTCCCGATGTTATAATACTAAAATATTACGAAATTGTTAACTCCTTAAGTATGGATAATTTTAGCAAAACACCTTGTCTTTGTCAAGTTTATGCGGCTTGTCTCGTTTTTATTCCATTTTTATAATGTTTAAATTCCGAAAAAAATTGAAATTTGTTAACTTTTTTGTCATAATTTCCGAGTCTGCTCCACCACAGCCTGCAGGGCATCCATGACTGCGCCGCGCATTCCTCTCTCTTCCAGAACACGCACCCCCTGTATGGTCGTACCTCCCGGCGAACATACCATATCTTTCAGCTCACCCGGATGTTTTCCACTCTCCATCACCAGTTTCGCCGAACCGTAAACCGCCTGCGCGGCAAATTCATAGGCCTGCGCTCTCGGCATACCGGCCGCTACGGCAGCGTCGGCCATGGCTTCGATAAACATGAACACAAATGCCGGGGAACTGCCACTGACGGCGCCGACAGCATCCATCAGGGATTCCGGCACCAGACTGGCCCGTCCTAAACTCTCCATCAGCTTAAGGCTCAATGCCGTCTCTTCCTGCGAAACATGACTGTTGACACAGATTCCTGTACAGCCTTCCCCCACAAGAGCCGGTGTATTCGGCATACAGCGCACCAGCTTGATTTCCTTTCCGAATGCCTGCCCGAGCCAGGCCATCGTTTTTCCCGCAGCGATACTGATCACCAGCGTATCCTGCGATACCATATCCCTGATCTCTTCGATCACTCCCTGAATAAACTGTGGCTTCACGGCCAGGATCAGTATCTTTGCTTCCCCTGCCACTGCGGCATTACTGTCACATGTTTCTATACCATATCTATTATGTATATTTTCCAACGTCTCTCTTGTTTTCGCAGAACCGATGATATCACACTGCGCTACGATTTCCTTCTGCAGCATACCACCGATCATCGCTTTTGCCATGTTACCCAGTCCTATAAATCCAATCTTCATCTTTTCCTCCATTCCGAAGCGTCACAAATTCCTGTTGAATATTTCCGATCTTATCCCATTTCTATGCTGTATGATTCGATCAAAAGTAAGGTTTCCTGCGAAGCCTATTGCAAAACACTTGTTTTTATAACGTATGTTTTTTCTGTTTTAATTTTATATATGACACCATTGTCATCAAATC